>JAEOSY010000582.1 GCA_016840125.1 Candidatus Helarchaeota archaeon | reverse complement strand
TGTTTTAATGCAGGCGCATCATTCACGCCATCGCCGGTCATGGCAACAATATGCCCGTGTTTCTGGAGTGTTTCAATCAGTCTTAATTTCATATTTGGGGATAAGCGCGCAAAAACAGAGACGTGTTTTACTATTTCTTCAAACTCTTCTTGAGATAGTCGAGATAATTCGTGCTCATCCAAAGCAAGAGGATATGTATTATTGGGTGCTTTTTCATCAATCAAACCGATTTCTTTGGCAATTGCAATAGCTGTATCTTTATGGTCGCCTGTTTTCATCATGACCCGAATACCCGCTTTATGGGCCTTAGCAATTGCGTCCTTGACCCCTATTCGTGGGGGATCCATCATACCGACAACACCCACAAAATCAAGGTCATGAATTAAGTCTTTTGATAGATTATTTAGGGTTGCTGGTACTTTTTTAAAAGCGAAACCAACCACTCGCATCGCCTTTGTTGCAAGAGATTTTATTTGCGCTTGAATCGTCTGACGTTGTTGTTGGCTTAATTCTAAAATTTTGCCTGTTTGAAGAATAAAGGAGGAATGAGCGAGAACAACTTCGGGGGCCCCTACCACAAAGATTTCATTTGACTGATTGTCACTAAATTCTAAAAGGGCTGCTCGATACTTTAACTCAGAATTAAATGGTAACCCATCCAATTGTTTCATTTTTTTTTGTAATAATCTTGCTTTGGATAACCCTGCTTTTCTTGCGAGTACTACAAGCGCAGCCTCAGTCGGATCTCCAATTATACTAAAAGGCGGTTCGTCTTCTTTTCCTTTTAATAGCCGTGCATTATTACACACAGCTGCAATATAGAGTAGTTTTGATAAAGTAGGATATGTTAATGGATCAATAACTTTACCTTTATGTACAAAATCGCCAATAGGTTCCCAGCCCCTTCCTGTTACCACGATTTCGTCTTCATCCAATAAACAGAGTCTTTCGACATTCATAGTATTTTCTGTCAGTGTCCCGGTCTTATCTGTTGCGATCAGAGTTGCTGCCCCCACAGTTTCGATAGCAGATAATTTCCGAACAATCGCACCTCTTTTCGCCATACGATTTGCTCCAATACTAAGAACTATTATAAGGACGGCGGGTAATCCCTCCGGAATTCCAGAAACAAGAGATGCCAGGGCAAAGGAGAATATCTCAAATATGGCCAATCCTCTGATTAAAAACCCAATAAGAAATGTTATAATTGCCCCCCCAATTGCAATTATCCCAATTTGTTTTATTAATTTAGAAATCTTTTTTTCCAAATGGCTTTTTCCGGTTTTAATTCGTTCTAGATCTAGAGCTATTTTACTAATTGAGGTATTAGCACCCGTGCCAGTTACAACTGCATTCGCCTCTCCGCTTGCAACATAAGTCCCCATCCAGGCCATATTCTTCCGGTCAGCCAGAAGAGTATTTGCAGGAAAAATGAAGATTTTTTTTTCCACAGGAAAGGATTCCCCAGTCAATGAGGCTTCTATCGTGCGAAAATTCTTTATTTCTGTGAGTCTTGCGTCTGCGGGAATTTTATCCCCTGCCTCTAAAAAAATAATATCACCGCATACCAATTCTCTTGAGTGGATGCGATGTAATTCTCCATCTCGATAAACCTTGGCATAAGGTACAATCAACTTTTTTAATGCGTGAATTGATCGCTCTGCTTTATACTCCTGTATAAATCCTATTATAGTGTTAATTATAATTACAAGCAAAATCACATACACATCAATCAAATGGTCTGCGATAAAGGAAATGAGCGCCGCGATAAGAAGGACATAAACTAAAATATTATGAAATTGTTTAAAAAAGAGAAAAACAGGATGGCTACCTTTTTTTACAGGAATTTCATTAACACCTAACACTTGTAGGCGTCTCTTTGCTTCATCGTCCGAAATTCCATTTATTTCAGAGGATAAATCGTGTAATACCTTTTCGACCGTTTGAGAATGATGCAAAAAATTCTGATTAAAATTTTGTATCATTTCCCTATATTCGTTTATCTCCTTTTCATCGGTCATTTCTAGATTCACCTAGCATTTAAAAAATCAAGACATTACCGAGAAAGAAATTTCAATTTTTTATTTTTGTTCCAATTTCTTATGGAGAACAATCGGCTTGTCTGCTTCAATCCTTAGTAGTGCCATCTCTTCATTACATATAAACCTGTTATAATTATTATAAACAAGTCATTGTATAAAGAACTTCTTTCCCTCTTTTAAGCTAGCCATTAATCTGAAGTTAAAGTAGTTATAATCTCTTCTATATGATTAACAGCCGTCGAAAGATGCCCCTCATCAGAATAAAATTTACTAATGCAGTTGGGAATTGCCTCGCAAACTAACTCTGCCATTCTTATAGGACGGCTATATCTAATTCACCGTGCTACAAATATATTGTAAGATCTGGGGAAAGATCCCCTAAGTCAAATCCCCAATCCCTCGCGAATAATTTCCCTTCATGATACGGACCTTTAGAACCTTGCCGAAAAGGTTCCTCAAATAATTCAAGAAATAACGGAATCCTCTCGGGATCTCCCATTATTACTCTATCTGGTTCGGGCGCTTTTTT
Organism: Candidatus Helarchaeota archaeon; assembly: GCA_016840125.1. The sequence continues at coordinate 31,344 of JAEOSY010000582.1, read as the reverse complement.
AGCTTGTTTCAGAAACAACTTCTCTAAAGATTCCTTATCTTTCTTTTTCATCCGCCCAATATACTTCTTTTGGAGCCAAAATAGAAATCTCAGCATAAAGGTAAATCTACGTCCAAAAAATAACTCCAAACGATTACTTCTCATCATCCCCTCTGTCCCAAACTTAATAGGACCAAGTCCTGAGACCAGACCGCATGTGGTTAATCGATCAGGAATTTTATAAGCACAAACTGCGACATACGGTCCACCCCCAGATCCTCCAAGGACTGCAAATTTACCTATTTTGAGGGCATTAGCTAACTCTAGGACATCGCTGGGCCAATCTAATAGGGTACGATCGTCTTGAAAATCAGATAGACCATATCCGGGTCGATCTATTGCAATAAATCGAGCATTACATTGTTTTTTCTTAAAATCATACATTTTTGGCTCAAGGCGAGACGAGCGATGTCCGTGAAAGTAAAATATGGGGCTTTTTTGTAAATCTCCAAATTCAGCATAACCTAATTTTCGCCCATCTTCTAAAGTAATCGTTTGAGTATATTGATCATTTTCAAGCATGGATATCAAAATAGTTTTTTCGTTAAATACTCAGTTTTAACCGTATTCCTATAAACTTTTTTGTCTTTATTTTACGCGCTTTTTTAGACTAGTTTATATTAGTAAAAGAATATACAAACTGTGAATATCTTCAATCGCGTAGAATTTTTTTAAAAAAAAATAAACTGTGATAAATCCTATTTCTGATAAAAATTGGAAAGATATTTCGAACAGTTTGAGCCGCGATTGAAGATAAGAAAAAAGGTTTAGTTTTAGTTGAGATTTTAGGGAAAATCAAGAAAACTCCTTCTAATTTTGACTATTGGCAGTTATTATGTTAATAAAGGGGAATATAAATGATAGAAACCACACTTTCTACCAAACGTAGGACTGAATTATCAAAACCACCGATATTGATTGGATATAACTTTTCACCGGATCGAGCGAGAACCGCCAGGGAACATGGGAAATTGCTGACTATGCGGACGGAAACCAGTCTTATTTGTAACCTCAGATGTCAATATTGTAATGGCACTAGTGGAATCCCTCCGCCAGGAGAAATTTCTTTTGAAACTATAAAAGATGTTATATCTCAAGTTAAGGATCTTGGAGGCGAGTCGGTTGTCGTTATTGGAGGCGGGGAACCAACGATCTATCCCCACTTTCGCGAACTAATCTCATATATTAGGAAACTTGAAATGATTCCCACTGTGATTACCAATACTACCACGATGACTTTGGATTTTGCCAAATTCCTTTATGATGAGAACGCTTCTATACTTGGAAAATTAGATTCTCTTATAGAAGAAAAACAAGATTTTTTGGCAGGTAGGAAGGGAACTTATAAAAAAATCCAGAAAGGGCTTGAAAATTTAATCAATGTTGGCTTTACAGAAGGTAGTCCTCAAAAGCTTCGCCTCGGAGTTTCCTTTGTTACTACTTCATTAACAATGGATGAAACCCCCGCCATTTGGAGATTTTGTAGAGAGAATAACCTTTATCCCAATCAAGAATTGCTCGTTCCAAGAGGACGAGGGGAAATCAACTGGTCCACCTTAACTCCTACCATCCAGCAGTGTAATGATGTCAAAAGGAAGTTATTAGAAATAGACCAGCAAGAATATGGGTATAACTGGCTCGTCCACGCTCCATTAACCGGAAATGGTTGTCTACAGCACATGTATAGTATCTACCTAACTTCAATGGGATACGTTCGACCTTGTGCTGATGTTGATATTAAATTATTTAACGTTAAAGAGATGGCCATTAAAGAAATACTAGAAGCGCCATTCTTCCAAAGGGCAAGACACATTGAAAATCATTTAACTGGAAAGTGCGGTGGTTGCGAGCATGTTAAGAATTGTGTGGGATGTAGAGGGATCGCGTTTTCTACAGGGATTAATGAGGGATTGGGCATTTATGAGGCATTAAGTAGAGAAGACCCACTGTGTTCGAAGTAATTCCCGCAGAACCGGTGCAACTCAAATGGTTAAATATACAACCTTGAGTAAAAAGGAAATTGAAAAATTGATTGCTCAATATCCAGTCGGAGATGTTCTTAATTTTAATTTCATTGAAGGTGGGCAAAGTAATTCCAGCTACAAGGTGAATACTAGCGAGGGGCAATTTGTACTTACTATCTGTGATGAAAAAAATTACACAGAAGTTCAAAATTATGTTCATCTTCTTACCTATTTAGAAAAGCATAATTTTCCTACAACTCGAGTCATTTCTTCAATAGACCAAGAACTATTTACTAGTTATAAAGGCAAGTCGGTGATCCTCAAGGAATTCATTGAAGGTACTATTTTTCGAGAATTGAATTCACAGATGCTTTTTCAATTAGGGAAACTTCTTACAAGCTTACATGAAATTTCTGCCCCTCCTTACCTTCCAAAATCACACCCCTATGGAATCGATCATTTCCATGAGGTAATTTCCTCTCAGGTGAATCCAAGTTATTCCAATTGGTTACGAGAGAAACAGATTGCTCTTACACAAATTTCACCAAATTTGCCCAAGGGCTTAATCCACAGCGACGTTTTTTATGATAATGTTCTATTTACTCCCAACAGAACACTTGCGGCGATTATAGATTTTGAAGAGGCTTGTAATTATTATCTAATTTTCGATTTAGGGATGTGTCTTGTTGGGACCTGCACTTCTAAAGGAAGGCTATCACTTACTAAAGCCAAATCATTTATTGAGGGATATCAAAGCAAAAGGGATCTTGAGGCGTCAGAAAAAGAAGCATTACAGACCTTCGCAGAATATGGCGCCGTTGCGACTTCTTTCTGGCGATTTCGACAGCATATCCTACTTAATCCAAACGAGAACATGATGAATAGCTTTCTTGAGATGAAATTATTGGCGGATGAAATCCACTCCATCTCAGCAGACGAATTCAGAGAAAGTTTATTCTGAAAAAAATTAAGCATGAAATTGCGCTTTAGATTCGATTTCTCTGAATGTATCAATCACCGTATCTGGATCTCCTAATTTCAATAATTTCCCAGATGCCATGAGTGCCGCACGATCACACACTGCTTTAATAAAGTCGATATCATGTGAGATTATTAGGTAACTCTGATTGAGGTTATCTCGTGCATCCTTAATAGACCGCACGATTTCCATTCTAGTTAGTGGATCAGCGGTCCCAGTTGGTTCATCCAAGATGATAATTTTCGGTTCTTTGATCAAAACCCGTCCAATGGCAACCCGATGGCGCTCTCCTTCACTGATGTTATCTGGGAATTTATAAATTAGCGAATCGATTTCCTTATTCGTGAAGTTAACGCCTCTAAGGGCATCATAGGCCTTCTTCGTCTTCATTTCTTCACCCATGGGTTGTTCAATAGCTCCAATTAAGTTATCAAGTACAGTTAGATGGGGATAAAGGCAATATTCTTGATGAAGTATTTCCATGTACTTCAAGGCACGACCACGTTCCTCAACGCCAGGGACTCGCATATCCACCCAATCATCCCCAATTTTAATTTCAATTTTGCCTGTAGTAATTTTCTTTTCACCAATGAGCATTTGAACCAAGGACGTTTTTCCTGCCCCAGACACACCAACTAACCCAAAAATCTCACCTTCCATTACATCAAACGAAATATCATTGACGGCTCTCACAACACCTCTATCGTGTGTGTAGTAGGTTTTGAAAGCATCGGTTATGCGAATAAGCGGGTTCTCGAAGGTCTTGCGATCTATTATTACATCACCCATTTTCTCAAGAAAAGTGTCTGCCACCATTTGAGGATCTCCTTTGGAAACTATATCCCCCTCCTCGAGCAGAATTGCTTCCTCTGACAATTCGACAACTGCTGTTGGCCAATGAGATGTTACCAACAATGTCAAACCTTCTTCCTCAACTGTTTGTTTCATAACATCATGAACCGCAACCGCGGTTACGGGATCCAATGTTCCCGTGGGTTCGTCCGCAATGAAAAGAAGTGGATCTCGGGCTAAACACATCGCAAAAACGGATCTCTGTTTCTCACCCCCTGATAAATCGCGGGCTAAATGAGTTGCCCTATGTTGAAGCTTGACTTGTTGGAGGAGCCGAATCCCTCGGGCATTCATCAATTTTTGGGGATAATTAATTTTATTCAAGATCCTCTCGATATTGGTCATAACTGGTAATTCTCCAAAGATCCCAAACGTTCTTTGGAACATTATGGATATCCGATTGTACAATCCATATGAAATTGGAGTGAAATCTTTGCGTTCGTTCCAAAAGTTAACTTCTTTATATTCTAGCGTTGCGCCACACTTAACACAAGCTTGCCCAGCTTTACTCCCATATTCTATCCAGAAACAGTTTGGACAATATGCGATATGGAAAATAATTTCTCCCCGGATCGGTTGATATTCTTTAGTTCCTCGAATTGCGTTCATCAAGACAGACTTACCTGAGCCGGACTTACCGAGAATCCCAAAGGAATGTCCTTCATCGATTGTAAAGCTGATATTCTTAATACTAGGTTCTCCCCTCACAAACTCTACTGTTACATCTTTGACTTCCAAAAATAACTTTCGTTCCTCTGCCATTTTCTAACCTCCTGTTATGGATGCCCCACTGGCCAAATAAGCGGGCGTTCCTCCTTTGCCCTATCAATTGTTTTCCCTTTCGCAACTTCTAAGATATCTGCTAAATCCGCGAGCACCGTTAGATTCCCATAAATTCGTGCCCGTCCCAGCCAAAATGGCATTGTGAAATCATTTTCTTTATCCATAAGAAAGCGAGCAAGATCGTAATAGTTAAAGCTGAGAAGTATATCTGGTTCTGCATCCGGGATGCCGGGATTCACAGAAGTGGGCGATATCATGAACGAGAGATGTTCTTTTCCTTTTGTAGGATGTACGATTTCAAGTAGAATTAACCGATGTGGAATGAGACTTGCAACTTTTACCGCTTCTGGCGTTATAATTGCTTTGTCTAACATGTAATCTATAAAAAGCATAATTCCAGCGGGTTCCCCACCGTGATCCTTTATCCAGTCGATACCTTTCCACCATTCACCTTTGAATTCCTCCTCCCACCACTCTTTCTTTTCCGTTGTCTTTTCTGTAGCTTCGTCTTTTTTCTCTTCAGTCATAGTATACCTCCTTTCATTGAATTCGTTCCCCTGCAGGTTGAAATTTCTTCTCGACTCCTGAAATTATATCTTTTAAAGGATCCTTAAAGTTAAACTTCAAACTAGAATCCGCAAACGCTATCTTTATTATCGGTGAGCAAACCCATGAATCTCCACGTGCCAGAGCTGCACAATATCCCGCACCGGCCATCGCATAAGCTTGAGCTAGGCCATAGACGTTTAGTGGGGTATTCAATCCTTGTAGTTCAGGAAGACCACCTTCTTCAAGCCGGAGAGAACAAGAATTTGCCAGACCAATATGATCTACCATCTCGTTTCCTGCTGTAGATCGAAGCCAGCCTTCTTTTACTAAAAGCGCATTCGAATACCGTAATCCCCAAAGTCCAGCCGTCGGAGATCCTGTCAAAAGGGATCCAATATTTGCCGCAATTGAGCCTAAAAGAAAAGTACGTTGGATACCAGACCATAACAACTCCATTGCGGTTGGATACTTTTCTAATGTCGTCATTACCTCATGGACGACGGTTTCAATGACCCAACGAAGATTGTACCAGCGTGTCGGGGCGACATCTAGTTCGTACTGCCGAATCCGAGAGAAGTATTTGTGAATTAAATTAGTTAAAATATCAAGAAAATCTTCTTGGATATCCGCGCAGAATGAAGCTGCCAATAAGCTTGGAGTGAGATTAAAATTACCTGAAACGTACAAACCAGACCACATCTCCATCAGAACGGGAACAATAACACTCATACACCCCATTGTTTGTTGAAGATATTTACGGGCCAATTCTTCATCCTCGTTTGCTACTTGGAGAAATGGCCGTGCAGGTAACTTTGCATCGCCTTGGCAAAGATCTGCCAGAAAACCAAAGGGGATCCCACCCAGTGTGTTGATGGAGTGCGCTCTTGAATTCCAAGTACTCCCTCCCATTAAAATCGTATTGGCTTGCCGCGCCGCATTAGCAATATCTGATATGATACTATCGTGTGCTAACCGATATGTTCCAATAAAGGCTACAATGCTATTCAAAGCACCCCACTTCAACGTCGAACCGGCATCACCAGAACGGACTACTAAGGTAGGCGCCCGTATCACAAGGTGGATTGTATCGCCTATCGCCTCTTTTAATTTCTTAACTTTAGATTCATGGAAATGTGTATTAATATCAATGATTAACCTTGGATCTACAAAATCCTTGATTTCATCATTTCCTGTGATGATTTTACAATAAGCATCTGATACGAGAGTAGGATCTACATCTGCAGTTTGATCCAATAGAATTGTACCGCCTCCAACCGTATGCTGGACTGAGCGTAAAAACTGATTAACAGATTCAGGGGTAACTTCTTTCCCTGCTCTAACTTGTATTGTACGATGGGGAATGTCCAAATTCAAGATAAGAGTTCGCTTGATGTCATCATATAATTGCTGCATTGCATAATTATTTAAATAATGGAGCGCTTCTGGCTCGACTTTAACATCTGTTGTAGAGATCGTAAAGGGTCGGAGCTCTCGCTGTCCCATAGGCTCCATTAAGCTATGATGATAACTGGGAATATTTCGTTCTAAGGTTATTCCGATAGAATTCTCTTGGAATTTTGATTTTTGCGGGGATTGTTTGTATCCTCCTCGATTATACATCATATAATCTGACTTGGTGATGGGTTCAGTTTCAAAGATCTTTTCAAGAGTTTTCCAGATTCGCCTTTTCTTTTCTATTGGTAAGAAATCCCGTAAAGCTCGAACTGCCTGACGAAGATATTGGGATGCTTTTGCAGTAGCTTCCATTTCTCCTGTTAATTCTTTCGGTAATTTCCCTTTTTGTAACGGACCTGCCATTTTAACCACTCCTAAAGATTATTAACCATTTCAGGTTTGAAACCACCTAAAATTCGTAATTCTCCAATCCGACTGATAACCATCAGCACTTCTGCTTTGGATTTATATTGACTGGTATCCCAGCGATACGTAGGATCAATCGGTTTTAACTCATTTTCCGAAACCGGATAACCTAAAGCTACTGGCTTATCTAAGGTTTCAGCATGCATATTTTTGGTATAAACGATATGCCCTGTATCAAAATCCAGAGTGTACCTCTTCCGGGCATCAAACATAAGGTCCATCTCATCTAACCGCGCAGAATGTCCTTGGGGTGTGATGGAACGCAAGGCAGTGCGGGCAGTATCGAAGACTTCCATCTCGATCATTAATTTCGCGGCCGCTTCGACGTCGCGTTCTCGCATTTCTAATAAAGTGCGTTCTGCTTCAACCACCGTATCTACTCCCCTGAACCTTGAAAAATACATTCGTTTTCGTAACCATGGGGCAATTGGAGGACGCCAAAAACTATCGACCATCTGAACAAACCGCATTCTATCACCCGAATCCGCTCCAGGTGAGGGGACTACTAATTCCTTAATTGGATCATAAGCCTCCATTAATTCATCAAGGGGTGGATGAAGGCTGAGGTATAAACCTCCAGGTGCCCTGTGTCCTAATAACCGGACGATATCGTCATCTGGAATATTCCGCAACTTAACAAGGCGGCGATCACGATTTACTACTTTTCGCCGCCTCTCTGAGGCAAAACCAAATCCTGGATAAAACTGGGGTTCCCAACCCTTTATTTGTTTCTTACCACGTCTTTCACTCATTGGCATAATTTCACAACCTATTCCTTTTAAATATTTGATTTTACCTCCTCTGCTGCAGAGACGATTTTATTCATAGGATCTTTAAACAAATCTACCACTTCCCGTAATCGGAAAAAGGTGGCCGAAGTTGTTTCTGGTCTAAACAGCTGCGTACCACTGTCTAAACACATCGCTGCCGCAAGACACGGGGAAATAAATCCAGAACCATGTCGAATTAAATTATTATCTAATGAAAATAACCCGATGCCACCTGCTCCACCTTCATCATGGGAATATTTACTTAATCCTAAGCCAACTCCCATGACACGTCCGCAATCAGGATCTGGTAGTCCGCCTGACTCAAACATACACAAATCACTAAATCCTGAAAAAACTGACGCTACCGACTGAGCAGCTCGGCTGGCACCTACATTTACTATCGTGGCAGCTAATAAGCCTGCACACGTATAAGCATTCCATAATGGGTAATCCTTTGTAGTGAACATCCGATATCCCGAAAACAACTTTGCAGGAAAACCCCTACCCTGCTTTATAACTTGATCTTCTAATCCAGTTTTGATTAAGCTGGAAACGACATCTCCAACCGTTCCTTCCTTATTGTCTTGAATCAAATCCATTACTAGACGATCACCATTAAGTCCCTGGTATGCGAAGGCCAATAAATTGTATCTTTCAAACCAGCCCAACGCATTTCCAATTTCAAATTGGGAGGCTTGCTCCAAAATTGAAGTTAATACCACTGCATCATATGTTCTCTTTTCCGCCAACGCAACCAAATGGTTTATTAAAACCGTCTTAAAGCCCGTACCCAAACCTTCCTGCGTGGTGGTTGGACGAAGCAGGCTGAAAATTGGGTTTCCTGGTTGAAATGCCATCGTTTGAGGATAACGCCCTGCTAGGACATTCTTAATGATGTTCACTCCATCGGGATCTGAATTCGGTGTGACATCAAATAATTCGGAAAGAACTTGTCCGAGAGCCACAACGGTAATACTATAAGGTGGATCGCGACTTGAAGCGGCTAACATACGTCTTTTAGGCATCTTTACCATTAAAAGATCGTTTCCTGGTAGAACTTGCACATACGAATTATCCTTTTTTCCATTCCCCGTGACTCGAATTATTTTATCTAATCGCTCTGCAATAGCTGAAGCATTTTCCAAGACGTCCCAATCTCTACCATGCCAAGGCATGTTCATTTCATCCTGTCGGGATGCTGATGTATAACCAAAAGTCCCTTGGCGTAACATATTTTCGATTTTTCGAAGATTAACAAAGGCGGTGCTCTTAAAAAAATCCAAAACCCGAATTATATACGGATTATTTAATGGACTTAAGGTTTCAATTGGTAAATCTTCAGCTAAACACTTGCCGAGATCATTATAAACGTCAATCTTATCTTCAAATTTCACGTACTTCACCCTTTGGAATGTACCGACAGAATCTTTAGGATTACTTAATTTAATTTAACTATTTTAATGATCTGTTATAATTAAAAACGAATAATCCTTTACGAAGAACTAGAATAACTAACGTTCATTCCAACATCCGATGTGATGACTGGTTTTCTGGGAAAATCTATTTCAAAATTAAACCGTAAATTCTTCTAAATTTTTTAATTTACCTTAAAAAATAAAGATTATTTTGTGCGTTCTTCCAATTTACTGACATACTCTTCTAATTGTTCTCGGAAAAAGACTTTTGCAGCTTGAACATCCTCCAAATTTCCACGAAGCGCCATATAGTACCGCTCGTTAAGGTCTTTTGGGGAGATCAGTTTCAAATTAAACTTTTTAATCACTTCTGATAATATTTCTTCTAGATTAGGAACGCCCGGTGGTATTCTCAGTTCGTATTGTTCTTCTTCAGCCACGGATAAGACCCTTAGATTGTTTTCAAAAATAATTGCTGCGATTTTTTATTATTCCCGACTTAGTAACTTCATTTTCTTAATAACTTTTTTACTCCATGTTCCATTCCTAATTTTTTGCCGGTCGGTGTTCGAAAGTTTTTTCCATGCTCGCATAAACATTTCTTTCGTCCCTTTTGCTTGACTCTCCCAGTCGCGCCGTTTCCATCCCGTGATAATATTATCGAAAATCTGCGCTCCCTCAAGTTCGCTCTCCGACCAGTCATCTCCTTCTACATCCGCAGCCGCTTCTTGAGAAACAGGTTGCTGTGGTTGGGGGACAGTGGCGGTGTAAGCAGGAGCTCTCGCTACGCTTGGTCTCCTTGAAGGTAATGCTACGCTTGGCTGACTCTTGGCGGGAGCTACACCCCGAGCCCGCTTCCTAGGCTCCTTGGATTGCTTAATAAATAGTTTTAACAGCTGGAGATTTAGTTGGCGCTGCAATTTTGAATGGACCTTGTCTAAATCTTGCTTCAACTTCACCAGATAACTATAATCCAGACTAGAAAGCTTTTCACTAACATTTTTATCCAAGGAGGCGAGCCGGTTACCTTCTAGAACGGTGAAACCTCCCTGAATCTTCTTATCCAAGAGCGATACTTTACTCACAACTTGAGCATAGGTTTTATACTGTTCAGTAAGCCCCCGTTCCACTCGTTGGAGGACGTTTGTTTGCCCTCCTAAAATATCGCTGATCACTTGCACGAGCTCTTTCAAATGGCGCTGTTGAATCTCCGTCATGATTGACTCCACAATGATATAAATTAAATAATATTTAATCTCTCATTCTAAAATAGATTTTGACTTATAAATACACCATAGAAAATATGAAGGTTAAAGGATGGATAACATTAAATTTCGGGAGATTAAAAAGGAAATTCGTATCATTGGGATTGATGATGCTCCATTCGTTCCCAGATCAGAAGGAACGGCCCGCATTTTCGGAGTGGTCTTTCGAGGACGTCTTTGGATTGAGGGCGTATTACAAACAACGATTAAAATTGATGGATTGGATGCTACTCAACAGATCAGCGAAATGATCACAGTATCACCCCATCTTGGGCAATTGCGTGTGATTATGCTTGCAGGCATCACCTTCGGTGGCTTTAACATAGTTGATATTAACCGACTTTTTGAGGAGACTAAATTACCAGTTATAATTGTTGTCGAAAAAAAACCAGATCTCCAATCGATAAAGGTCGCCTTAGAACATACGAGTGAGTGGAAGAAACGCTGGGATATAATCCAGAACGCAGGTCCTTTTTATGAATATAAAACTAAAAAAAACGTAAAAAATCCAGTTTTTTTCCAAATAAAAGGTCTTGAATTAAAAGATGCACAGAAAATCTTGAAAATAAGTGCGGGTGTTAGCCATATACCCGAGCCAGTTCGCGTTGCTCATTTAATCGGACGTAGCTTTTTAAAAAAATGACTAAAATTTCAATAGACACCTTAGCAAACCATTTCTCTATTTCTCTCAAATTTATGTAAAAAGAAGAACACAAGTACACACGCTACCAGATATATGATCCCCGATATATAGTAAGAGATCCTAATACCCGGCCCAAGATCTTCTGGGCCTGGGCTATAAATCCCAATTATATATCCCATTACTATTGGACCCAATGCATTTGAAAAATATCGAAAGGAATTATAGATTGAAGTTCCAGTTGCACGACATGACTCAGAGATTGATTCCATTATTAATGCCGGGATGGTTGGCCAAGCGAGTCCAATTCCAAAAACAACCATTGCTGTAACTATAATGAGTTCTATTGGTGCACTAACAATAGCTTGAAGTATAAGTAATGGACAGGCAATTACCAATCCAATGAGAATAGTATTACTTCGTCCCACCCGATCACTGTATCGCCCCCCTAAGAAGAACCCAAGAGTCATCATCAATACCAGAGGAATCATGAGTATACTAAAAGTTAAAGTATCAATTCCAATTGAAAGAGCAAACTTGGCAATAAAAGCTAATAAACTTGAAAATACAAATACAGAGAGACAATCAATTAATGTTGTCAGCAGAAATAGCTTGTTACTAAAGATCTCCTTTTTGTAATTAATTTTTTTCTCTTCTTTTTTAAACCTAGATTTCTGTATCTGTGGTTCTTCAACAAACAAATAAATTACAGCTAAGCTTACGAGTATCAAACCAAAGTGTACAAAAAATGGAAAATTCAGAAATAATGAAGCTAGAAAACCCCCTAAAGGCAATCCTACTGCATATCCTAAAGTAATACCTGATTGATAGACACTCATCGCTGTACCTCGCTCCTTCGATGGAAACATGTCTCCGATAAAAGCTTGAATCACGCTAATAAACGCCCCACTTCCCTGAATGAGTCGAAAAATAATCAACTGAGTTATGTTTTGGGCAAATCCACAAAGCAACGTACCTATCGCGAATACTCCGATTCCAATCATTAGAGTTTTCTTTCGCCCAATCCTATCACTCAATTTAGCGACTGGGATCTGAAAAATGACTTGTGTTAAAGAAAAAGCCCCAACTGCAACGCCACCTAAAAAAGCATCCGCTCCCAGGCTAATTGCATAGGTTACTAAAATAAAATTTATAATACTCACTCCTAGCATACGGACAAACGCCGCAAAAGAGAGAATGTTCAAATTTTTTACTGCAGCAGGTCTTCTTTCTCCAACTGGAGGCTCTATTAAATTTGAGACCATCGAATAACACTAAAGAAAAAGCGCTTTTAACGTTTCGATAATTGAAGTGAATTTGATAAATTTAAATGTATAGAGAAATTCTGTTAATAGTAAATAAGTGAATTTATGGGATGTTGGAAAATTGGCTACAAGATTGATATTACCATTTATCGGGGGCGAGCATCCTTTCTCCCAGTCGGATTTTGAAGCCATCGAAATGGCTGCCGTTTTAATGGGTGCTGAATATGAAAAGAAAAAGAAAGAACAGTTTATAGGTATTTATAAAACCTATCTACCCCTCTGGATTATCTCGATTGATGGTCAAAACGGAATAATGGTTGAAGCCCTCATGTTGAACTCAGATCATTTTAGGATGCGGCGCTTCGATAAGGCGGTTGAACTCGATCCTGACCGCGATTTATCAGCTGCTTCACTTGAAGATTTCCGTGCAAAGCTTCGCCATTATGAATCTCGAATCAACGCCATTCAAAAAGAAGCAAAGATTGAATTAAATGGGTATCTGGACCCGACTGTAGCTGGTGAGATACGACTATTATTTGATCACTTAGACCGGCGCAATGTTTACGATCTGATGGTTATGTCTCAGCGGTTAAGCCAAGAATCGGCTGAATTGATGATAAATCCCATTATTTCAGCGTTTCATGTCGATGTACGGAAAATCTTACATGATCTTTATCAAGTACCCATACTCATCAACACCCAATTATTGGAATTATTCCAGGAATTCGATAATAATACACGAAAATATATTGATAAGGTTGGGGATTTGAAACATAATATTAATAATCTCCAAGATGGGGGTACCTATAAAACTCAAGAGCGGATAACAAGCAACTTTTTAACAGAACTCGAGAGTTTCCGGGAGGCTAAGGATCGATTCAATAAAAAAGTGAAGTCCGAATGGGACGAAATAAAGCATATAAATGAAAAAATCCAATATGGTTATATTAACCTTGTTAATACCGTCTTTAAAACAAAAAAACGCATCCTAGAGCTTGGTGCTCCCTTCTCAGAAGCAAGGCAGGGCGAAGCCGTTTCAGTCCTTATGCCTATATATCTTACCGTTTTTCAAGAAAAAAAGAATCGCATCACATATTTCCCTCCCCTAATACTGAATTTCACCAAGAAAAAGGAGTTAACTCGCCCAAAGGGACTTCAATCACTAAAAAACCAACTTGAACATAAATATTCCAAAAAAGTGCCGCCTGGTATCTCTGAAATTGACGAACACAACCTTCTTTTCAAACCCAATACTCAACAACTATTTAATGATGGGGTGCATACACTCCGCGAGAGCAAAATCATCGATTCTAAGACGTATGTTCGAATAATGGATTCATATAATGAATTCTTCAAGAAAGCACAAGGTCCCCCTAAAACCCGTCTTTAATATTATCCTTTTTTATCAATACTTTATTAAGGAAAATATTCGTAATAAATAGTTATGAGAAAATCTAAAAAAGTCTTTCTAATTGTCGGCTTACCATTGCTCGCATTTTCCATTTTTATTATGGCAATTTACTACGTAATTCATATTGTCTGGTTACTAACTGTTGCTGGTGTTTTCTTATTAGCTACTTACCGAAAAAAAAGAAAGTACATTAGTTTAACGAAACTTGGCCTTGTATTATTTCTATATTTTGTATTTGTATGCGTCAATCCTCTCTACTGGCCGCAACAAATCTCTCGTCATCTCAACAGAGGCTCGCTCATTACACCGAATGCTCAATGTATAATTGATTTGAACGCATCTTTCGTTGCTTCCGCATCGTACAACGGACCCTATAATCGGTCGACTCTTCAGGGACAAATGAATGAACTTTCAGACGTTCAAGATTTTATTTATAACCCGGGCTACAATCCCAATGATTGGATTGATTATGTTTATGATTTCTTTCAATATCCCGGGGTGTTTGATCATATTCCCACGCCTGAAGAGGTTTTGGCTAACCGAATGGATGATTGCGATGGGATTGCTGTGGTTACTGTATCCTTGCTGGTTCGGCTCGGGTATGAGGCCTATGTGGCAGAATCTGACTCTCATTGGTGGACATATGTAAAAATTTATGGCGAAGATCTCAATGGGAGCCTTCGAGGGCGTACATACACTGTCATCTATCTGAATTGGTGGGAATCCATTGGCGATCCTTATGTTATCTTCAATCAAACTGCGGTTTTTTTCATGCAATCTCTCATCACTTCATGGTTTGATCAAATGACCGATCCCTACTATACCGAAATCGTTCAAGATTATGCTTTAAACCCCGAGGACAAATCAGGGATAACACCGCTTCTGGAAATGCCGTTGTTTCTTGCAATATTACCTTTTGCTTTATTTCTTTTGGGATTTGTATTTTCATATGGTATTGGGTTCCCACGTAATTATCAGACGAAAAAGAAACATCCAATCAACGCTTTATTTGCTGCCGCCGTAATTGCCGCTATACTGTTTATACTTGTATTTCTTCCTGCGAATCTGCTAAGCTTTGGTAACATTATTCTGATAGGAGGTCTTGGACTGCTAGCTTTCGTGCTTGAACGCGATTACTTTGTGAAAATGATCTGGAAAGATGAAAAATTCTAAATTTCTTTTTTTTATTTAGGTTAAGGAACTAAAATCCGAAGATAAGAGATGCAAAATTAGAAAAAAGAGTCTTTGTTTTAACTATCCAGTAAGGCAATCATCATTTCTTTGCAAGGGCTTTCATAACGGCAAGATAGGTTTTTACAGGAATGATTTGAGGGTTTCGCCGAAATTGTGCTGGAAGCAACGAATCGCATCGTGAGCATAAACTTGAGTTTTCGAGCCACTCCCTGAACTCATCTGCATGCGCGGGATGTTTACATTTTGGACATACCACAATCCCCCTTCCTTTATCGGCGGGATAACTGGGGAGGTTAAAACAAAAAATACACTTAAAATCTTCGCGAGTAAGATGCCCCGCCTTTGGCTTGATGTATTTAATCAGTTTCTGTAATTTTGGCTTAGTTACCTTTTCCTCTTTTGGTGATGAAGGTTGAGCCGATCGCGTGCGGCGGGGACTTCGAGCAGCTGGTTGGGTTTGAGGCTGAGATCGGGTGGTGGTGCGAGTACTTGTACGCGTCCTGGGGCTTGAAGAATCGGAACGCCTTGTGGAGCGCGATGTTGTACGGGTTGTTGATCTTGGACGGGATGGTGGGCGGTAGATTTCTTCTCGACGAGTCCTCGCAGTAATTTCTGATACTGTTGGCCGTCTCCCAAAAATCCCATATCTGATTAGGACAAAGACTGCGAGCACACTGGTTAATATGAGAAAGAAGTCAGGAACTGTGGGAACCCGGATCGCGAAGGGAATAGGACCAATGGCCGTGACTATTATAAAAATTAATAAACTACAAATCCCCAAAAAAATCATTAAAGTTGTTATGAAAAATCCAAATGCCCGGGCACTAACTGACTTTTCCCCAAGATAAACTACATCATACCGTCTGAAGCATGAATAGAGCGAATACAATCCATACCCCAGATAGGGGGATGCAAAAATAAGTGTCCAAAGACTTAAATATATTGGAGATGGGCCAAAATACTCGAATAAATTCCTATCGAGCAGTTCTGTGAAATACCCCCAAAAAGCCATTAGAATGCCTATTGAAATCGGTCCAAGAATAAAAAAAGAAGTATTATGGGGGGAATTGTATTGGCGGTGTAGATTCAGCTTATGAAAAAGATGAAGCGTAAAACAAATCCAAATCCCCACTAAAAGCCAAGAGAAAAATAAATTGGGGGACGGAGTAATGACTACACCGTGGATTATGCCAATAACTACAGATATGAGTAAAATGAGAAGGTATGTATATTTTCTCTGCAAATTTTTTTACCACCGAAGGTAAGTACAAGGAGTTTTATTAATCTTCGTCATATTCTAGGTAGAGCGCATTTCCGTGTACAATTGGATTAATAAACGCAATTAACTCTGGCAACAGGCTTGGGTCAAATGCTCCTTTGACGGTAAAAGGAATGGGGTACCATTCTTTGGATTTCAATTTAGCGCGAAATATTTTAAACCCATAAGACGTACCATCAATTAAGTAGGGGTCGATAACTAAAGCAATAGATTTTTTCCAAAGTTTCTGGTATCTATGTTGGGTACCTAAATCCTCCATACTCATGAAGAGTCCGTAAGTGGGATGTGAATGATACCAGCCACATATAAAGAAATTCTTTTTTCTTATATCCTTGTAAGCTCTCGCATAGTTCTTATAATCCTTAATTTCCGCATACACGGTTGTACCGTGCCCCATAGGATAAGCATCTTCTAAATAAATGGTGTGACTGTTAGTATCAATGTAACCTGCAATAAGCCCAATGACTTCAACCCATTTATCTTTGGGACGACTAGGATTAGCATATTTATATGCGTGACTAGCAATTTTTAGAATTGACGTCAATGAGACGATGACCGTTTCGTCTCCCGTGGCGGGCGCTACTGGAGCTGGGGTTTCCCGAACCAACTCAGTAGGTTCAGCTTTTTCATCAGCCGTCGCACTTTCTTCATATTTCAATTCTCTACGGATCTCTTCTAGTAGTTCTCTTTTTAGTTCCTTTTTAATTTGTTTTCTTAGCGCGTCCAAATTTTCAGATTCCTCTTTTTTAGCCATCTAATAGCCTCAAAATCTTTTACCATTTTTTATTTGCATATTTTTTTACTAAAAACCGCACCTTTTTCTCGAAGTTCTTTGTATCATTCATCATTTCAATAGCAGCTTTCTTATTAAAGACGTCTGTCGGATCTATTAATTTACCACGTGTATTTAACATTGCCAAAATTGATTGGATGACCGTCACAATAGTTTTTGAGGGACTCCACCCACCTTTTTTCCCAACTAAACTGGGGTCTATTAACGAAAGACAGATATTGCGCTGCCCGGGATATTCTGTGGGTTTGGGCCAAAAGTTAGGATGCCAGATGCCAGTGTGCATTCGCATGAATGGGGGCTTCCGGGGATAATCATGGGGAAACTTAATTTCAAGTCGGAATAAACCACCCTGATAAGGGGTTTTTTTAGGACCTTTTATAGTAATTGCGATGTGATCAATACTTTTTGTCTTTGGATTAAATGGTTTCAACTGGATAATTTCACCCTTTTTTAACATCTTCTTCAGTGCGGCAAAGTCTTGACTAATTCGACTACTTCTAACACTCATTTAATCACCAATAAATCAAATCTATTTCGATTCAACACACTATCTAAATTACTACCATTTATTAATTATTACATTTCGCGAATTTTCAATTAAATCTACATTTTTTTAGTGCAAAAAGTGCTCATAGGACCTGTAATGTGATAAAAATTTCACCACCCTTAAACCCCACAGCAGTTAATAGCTCTAAATTCCTTAACTCATTCTGTTTCGGACTATTCTCAAGATCTACATCTTTGATATTATTGAAATCCATAATTGTTAACATAGGATCATAATCTGGATCCAGAATATAGCCCTTTTGCTTAAGATAATTGATAATTTCAATACACGGAGTTTTCTGGCTTATTTTCACGATTTCTCTTCGGACGCCATCTCCACATTGTGGGCATTTAAGGTTTCTTTTCTTTTCTATGTAATAATATTTCATAGTCATAGCATTAAATATCATGTACGTTGAAAGTGGTTTCCCTAATCCCTTATTGCCCTTGTTCCAATGGAGTATTTTTAGCACTTCATGGGACTGGAGCGATGCGATTACTGCATTTATGGTGATGATCCCTGGATCATGCTGATCAATCACCTTATAGACATCACTTTTATTGAATAATGGAAAGAAATCATGTTTTTTAACTAGTGCATTTGCGTATTTTTGCACATATTTTATATGTTTCATATTTTTTGGATCAGGATCTTTGTCGAGTTTATCCCTTATCTTCATAATTCCCTTAAAAACACAGTGAATTCTTTTTCTTGGAACTCCAACTATGGTACACGCTGCCATTTCGTCCGACTCAGCAGTAGAGGGTGGGTTACATTCAAAGCATTCATTTTCATAGGGAAAAATGGTATAGACATGGCCGTGATAGCCGTTTACCCCTCCATCAATCAGAGGTTTCTTAAAACGAACGCACTGTGCATTCAGATTCAATCTAGCGTTGACCGAATCCAATCCACCAACGATTACATCCGCAGCTGCATAAACCGCAGGATTAAGTCGTTCCAGGGATGTATGATACCCCTTAATTTTGATATGTGGGTTAACATCTTTTAACCGCTTTGCAGCGATGGTGGCTTTTGGTGTCCCCATCTTGGCACCTGCAAAGAGGATTTGCCTGTTTAAATTTGAATGCTCAATTATGTCTAAATCAATTAAATCAAGATGGCCAACACCTATCATTGCTAAATTCTTAGCTGTTTCGCAACCGAGGCCTCCAACACCTACAATTAGAACTCTAGCATTCTTAATAATATTTTGATTCCAACTATCCAGTCTAAATTGCCGATCATAGAGATCTCGTTCTGTTTCGGTAAGGTCTTCATTAAAAAAATCAGATTCGCGCATTTTCACACCTACTTTCTTTAAAATAAAAAAATATTGAGAAGAAAAAAGAGGGAATTGTGTTTTGATTGTCTCCTGTAAGATCGCAATGTTAGTTTATCCTGCTGTGCTCGCAGGGATCAAGAGGACTGAGTCGCCATCATCTACTTTATATTCAGCTAATGGATTGCCTTCATCCATTGTAACTCCACCATATGAAAGATGAAAATCAGATGGATCTAAGCCAAAAATATTCCCCACAGTTGTTTTAACAGCTCCAACGGAATTAGAAGTATCAACTCTTAGCTTTTCCTTCTTTTCAGGTCCGATGGTTGATGTGAAAAACACATTGATTTGTTTCCCCTTCACTGCCGGAGTTTCGGCTGGTGTTTTTGATTTTAAAGCCGGTGTTTTGGTTTCGAGATCGTCTAACTCTTCATCAAATTCGTCTTCTTCAAACATTTTTAATCCCTTCACTTATTGCATTTTTATTAGTATTTGGTTATTTATAACTGTTCTGAATTTTGCATACCAACCGAGAAATTCGGTCTGAATTTTACATCTCAACCGAGATGTTCGTTCATTTTATACCGAAAATTTCGGTCAATATTTTAATTCTTATGTGATTTACTATTCTTATAAATGAGTATGCAATAATGGAACATTGTCATTTATTGTAATAATCCCAATTTTAATATGAAGAGGATTGCATGAAGGAAAAAACTCCCCCTAAATATGTAATTAAAGACAAAACACCGGAACCTGAGGAAGAAGAAGAGGAACCCGAATTTACACCACCACCACCAAGTAAAAAATTACTAAAGAAATTAGAGAACGCAAGAAAAGATCTGGAAGAAGAACAAAAACAGGTCATTAAAGAACGAAAGGAGCTAGAGAAAAGCATTAAAAAGCTCGACAGTTATCAAGATTCAATCGAAGATCTCGAAAAAAAGCGAAAAGATAAGGAAAATGAGATAAAAGATCTCAAAAAGGAAAAAGACCAGCTAAAACGTGAGGTCAATGATCTCAATAAGGAACTCGCAAGAGAGAAAGATGATTTGGATGCGGAACGAAGGCAAGTAGAAAAAGATAAGGATCGTATTCGTAAGAAAAATAGTGAATTGGATCGAAGAGAACGCGAATTAGTGCAAGAAAAGGATAATGTACAACGCAAGAAAAATGCCGTTGAGCGAGCGGAAAGAGACCTTATTAAGACAAGAGAAAAAGAGGAAAACAGGATAAGATCTCTACAAAATGAAATCGATCGTTACGAAAAACACTTGAAAAATCTACAAATGCAATATAATGATCTAAAATATAAAGTCAATCAATTGGAAAATGAAAGGCGAAACTTGAATCGCGAACTCCAGAAAGTTGACCAGGAAAAAGAGAGAGTCAAGCGCGAAAAAAATGATATAAAACGGGAGAGGGATCGGTTGGAAAAAGATCGTGACAATTTACAGAGAGAACGTAGGAGATTCCAAGAAGAAATCCAGAAAGCGAAAGTAATTCCGAAATATAAAATCAAAAGTAAAACCCCTTCATGATTTATTAAGGAAGTGATTCCAAATTGTCCCATCATCTGGATGAGCATTTTTGACCTGATGAAGAGGTTATTGAAGTAATTACACCAGTTAAATATATTGGTCAGGAACAAAGAGGAATCGCAACCGACTTTGTTTCAATAATAACCAATTTTCGAGTTCTTTTATATCAAAAAGAAATGGGAAAAATAGTTAAGATAGACCATAGGAATGCAAAAATCTTTAAGCCCAAAATGGAGTTTGAAATAGGGTTTTATATTGGAATTTTTATACAATTTTTAGGTCTTATTGCTACTATAATAGCAGCAATCGGCTTTTATAATGGATTATCTTATTCAAAAGTTAATTTTCTTCTATCTATCGGCGTTTTTTTACTAATTTTTCCAATAATTTTTATAATTATTTCAATTAGTTATTTCACAGTTATTCAAGAACCGACAGGGCTTTTCAAAATATCTGTCAGGAGAGGTAAAATGAAGAGTTTTATTGAAGTAATAAAGTATGTTAAGAAAAAAAGCAAATCAAGCGGATAAGGGTGAGAATATGAATTTTAATTTAAAAAAGAAGTGTGACGAATCAAAAAAGAAAGAAATCTTTTATGGTGCGATGATTAATCATGACATTCAAGATGTCTATTTAGGGCTCTGCTTCCTTGAGCCTGGCGAAAAAAATAGAGATGCTGGCCCTCCTAAGGGACATGAAGAAATCCTGTATGCTTTGGAGGGAAAAATAGGGGTTCTAATAGGCGAAAAAGAAGTCATTGTGAACGAGGGCGAAGTCTTACATTTACCAAACGGTCAAATGGTTAAGTTAAATAACTTAACGCAAGAGAAAATTTATTTTGTGATTGCAGGAGGGCATCCTAAACCTCATTCGCATAAACACTAACTCTTCTATTTTTCCAGAGATTAGTATTTATGTGAGATACAGCTTGATTTAAACTCATTTTTTATTAAGAGATTTCAAGATTTTGTCATCAATCAATGAATTAGATATAAATTTATCTTCTTTGAGAGTGAAAACTCCTTCAATTATATTTATTTCTCTTAACTGTTTAAGAACTAATTTAACAGTTCTCTCATCAGAATTAAGATCCTTAGCCATCTTTGGAATATCTATAATGCCTGATTCACTGAGTTCGTTTGAAATTATGCTTGTATATTTTTTATTTAATTTAGGTCTAACTGTATCTTTTGCTTTTAATTTGATACTCCCTTGCATATCATCTCTTGGTCTCACATCTTTTCTACGAGATCGAATCAGCACTAAAGAAATCACTCCTATTAATGCTATAAGAAGGATTATGAAAATTATGAAGGAAGTAGTCGTATCTTTTTGGTGAGTAATTTCTACTACTGCATTTACTGAAACATCACTTTCACGACCTAGATTATTAACTGAAGTTATGGCATAACAATATTGTCCATCAGATAATCCTGTTATTTCAAATGATGTTGTTATGGCATTGACTGTTATTATTGCAGTTAAATTATCCGTTGTTATAATTGGCTGATTACTTTGATAGATTTTATAATATGCAGTTTCAGGATTAATGCAGGCATGCCAAATAATCTCTATACTGTCCCCTGATTTCTCAATTTTATAAATTTCTGGTACTAATGGTGGCGATTCATCTAAATAAAGCGTTAAATTGCTACACTCTTCATAATTGATATTGTCTAAATTATCTTTTAACCAGATGTAAATAAGAGTTGGGCCATTTTCAGGTGCTTGAACGGAAAACTCAGATATATTGCTACTTTCTATATAAATTCCATCATTGTTATGAATAGGTTTAAACTTAAATTTATAATAAACTCCCTTCATTCCAACAAAATCACTTGGATTAGTCCATGATATTTTGAAATTATTATTTTCGGTCCAATCACTTGGCTCTGAAGTTGGATTAAGAGGTGGTAACACGGTACTATCATAATGTAAATTAGCTTGGCTCCTATTAATGTAATAGATATTTCCTAAGGTGTCATTTAGCCAAACATAGATGTCATGCGCTGAGTCATTGTTTACGGTAATTCCTGTTATTTCTGTAATGTCAGTACCAGGAATATAAACGCCATCTGTATTGTTTATCGGTTCTGAATATAATTTATAAAATGCTCCAACAATCCCCGTTAAATCGGGGGGATTAATCCATGAAATGTTAAAACTATTTACATTAGTCCAATCACTTGGGGTTGCTGCTAAACCTATGGGTGCGGAAATTGACGAATCATAATACACGCTAACTGAGGTTCTATTTAAATGATCGATGTTCCCTGCTGTATCTCGTAACCAAATATATATCGTAGAATTTCCATCGTGAGTAACCGAGATCCCAGTTAATTGGCTTATATTAATTCCAAGTACATAGGTTCCATTTGTGGGATTGATTGGAATAGAATCTATGCTGTAATATAGAGCCGTGATTCCTGATAATTCTGTTGGATTTATCCATGATAAATTAAAGGAATTTTGGTTTGTCCAACCACTTGGAACTGCTGTTAATCCAGATGGACTTAAAATTGTCTCATCAAAATATAAGTTTGTTAAACTTGAGTTTAAATAATAAATATTGCCAACACTATCTTCTAACCATAAAAACAATGGATGAATTGATTCATTATTTACTGTAATCCCAGTTATTTCCGTTAGATTGACCCCTGATACGTATATTCCATCCGTATTATTCTCTGGAGCTGAATCTATCTTATAATAAGCTCCTACAACCCCTGTCAAGTCTGGCGGGTTAATCCATGAAATGTTAAAACTATTTACATTAGTCCAATCACTTGGGGTTGCTGTTAAAGCTATGGGTGCGGAAATTGACGAATCATAATACACGCTAACTGAGGTTCTATTTAAATGATCGATGTTTCCTGCTGTATCTTGCAACCAAATATATATCGTAGAATTTCCATCATGGTTGACCGAGACTCCTGTTAATTGGCTAATATTTGTTCCTGGCACATATGTACCATCAGTAGGAAAGCCTGGAATTGCATCTATGCTAAAATAAATCCCTGTAATTCCAGATAAATCAGTTGGATTATTCCAAGTAATGTTAAATGAATTGTTATTTGTCCATCCAGCTGGTTCTGCGCTTATATCTAGGGGTGTTTGTATTTTGGTATCTTTATAAAACATCCAAGCTGGACTCGAACCATCTATTGTGTTATTCAGATCATCCCAAGTTTTAAAGTAAATTGTGTGGTTTCTCTCATTTAATGAGTTCCAAATTGTATTATCCAACAGAAAATTGGTGGTATTTATCGAACTACTCGAATTCGTGAAAATAATAGTCCAGTTAGTAATATTTTGACCTAAAGGGGTCCAATCATCAACCTGATAGTACGCAGCTTCTAAGGAATGAACATCAACAAAGTCTACGTCCATTAGAGGTGCGGAATTATAGTAATTTCCCGAAGGACTGTTTATTACAATTTCTGGAGCTGTCGTATCTTGAACTATGATTGAATCATTTGTTAAAATCCAATTTCCTATACTGTCATTTGCATATATTATATAAGGATGGCTACCGAGAGAGCTCGGAATCCAATTATCATAAATCCAAGTGTTTCCCTCATACCAATTCATGATATGTTGAGTACTGTCAAATTCAATAGATACGTGGTCAATTGCATAGAGTTTAGAAAAAACATCTATTGAGATGATCTCTGTGTGTCCAATTTCTAATGGATCAATTTCAGTTAAACCCGACAATTCCGGACCAGTATAATTAATAATCCAAAATGGCAATATCGATGTATTCCAACTAGCGCCATTTGTGTCATTAAACCAATAATACCATTCCCATTTTTGATCTTTTGTAAACAATGAACTAGTGAAAGTATAATTTCCCGTTCCAGTTACTCCAACTTCTGTCCATAATCCTCCATCAACTCGATAATAAATAAATTCGTCCAATATTGTTGGGAAATTATTTAATCCGAAATAAATTGTTTTATTTTGATTATAATTTGCATAATAGTTATCTTGATAAGCGTAACTATTATTAGCGCTACCGGGACCATCAGCATATAAAATAAAATAACTAGTACCATTGTTCTCTCCCACTCCTTCTTCTATATTACGGAAACTAAATGATACAATATTTCTAGGCGAACCTGTAATATAAATCCCTGCTGCTATCCCCCCATTGCCATCCTTATAGAATCCTCCTGAATCCCCCGTCAGACCACCCTTTCCGCCAAAAATATTAAAGATTGAATTGTTGCTAAACTCATTGTCTAGAGAATTAAATACATATAATCCCGAACCAACTCCGCCATTTCCCCCTGGACCTCCGAAACTAAGTTCCTCATATCCATGGCCGCCCTCTCCAGCAGTTATAAAGCTGATTTTATTATCGACAACACTATTATTATTCGAATTAAGAATGGATATACCTGTTGCAATACCTCCAACACCCCCGTCTCCCATATCATTCCCCCCTAAACCGCCATTCCCTCCCTGGACGTGTTCTATTATATTTTGATATACTTCATTATTATTTGAAATATCGAGATATAATCCTGTTCCTAAACCACCTACACCTCCCACCTCATGATTTTCCTCTGGATCACACGCAGTTCCCCCGATTCCCCCAGTAATATGACTAATGTAATTATTATATATATGATTAGAATGGGATTCTAGTAAATAAACTCCAGTAGCAATTTTGCCTGTTCCCCCCGTCACTGCTGTAATTCCATTTTCGCCATTAAAGGTTTGGATGGTATTGTTTCTTATCGTTATGTTATTACAGTAAAGCAATACTATTGCTCCTAAATTCGTAGGGTTAATTAGACTTGTTAGTGAGAGATTTTCTATGATTTGATCGCTAATATTATATAAATAAATAATTGGATCGTTTTGTATGAGGTTATTGAATAGAATATTGTTATTATAACTGTCATCTTCAATATAAATTCCAAATCCTGTACCGTCTGTTCCAAGATAAAATCCATAAAGTGCCCCTCCACCAATACCTCCAAAAATATTAGAAAATTTGTTATTACTTAATACATTAATAGAAGAATTTTTGAAATAAGTGCCAACTCCATTTCCTCCTTCACCACCTGCATCACGCCCCTCATAACCTAGACCTCCTTGTCCCCCCATTATCCAATCAATTGTGTTATTATCAACCAAATTATTATAACTATTAAGTAAATAGAAACTAGTTCCCATCCCACCACCACCACCACCATATCCATCGGTTCCACTTATTCCTCCAACACCCCCTGTTATATTGTAAATGGAATTATTTTTTATTTCATTATTCAGAGAGTCCTTTAAATAAAAACTTGATCCAACTCCACCCATCCCTCCAGCAGATAATATTCCACCGCTACCTCCAGTTCCCCCAGTAATATTGAATATTAAATTATTTATAATCGTATTATTATGGCTATTCAATAAATATATCCCACAACCTATAGCTCCAGATTTCCCATTAACCATTAACTCCCCACTAATACCACTCTCTCCTCTAAAAAACCCGATTGTATTGTTTTCTATTGTAATATTGTTTGAATTGATTAATGCTATTTTTCCAGGTATATTTGTTGGATTGGATTGTCCTATTATATCTAAATTATCAAATATCAAGTTTGTTTTATTGTAGAGAAATATGATTGGAGCGCCATCTATAGTGTTATTAAAAGAAATCTCATTTTGATAACTGTCCTCTTCCAAAAAAATACCAAAACCAACCCCATCAGCGCCATTTGGACCATAATAGAGACCTTCGCCCCCCACTCCGCCGCAAATATCAGCAATCACGTTACCATATACCGCGTTACCAACCGAAGCTGAGAAATATATCCCCGCACCAGCTCCCCCCCTACCTCCAACTCCACCAAAATCTGAAGCATCTCCCCCTACTCCACCGGTGATATTATTAATAATATTATTACTAATGTTACAATTAATAGAATTCAATAAGTAAATCCCTACCCCATAACCACCAGAGCTCCCTGAATATGCTCCCCCAGATCCGGTTGCTCCCTGAAAATATGATATATTGTTATCTATAACTTCAATATTTGTACAATTGATCAAAACGATTTTCCCAAGATTAGTTGGATTACCTATACCTGTTAACAAATAATCCGATATTTCTTGATTATTTTGATTAAATAAATAGATAATGGGGTTAATTTCAATATAATTATTCGAAAAGATAGTATTTTGATAACTATCTTCATCGAAATAAATTCCAAAACCATAAAAGATATCTTCTGACTCTCCAAATAAATCATTGAAATAGTTTTCTTTTAGGGTATTATTCACAGAATTAAGAAAATTAACACCTATTCCATTAGCTCCTCCAATTCCTTCTATAAAGGAAATATTATTGTTAAAAACAGTAGTGAAGTTAGAATTGAAAAGGGCTATACCAACTCCATCTCCTCCAGAAAACCTTGTAACAATTGGAGTGTAACTGGTTAAACCTCCAATTCCCCCTGTAATATTTTTAATATTATTAATTTTTAATGAATTATTATCGGAACTTTGAAGATTTATTCCAATACCTCTACCCGCAAATCCTCCAATTCCGCCCGCACCTGCACTACCTCCAGTTCCTCCTGTTATATTATAGACTATATTATTAAGGATAGAATTATTGTCTGAGTTTAACAGATAGATTCCAGATCCATCCTGTCCTGGGGTACCATCGTTCCCATAAGTTCCAGTTCTTCCCCCATGTCCATGATAATTAGCTACTGAATTATTTATTATCGTTATATTTTTACAATTAATTAATGTAATAATCCCAAAATTCGTTGGATTACTATTGCTCGATAAATTATATCCTTCAATTATTTGATTTGTTTGATTAAATAAATAAATAATAGAACTTCCATCTAATAAATTGTCGAATGAAATACTATTTTCATAACTATCACTTTTAAAATAAATTCCATACCCAACCGCTTTGGCCACCGAAACCCCTCCAAAAAGATTGGTCATACTATTATTTTTTGCATTATTGTTTTGTGAATTCGAGAAGTAAATTCCAACTCCTTCTCCACCAAGTCCATTATTCCTATAAGATGAACCCTTATTCCCTCTAATACCTCCTTTTATATCACTCAATTGATTTCGTGTTATGTTATTAATTTCAGAACCTAAGAGGTAAATTCCCACTCCAATACCTCCTGTTCCTCCAGTACCTGCAAAGCCACCTGTTCCACCACGACCTCCCTCGATGTCCCATATTTTATTCAGCTTGATTGTATTATTTACTGAATTTAAAAGGTATAAACCTGCACTAGTCCCGCCAGTTCCACCGGTTACAGTAAATCCTCCCGTTGCCCCCTGTCTACTTAATATATCTGATATATTATTTCCAATAAAATTATTCCAAAAGGAATTTTCAAGATAAATTCCAGCACAAACATATTCAGTATTTCCAATACCATTAATTGAATTGTTATTAACATTAGTGTTATTCACATTGATCAAATATATCCCATGATCTGTTGATTGGGTTATGTTATTCTCGAAAATCTCACCATTAATTACATTTTCTAATCTAATTCCAATTTCGGAATTAATTGTTGAACAATTATAGACTTCGAAATATTTAGTCGTATTTATTATTTCAATACAATTACCCGTTCCGCCTCCATCAATCTCCCAATGAGCAATTATAAATGGATCAAACTCATCTCCTGCTGCAGCCGGATTAATTACGCCATTTATCGCAGTAAAATTACTATCTCCAATAATAAGTATTTTATTATGAGTATCTGATTTCGTAAAATTAAAATTACTTGACATTTTTTTACCCAAATAATTAGAAAACAATAAATTAAATTGTGAAAACAATAATACTATCGCTAGAAAGATAACTATCGTTACTACTTTGAAATTTTTCATTTTCGTCATAAAAACTTCCCTCAATGAGAATGATGATACAATTAATTTCTCTCTTTATTTTTGTTATTTTTTAATTTAACTCATTGAAAGTTGTTATCAAAAAGTCAAGGATTTCTTCATTTACCTTAAAAATACAAACTAAACTGATGAAAGAAAAGGTTCTTTGTAAAAAAAGTTTCAAAAAAAATGGGATTAGTTAGTTTTTCAGCATTTTCACAATGGTTTCCCAAGCTTTTAAGGTTTTATCAATTGCCTCTTGGTCGTGGGCCATGCAGACATACATACGGGTTCCCGCTAAAGGATAAATACCATTGGTAATCAACGCAGCTTGATATTCATCCGAATATTGCCGACGAAGGTTTATTTGGTTTAAGGCATCCTTATCGTTTAGGCGGACTGCAAAGAAAGACGTTGTTTCATAATGCATTATGGATTTAAAGTTATATACGAAAAAGGGCAAATCCGCCCGCTGAAATATATCATTCATACCCTTAGCTATCTTATCTGCTGCCGCTCCAGCCTTCTCAGGGGCATCGGTCTCCTCCATATATTTCACCGTCCAATAACAAGCGGCAGTTGTAATTGGGTTCGCTGCCAGAGTACCGCCTGTATAAGCCTTCCTTGCTACTCCTTCAACACCACCTGCGCAGACACTCATTACATCTCGTCGACCACCTATACCTCCGGCTGAAGGATATCCATGACCAATAATCTTCCCAAATACTGTTAAATCGGGCTTAACGTTGAAATAGCCTTGCGCACCTCCCATCCCTAATCTAAAGCCAGTAACCACCTCATCAAAAACCAACAGAGCACCAGATTGATCACAATATTCTCTAATAGTTTTATTCCATTCCGGATGAACTGGATGTGTGCCTGATTCCCCTCCAATGGGCTCTACGACTACGGCTGCCACACCTCCTTTCGCTTCCGCCTTCTCAAAAGCTCGCCGTAACTTTTTCTCATTATTTGGGGGCACTTCAATCGTATTTTGCCAGCACCCTTTAGGAATGCCACTGGCTTCTAGAGGTCCGGTTCCAGGAATGTGCATCCCATACACGAGCTGGTCTGACCAACCATGATAGGATCCACCAATTTTAATGATTTTCTCTTTTTGGGTGAAAACACGAGCAATACGAAGGGCCGCCATATCCGCCTCTGTTCCTGACTGGAAGAAACGGAACATTTCGATAGAGGGCATATGTTTTTGGATTAGTTTAATAGCTTTCACTTCATATTCCGAAGTGACTCCATGTGAAGGGCCTTTATTTTGAATTATTTCGATTATCTTCTCTTTCAAAGGAGCGTAATTGTGTCCCAAAATGATTGGGCCGCCACACATGAGATAGTCAATGTATTCGTTCCCATCAACATCATATAATCTACACCCTTCGGCGCGATCCATGGTAATTGGGAAGGGCTTATTCAAGCTTAGGTTATGTTCAACCCCGCCCGGAATGAGTCGTTTCGCTTCATCAAAGGATTCTTCTGACCTGGGGCATTGATCGCTATATTTAGCGTAAATTTCTTTCACCTTATCCCTAGGTAAACCTATGGCTGGATTAGTAACAATATTCCGCAGTTTTTTCACAATTTCCTCATAATAACTTGCTTCATATACCATTTTTCATTACCTTCTATTTTACTTTTTTAATAATCCATTCTAGGAGCTTTATACCATTCTCTTTTTTGTTGGAATAGAAAAATGCAATAGTATTCTTGTTAAGTTTCCAGGGATGAATGATGAGCGCTTCTAACTCATTTTCACCTTTTTTATAGGTGAATATTTCTTGGGCAAGTTTTGATCCATTTAATTTAATTGACTCTTGTTCTGAGGCCTGCATCTGTTCAAGCCCTTCACGTTCTGTTAGGAGCGTGATCATGTCTGCTGCTTGGAGCTCTAATACTTTATTTGCGAGATCGAGGTGCGCTTTCGTTACTGGCTGTTCGAACTCATAAATATGCAGACTATATTCATCGGAGACCGGCTTCTTGGACCAAGAGATGAAGAATCCCTGGAATACACACGATACGAAAAAAAAGTTGAGCCATGGATTAATGCTTTGAGAATTGTGAGAGTACTCAATCCGAACTGCCGGATTATTTTCAAAAAATTCGGTAATAATGGATTTGTACTCAAGTGGAACATGTTTTAACGAATTTTCTTGGTGAATGGCATTTAGATTATCTAATAAACTAGGTAACGTGTTTTCTTCCAAGTAATTAACTTCTTCAAGCTGATTTAATAGAATTCTACGTTTTTGTTCGAGCTTCTTGGCTAAAACTTCGCTGGGTGGATAGGGATTAAACGTTTGCGGTTTTGATGCGCGATTAATATGCACCCACTCGGAATTTTCTAATTTATCAAGGAAATTATAGAGATATGTTCTCTGGATGTGGGGAATAGATTGATTGATCTCACGAACTGTCATAACCTTATTTTTCAAAAGACAAAGATATATCTCCGCCTCTTCTTTAGAAAGATCAAATTGTTGAAGATCACTAATGAGGTTATTTTGATTTTTAAAACTATCTGAATCTGTTCCCATTCTAGCTTAGACACCAAAAACTACTGCATTTTTGTAATCACAAGACTTTTATATCTTGTGTAAATATATTTTACACAACTATTAAAGTCTTTCTTAGAACTTTTTGAAGGTGAAAATAATGAGTAAAATACCAGAACCTGATGATTACCCTTCCATGGCAATGGCAATGCCAGAAGGTGTGGATTATGAAGAATATGTAGTTGGTACATACTTTGTTGAAGTATCTGCAAATATGGGGGTTAGTTTAAAAGTTGCTCAAGCAGTTGCCATCGAGCAAAGCACAGGAACATGGACTTGTGTACCAGGAGAGACCCCTGAAGTACGGCGAGCACATGTAGCGAAAGTTCTCTCCATCTCACAAATCCCAGATTATGAGCATGAACGTCCCTCTCCAAAACAAGAACCCTACCGAACATATCTCCTCCAAATCGGATGGCCTTGGGAAAACGTTAGGAATAC
>JAEOSY010000581.1 GCA_016840125.1 Candidatus Helarchaeota archaeon | reverse complement strand
TGTTCGTCCATGAACCCTATGTCACCAGTTAACAACCATCTTTTACCCTCCCATATTTTTATATTGTCTTCTGTTTTTCCTAAATATCCTTTCATTACCATCGGGCCCGCTACACAAATCTCACCCGTGAATTCAATTCCAAAATTGCCTTTTTCTGGAGTACCATCGCATATCGGACCCGCTTCAAAATTATCTTTGTCAAATATTGCCCAGTCAACACCAGGAATGGGTAAACCAATTTTATCTGGTTTATATTTTCCCCAGAAGGGATTGATACTCACAACCGGTGAAGCCTCGGTTAGTCCATAAGCATCTCTAATACCACAAGGAAATATTTCGCCAAATGGAATCCTGACATAGTCGTGTAATGGACCTGCTCCCGAGGTACAATACCGAAATTTCTTCCAAATGTCATACTTCTTCTTGAATTCATCCACACCTATTTCTTCAATAAATTCCAGCATTTGCTGATACAGTATTTCAACTCCTGAATAGATTACACCCTCGGGCGCCTCGATCTGATTTATGGCTTCACACAAATCTTTAACCTCGGGGGGCTTGGGAAATAAAACCATGGTCATCCCTGCACTTAAAGCCCCCGCTAGTATGCAGGTTGCCCCAAGACTGTGGAAGAAGGGCATAATCCCAATTGTAACCACCCCCGGATTCAAATTTGTCC
Source organism: Candidatus Helarchaeota archaeon (assembly GCA_016840125.1). The sequence goes on along the minus strand of JAEOSY010000581.1, from coordinate 1,607 downwards.
AAGGTTTCATTTGAGCAAGGTTTGCGCCGATATTCGCATAGGTGAGCATGGCGGCCTTTGGAAGGCCCGTTGTACCTCCACTCATACATATTGCAGTAACATCTTCCCAGGGATCAATTTCAACCTTGATTTCCCTTGGTTCCGTTTCTTCGAGAATGTTCTTCATTCTAAAAACTTTAACGGAATCAGTTTCATCAGGCACGCTTTCTTGGAAATCCGGAATTCTTTCTCTTAACTTTTCAAATATTTCTCCTTTTGCCGTGATGAAATCTAATAAATTACTCGAAATTACATATTTGACCTTAGTTGGATTATCTTGAGTATCGAGAATAGCACTTGGTCCCATTCTCCACAAGGCATCCATTACTACGAGAACTTTAGCCTCTGTCAATGTCAATTCATGTAAAATTTCCCCAGATTTGTATTGTGGATTCACTCCCGCTACTGTTGCGCCAATATATTGACAACCCATAGAAGCTACCACAAAATTAATAGAATTGGGTAATTCAATCGCAACAACATCCCCCTTTCTAATTCCAAGCTGGTCGTAAAGAAACGTTCCGAATTTTTTTGCTTTCTCGACTAAGGTTCTAAAGGTAACTCTTTCTATATACGGTCCTAGGACAAAGAGACAAATATCTTTATCCCAATAATCGCGTTTAGTAGCCTGATGAACCATTCCCGCAAAGCCTGGAACTTCAAGATCTTTAACGTCTTCGATATCATAGAATTGATGAGGTACGCCCTCGGGCCAATAACCACCTGTGAACCAGACTTTATTTTCGTCCACGTGAAATTTTTTCAAATCCATGCTTGATTACCTTTCAAAAATTTTCTTTTTGATTCGGACTTAATCTTCCAAGTCTTCCAGTTCTTCCCTAGTTATATCAGTAATAGAGCCAAATTTTAATGCGTCCTCCATATTGCCATCAATCTTCAAATTTCCGCTTAAATATGCGTCAGTACTGCTTAATTGTCCCGAAAACATCTTTGCTGCGTTTTCTTCTGTAATTTTCATTGTGACATCGGGATTCTCAATTTTCCCTTGCCCCATACTGAATTTACCATTCTCAGTCTTCAGCCAGAAGTCCGCTGGACCCCCTAGATCGAATTGTATTTTTTTATCCCAATCTTCAATTTCATCTTGAACGTCCTCAGAAACATTGGCTATTTCCACAAAACTCAGCCAAAATGCCGGAAAGTCGGATGCCGCAAAAGTACCCTCCTCTATCTTCTTTTGTATTTCTTTTGGATCAGCCATTCTGATTTTCACCTTTCTAATGTCTTTTGAAATGTATTTAGTTCATTCAAATATTTTGGTTTAATATTTCTGATAAAATCCTTTTAAATTGATATTCAATCATTGAAAAATTTTTGGTTCAAAATTCTTTTAAGATGAACTCAATGAAAAACATAAGAAGGTAATTGTGCTATAATTTCAATCATAATAGACTATTTAGACCATAGTCATACATCATAAGCAACCTCGGTGCATAATTACTAATATAAACCAAGTTTCGGCTGAAATAAGAAAATTAAACAAGGCTCAAACTAGAAGGCTTAAAAACTAAAAAGGTGTAAAAAATGGGTGCTGGAAAAGAAGTAAC
>JAEOSY010000580.1 GCA_016840125.1 Candidatus Helarchaeota archaeon | reverse complement strand
GTAAATTGTGCTGTGGAGATTCAATGTGAGCTTGCTGAAAGAAACGCTGAGCTACCATATAATCGTAAGATGGAGTTTCGCATTGGAGTCAATATCGGAGACGTAATTGAGGAAGAAGATCGAATTTACGGTGATGGTGTCAATATTGCAGCCCGTGTGGAAACTATAGCTGATGCCGGAGGTATTTGTATATCCGGTAGAGCATTCGATCATGTGGAAAACAAGCTGGATTTAGAATACGAAGACCTTGGAGAGCATCAGGTTAAAAATATTACAAGGCCGATACGAGTTTTTCGGGTACTCTCTTTTCCGGGTGCAGCCGCACACCGAGTTATTCGCGCAAAAAGGGTCGTGGGCAGGAAGTGGCGCAAATTAAGTCTGGCAGTCGCGGTTACAGTTGTATTGCTTTTAGGTATATTTACAGTGGTATTCTGGAAGTACTACTATCTCCCTTATCCATTAGAAGTCGACCATGAAAACAAAATAGTTCTTGAATTATCCCATGGGCCTTCCATCGCTGTACTTCCATTTAGCAATATGAGCGGAGATTCCAGTCAGGATTACTTTTGCGATGGAATAACCGAAAACATAATCGCTGCCCTTTCTCACGTCCCACAGCTATTTGTGATTGCTCGAAATTCATCTTTTGCCTACAAGGGCAAGTCGGTAAAGGTACAGCAAATAGGTCATGATCTGGGTGTACAGTATGTCCTCGAGGGAAGTATCCAAAAATCTGATGGACGGATACGCATCACTGCCCAACTCATCGAAACTAAAACCGGGCATCATCTATGGTCTGAACGTTATGATCGAAATTTAAAAGATATATTTAATTTGCAAGATGAAATTGCAATGGAAATCATGAAATCCCTGCAGATAAAGCTAACAGAAGGGAAACATATACGATCAAGGTTTCAAGACACCACTGATCTTAAAATCTTTATTAAATTATTAAAAGCTTATGAGTATTTTAGGGAATTTAATAAAGAAGCTATGAGTCTTGCTCTAAAAGAAGCTGAGGAAGCAGTTGAAATGGATCCAGAAAATCCTGCAGTGTATGTCCTTTTGGGTGTAACATACATGGGTAAGGTGATGCTCGGAATATGCGGCAATCGCATCATTTGTTTTGGACGCGCTACAGAAGCAGCACGAACAGCCCTTGCGCTGGATGATCAAAATTCCGATGCTCATGGGTTAACAGGCCTGATTTTTTTATTGAGAAAGCAGTATGAAAAAGCGATTTTCGCGGCAAAACAAGCGATCATTCTTAATCCGAATAATGCTGATGCTTACGACTTTATGGGATATTCGTTATATGTTTCAGATCGACCAGCCGAGGGCATAGAGTTTTTGAAAAAGGCAATTCGTCTCAACCCAATTCCCCCTGCAATGTATCTACAACATTTAGGTCATGCCTACCGAGCAGCGAAACAGTATAACAAAGCAATAGAAGCATATCGAATGTGCATCGAACGGGAGCCAGAGAACTATTTTGCTCATACTGGATTGGCAGCGACTTATGGCCTATTGGACAGTGAGAAAGAAGCGTATGCAGCAGGAATAGAGATTCTCAAATTATATCCTGAATTTTCTATAGAGGAGTTTCTTAAGGATTCTTGGTTAAAAAATCAGGCTGAAATTGATAATTATAGAATAGGACTCCGTAAAGCAGGGTTGAAATAAATGGTATTTTTATGTGAATTAGCACAAATGCTTGAGTTTGGAGTTGGTTTTTAAGAGTTTGGTGATTTTTATTATTGTGCGTACGGTCAAATCCTGGATCTCGGGTCTCCGCTTCGCTACGCCCGGGATGACAGGTATTTTTATTTTAATAGAAGAAATTTAATTTAGGGCAATAATAAGCTTAAATATAAATTAATTGATTTTAAGTAGAAAGGGGCGAAGAACCGTTTAAATCTGTTATAAATAAATATACCAAATGAAAAATTATACTTTAGACATTAAAAAAATAAAAAAAACAATTTTAATACTACTGGTATGGCTACTATTTGTCGGTTTTTACCAGACCACGAAGAAATTACCGGAAAACCTTGATTTCCGAGGAAAAGAACGGGATATACATGTTGAGAACATCGAATTTCTTTACGACCTTACTTATAAGAACCTTAACGGCGAAATTATCTCCGAACAGACGATCTTCGACGAAGTTTTTTCCCTGATCGAAGAGGCGAAAGAGTATATTTTAATCGATGCTTTTTTATTTAACTCTTATACACGC
>JAEOSY010000579.1 GCA_016840125.1 Candidatus Helarchaeota archaeon | reverse complement strand
TTGTTGAAAGTCTATTTAAAGTTTAGGGAAGAATTAGAAAGGAGAGGGTGCTTTATAAACACTGAAAACATCACGGAGAACGTCACAAATTTCCTGGATAGTGGCGTAGGCTTTGACACTTTCGATCATTATCGGCATAATGTTTTCATCGGATTCAGCGATTTTCCGTAATTCTTTTAGTTTCGCTTGGACGAGCGCTTCATCCCGGCTCGTTTTGAGTTCGATAAGAGATTTGATTGCACGTTCTTCCGTTCCTTCTTCTAATTTGAAGAGATTTAATTTTAGATCCTCCTCTAGGCAGCAAGTATTAACGCCTATCACTTCATCTTCACAGCTCTCAATTTTCTTCTGGAGTTTATAAGCGTTTATCGCGATTTCTTTTTGAATAAATCCTTTCTCAACTGCCGCAGGCATCCCACCCATTTCGTCAGTCTTCCTAATGTATTTCATAGCTTCTTCTTCGAGTTTTGAGGTGAGATACTCAATATAATAGGACCCGCCTAGAGGATCCACCACGTCAGTAACCCCCGTCTCACAGGCAAGCACTTGTTGAGTCCTTAGAGATAGGCGTACTGATTCTTCGGTTGGGATAGCCAAGGCTTCGTCAGGACCACACGTATGGAGCGATTGAGTTCCTCCCAGAACCGCAGCGAAGGCCTCGATGGTAACCCGAATAGCATTCACCTCAGGCTGTTGCGCCGTCAAAGTTCCTCCGGCAGTTTGTGTATGAAATCGTAACAACATTGATTTAGGATTAGTTGCTTTGAATCGGTTTTTCACGATCTTCGCCCATAATCTACGTGCTGCCCGTAATTTGGCAACTTCTTCAAAGAAGTGTCGGTGAGTACAGAACATGAATGATAGTCTTGGGGCAAAATCATCGATTTTTATTCCACGTTTAAGCACCTCATCAACGTAAGCAATACCATCAGCTAAGGTAAAGGCAATTTCTTGGATGGCACTTGCTCCTGCTTCACGCATATGATAACCACAAATACTAATGGTATTGAATCGTGGTAGGTGTTTAGAGCAATATTCTATGATATCAGCAGTTAAGCGGAGGGCAGGTTTTGGTGGGAAAATATAGGCCCCCCTGGCGACATATTCTTTAAGAATATCGTTTTGGACAGTTCCAGTTAATTTTTCAGGAGGAACACCTTGCTTTTCACCGACTGCAATATACATCGCCAAAAGAACAGCAGTGGGAGCATTTATGGTCATGCTAGTTGAAACCTTATCCAACGGGATATCCTTGAAAACGAGTTCAAAATCTTTCAGGGAATTGATGGTAACACCGACTCTACCGACTTCTCCTTGGCTCAGAGAATTATTTGAATTATAGCCCATTTGAGTAGGTAGGTCAAAAGCGACAGAGAGTCCTTTTTGCCCCTGAGAAATAAGGAATTTAAACCGCTCATTAGTTCGAGTCGCATCAGCAAATCCGGCATATTGGCGCATGGTCCATAATCGCCCGCGGTATAGAGTAGGATAAACCCCCCGAATATATGGATAATCGCCCGGGAATCCCAGATCATCTAAGTAATTTAAGTCCTTGATATCTTCAGGAGTATATACCTGTTTGAGGGGAATACCTGACGGAGTTTCGAACTTTTCTTTTAATTCCCCCCGTTTCAGGAACTTGGCTAAGATTTTTTCTTCCCATTCTTTCCTTTTAGCCTCAATTTCTTTAATTTCAGCTTCTGTGAACATCTTTTTCATCCCTTCTTACTTTCAGTTAAAGAGGCTCATAAGCTATGGCAGAAACCTCTTGCCCATCTAAATCATCAGTCAATTTTTCCCATTTGGGTTGTAACTTCATACCTACCTTCAAATTCTCCATCGTGGTAAGTTGCCCTAGTGCTCGAACTCCATTAGAATATTCAACTATTCCTAGAGCATAGGCTTTCTTATCGCGATATTCAGCAGGTGGAGCCTTTAGAATTGTATAAGTGAGAAGTATACAATCTCCTGATGCCTCTATAGTGTCAAATGTAGTATTTTTACATTTTAGGCATCGGATATGATCGGGGTGTTGGATTTTGCCACATTTCTTGCATTTATGCCAAAAAATTGCCGTTTCACTCATGCCACTCACTTCCGCTCCACTAATATACTTATAATATTATTCCCAAATCCCCCAAAGTTGCATGTAATACCTGATTGCGCATTCTGAACTTGTCTTTTCCCAGCTTCATTCTGTAATTGCCAGACTAGTTCGATAACTTGCGCGATACCTGTTGCGCCGAGTGGATGACCACGGGCTTTGAGTCCTCCAGATGGATTGATGGGTATTTTTCCACCTATCTCCGTGAGCCCATCGTAAGCTGCCTTGGCACCTTCCCCTTTCTTAAAGAACCCAATATCCTCACTCTCAACGACTTCAAGAATTTCAAAAGCATCATGTAACTCTGCAAGATCCATGTCCTCAGGGGTTTTTTTCGCCATGTCGTAGGCTTGTTTCGAACATAATTGTAATGCTTTCAGCACGGTGACATCTTCACGTTCATAGATGATGTGAGTGTCAGTTGCTTGTCCAATGCCAGTAATGAGGATGGGAGTATCGCAAAATTTTTTAGCCATTTCGGCAGGACACATCACCATTGCAGCCCCCCCATCGGAGATAGGGCAAATATCATAAAGTTGCAATGGATCCGCTATAATTGGAGAGCCTAAGGCTTTTTCAAGTGTAATTTCTTTTTGAAAGTGGGCATAAGGATTATGGAGCCCATTTTTATGATTCTTCACAGCGATGCTTGTAATCCATTCCTTCGGTACATTGTATTTTTCCATATACGCACGTGTAAGTAATCCAGCGAAAGATGGAAGGGAGACCCCGTGAAGCCGTTCAGCGGTATGGTGAGTAATCGTGGCCACCGCGGAAGTTACAAAGCCAGGAGTAGTGATATGAGTCATTTTTTCAGCTCCTGCGACTAGCACCAGATCAGATGCACCAGAGGCAATCGCATAGAATGCGTTTTTTATAGCAGACCCTCCAGAAGCAGGACCGTTTTTGATATGGTCAGCTGCAGCGGGAATTAAGTTGATGCGATCTACTAGGGCACTGGCAATCCCAGTCATGTGGTTCAGTGTTTCTGCAGCCATACAGGCAACATAAACAGCATCAAAGTCTGACTCTGCGGTGTTTGAATCTTCAATCGCTTTGAGGGACGATTCTGACAAAATTGCCAACAAATCTTGGTCTGGGAGTTTCCCAAACTTCGTCATTCCAACTCCAATTATAGCCACATCGCGCATATTATCACTCTTTGGAAAGTATAAATGAATTCATTAATTAAATTTGCTATATTTGGAGAAAGGTGAAAGGGAGAATGAATTAAATAGTTTACTAAAATAAGATATTTATGTGATTGAGATGACGGAATCAGAAGCCGATCAAGCCTTTAAGAAATTAAGGGACATACTTATGATGCCCAAAAGTAAAGTTTCTTTAGATGTACTTAAGATCTGGTACACTCCAGAGGACGTAAAAGTGTTAATGGCTGGACCGTTTAAAACGGTGGGAATGGATCGATATACTATAGAAGCTTTTGCAAAAAAGTCAGGTTTATCCGAAGATAAGGTGCGCGAAACGTTCGATCGCTTAGCTAGCCGTGGTGTACTCTTCTATTATGTTAGTAGAAGGGATGGGAAGAAGAAATTCATGATCCCCCCGCTTTTTCCGGGGCTAGTTGAATACTTCATTATTAATAAAAATGTAAGTGTCGATGAACGACGAGCCTTCGTGAAAATGTTTCATTCGAATCCTCAGGATGCGATGAATCTCTTAGGCGCGGTTACAGGCACTGATTTTACGGTATTCCGTGTAGTACCTAGTACCGAACCCTCAGTAGACTCCCGATTAATAGAAATGGATCAGCCGGTAGAGATTGAGAAACAACAGGTTTTAACATACCAGGACATTGAAGAAATCGTAAAAGAGGCGGGAAAAGAAGAAAATAATATTGCAGTTTTGCCGTGTACTTGTAGAACGATGTCTATGATGTTAAAGACAGCACCTGAATGTGAACGAACTGTCGAAAATTGTTTAGTATTTGGAGTTCCAGCTAGATATACCGTAGAGGAGGGGATTGGACGTTATATTACAGCAGAAGAAACCCTAGATATCTTGAAGCAGGCAGAGAAAGAAGGCTGCGTTCATATTACCCAAAACACAGCTGACAGACAAGGCTTTATTTGTAATTGCTGCACTTGTTGCTGTGGGATATTGAGCACCGCAGTGAAATATAATTATTGGGATATTTTCCAGAAATCGGACTACATTCCAGTATTCGATCAAGAAAAATGTATAAACTGCAAGAAATGCGTTAAAATATGTCCTTTCTTTGCGTTAATTTACAAAGCAGGTGAAAAAGAAGATAAGTCAGAAGATGAAATTCTTGTCAGAGAAGAGATTTGCGTTGGGTGTGGAGTATGTGCGGCGAACTGTCCAAAAGACGCCATAAATCTTAAACAGATTCGAGATGAAAAACCCGCAAGCAATTTTATCGAAGCAGTTACAAAGATGATGCAAGGAATGAAAAGATAAACTACCATACACCTTTGGAATTTATAGTATTAATACATTCCAACTAGCATCATTTGTGGAGGGAATATCATGCCTCAAGATATATCTAAGGATCCCCGTGTATTAATAGTTGAGTACGCCCTTAAGAAATTGAAAGATTTAACCGTTAATAAAAAGTACAAGCTCCCAGCAAGCAAGGAAAAAACTTTGGAAGCTATTAATAAATTAAATTCAGCTATAAAGGCAATCAAATTCAGCTATATTTCCCCAGTAGATCTCGGGGAAGATCGCATGGTGAAAGAATTTGATTTAATGGCCAACCAATTCTGGGATGCCATTCTAAAGAATGAGAAAGAAATCGAGAGAAATAAATTCAGCGCATTAGAATTAAAGTTTATTTTTAATATTTTGAAAGGGTTTAAAGATCGATTGAGGCTAGGAAATGAGGTCCCGATTGATAAAGCGATTGACATCATTGCAGTTAAGATAATTTCCGTTTCAAAATTGGAGAAAAAATCAAATCTAAGCTTATGTCGAGTGGGGGATGGAGAGGGGATAATAAATATCATTACTAATTTAGTTGACGTAAAAAAGGATTTGGTGCTTCCTGCTGCAATTCTACCACCCCGCGAATTCGGCTCTGAAATAAGTGGAGCGATGTTTTGTTCTAGTCAAGATCTGCCAGAAATGCAAGACCAGGTGGGAAGACGCGTTTTAAACTTGCCCGAAGTAGTATTAAAGGAAGTAAATAATCATATCATTGATTTACTGAAAGGTATCTAAAAAATCTACTTGATTATTGCTAGTTTTTATCAAATCTCCTTCTTTTTATTTTATAATCATTTAAAAGAAACCAATGACAAATTTTAGTATAATCTTTTTTTATAAAAGAAAAGGTGATGAAGAATGGTAAGACCAGTAAAATATCTTATTACAAATGAGTTTAAAGAAACAACAAATGAAGAGCTACCAAATCTTCCGTTGCATGCAATCGCAGGGATAGTCGAGGATGATGTTCCCGCTTTTGAAGACATGGGAATTAAATCAATAGAAGATTTGGCTGACACGAAGTTTGGAGATGTGAAGGGAAAGGAATTAAGCGATTATAAGCTAAATCACGGTATTTCCTTTGCGATCGATATGATGATCCAGAAAGAAGACCCAGGCGTGCATGATGAAATACTCCCTATCGACGAATTATTGGATAAAAAATATGAAAAGACTCCAGATACTGAGTTGGCGGATTTAGATACAGTTGCCATAGAAGGTGTGGCACCCGGTAGTGCGAAAAAATTAAAGACGAAGGGTATGGCTACAATCCAAGAGCTTGCGGATGCAGATCTTGACAAAGTAAAATCCGCGGGACTTAAAGGGGATTGGGAAGCAGAAAAATTCTCGCAATACGCTAGGTGGATAGTCGGGTATGCAAAAGAAAATGTTGAAAAACCAGATATGGGTAACATCGAGTTCGAACTTAAAGATAATCTATTAATCTTGACAATAGATATCTCAAAAGAACTCGGTAAGAGCAAATCAGGGAAGTCTATAATTGTAGCCTCATCACGCGGTAACCACAAAATCAAAGGATCAGATCCCCTCCTAGTGCTCGGTTGCTTTGCATATAAATTCCCCACCAAAAAAGAAGTCAAAAAAAGGAAAGTAAAAGAAGCACAGAATGTAGAAATCGTATTGGATGGGAATATAGCTACTTTAACAATGGATAAAACTAAGGATTATGGCTCATCTGCATCAGGAAAGAGTACCATTGTTGCATCCACACGAGGAAATAAAGAACTTGAGGAAACAGGCGTCTTCATAGGATTAAATCTATACACACCTAAGAAAAAATAAAAAATTAACTCTTAATTTTTACCCCTTTTTTTATTTCGGCTCCAGAGGGACCAATTTTTTCTAATTCAGTCACAAAATCAGTTATTTCATCAGCTATTTTTTGGGATTCGGGCGCACCCGCACTCACTATTCGTAAGCGCTTTTCATTAATGCCATAATCATGTAATAATTCTCTTAATGCATTTACTCGGTTCGTTGCTCTATCAAATCCAATTTTATAATGGCAATCTTGGGGGTGACAACCGGCTACTAATACACCATCAGCTCCCTTAGAGAAGGCCTCTATAACGAACTGAGGAGAGATTCGTCCAGTGCACATCACGCGAATAATTCTTATATTGGTAGGGTACTGAATCTTACTAGTTCCTGCCAGATCAGCGGCGGCGTATGAGCACCAATTGCAAAAGAACCCAATTATTAGGGGATATTCCTGTTTTTTATCCAAGATAGCGTCAACTTGTGAAATAATTTGTTCATCGGTAAAACCTTCAATGGAAATCGCCTCACTTGGGCAAGCTCCAGCGCAAGTACCACAGCCTACGCAATTTAATTCTTTAACGGTCATTTTTTTCTGCTCTTTATCGAACTCAAGAGCATTCCAGTCACAAGTGTTCTCGCATAAACGGCATCCAATGCATTTCTCCGCATTTATAATAGGTACTTGAATATCTAGTTCAACTTCGCCAGATCTGACTAAGTTAGCAGCCTTAATCGCGGCGCTTTCAGCATGTGAAATACTATCCTGAATATCTTTGGGTCCCTGCGCACAACCAGCTAAATAGATACCCTTCAATGTAGATTCAGAGGTGCGTAATTTTGGATGATCTTCTAATAGGAATCCCTCTGAATCAGTTGATATATTAAGCATTTCTGATAATTTGTCTAGATCCTCAGCAGGATCCATCCCAACTGAGAGCACAATTAGATCGTATTCTCTTTCTACTAATACATTAGCGAGTGTGTCTTCGGCTTTTATAATTAAACTATTGTTTGGGGGATTTTCAAGAATTTTGCTGACCCTGCCTCGAATAAATCGGACTCTATATTCCGTTATGATTCTTTGCCAATATTGTTCATATCCTTTCCCAAAGGCACGTATATCAATGTAATATACATGAATTTCTGCATCAGGGACTCGTTCTCTTATTTCCATTGCTTGTTTCATAGCATACATACAGCATACTCGCGAACATCCAGGCTTTCCAACAGCATCATCACGACTGCCCACACACTGAATAAATGCAATTCGTTTCGCAGTTTTACCATCAGACGGTCTGACGATTGCCCCCTTCGTGGGTCCAGAGGGAGATAAGAACCGCTCCATTTCCAAACCAGTTATGACATTTTTATAAACCCCATAGCCATATTCTTTATAGATAGATGGATCGAAGGGTGTATAACCGGCGGCTACAATAATTGTTCCAACATCCAAGTCGATTACATCACTTTTTTGATTAAAATCGATTGCCTCTCGGTCACAGAAATTTTCACATGCCTTACAACCTATGCATGCTTCAGGGTCTATTACAGCAACCATGGGAACAGCTTGGGGAAATTGAAGATAGATAGCTTTTCTAGTACTGTAGCTATTATTGTATTCATCAGGCACCTCCGCCGGACAATCGGTTGCACAAGTGTCTATACAGCCTACACATAGAGTTTCATTGACAAATCTTGGCTTTTTTTCAATCTTGACATGAAAATTTCCGATATGCCCACTTATTTCTTTTACTTCAGAATACGTCATTAGCTCAATATTTTGATGATGATTAACCTCAACCATTAAGGGAGCTAAGATGCAAATACTGCAATCCATAGTTGGGAAAGTTTTATCAAACATCGCCATATGACCCCCAATACTTGGGTCTCGCTCGACTAGATAGGTTTTAATTCCCATATCGCCCAGACTTAATGCGACTTTGATTCCTGCGACGCCACCACCGATAACCAAGACAGAGTCCTTAATAGGGACCTTTTTGGGATAGAGAGGTTTCAATCTTCTTACTTTTTCTATCGCGGCCATGATTAAATCTAAAGATTTTGATGTTGCGCCTTCCTTTTCATCACGGTGTACCCATGAAGCTTGTTCACGGATATTTGCGATTTCTAAAAGATATTTATTAATTCCAGCTTCTTCTAGGGCATCTCTGAATAATAATTCATGGACTTTGGGAGAGCAGGAAGCAATAACCACACGATCTATCTTTTCTTCTGCAATTTTTTCTTTCAGTTTCTTTAATCCAGCTTCGGAACATACATAATCATCATCAATTAATACTAAATCAGCTTCATGTTCAATTTTTTTCATAATTTGTTCAATATCTACAACTTCCGCTATATTAAAACCACAATGACAGATAAAGACACCTATTTTCATCCAATCGCCCCTAATTAGGTTTTATTTTCAAGAATTTTTAATTTTTTCAGAACAGGAATGGGATTAATTGTATGTGAATCGAGAGCTAATTCTGAAGTTGGATCAAATCCTAAGATAACGGCAATTAATTCACTGACATGAAGTACCGGAATAGATAATTCAAGATCCTTTTCCACTTCAATTGACAATTGACAATTCTCGAGGGTTGACATGCAAAACGGACAAATTGTTAGAATAAGTTCGGGTTCGGCACCGATCATGTTTTTCATTTTTTGGTAGCTCACTTCAAGTGAAAGATCAGGATCAATATTCCGCTGAATTATTCCTGCACCACAACAACAGTCGCGTTCAGTATAATACACGGGATTTCCGCCACATTTTTTTATTATTGTTTCCAGTAAATCTGGCATCTGCGGATCAGTTATAATATAATCAGGATGAGTTCTGAGGTAATTACAGCCATAATGAGTGGCGATCTTAATGCCAGACAAGTCTAATTTTCTAAGATCAAGGATTCTAGGTAGGATTTTATAATATAATTCAGCTATATGAATAATAGTAAAATCATGAATAAGGTTATACCCAAGTTTTGATAAAATTGGTTCGATATTGTGTTTTATTTCTGGTTTTTGTAATTTTTCTATCGCTTCTACTAATGTTGAAAAACAACCATTACATTCTGTAACTATTTCTTTCGTAAATTTCCCGATAACATTGAAATTTCGTGCCATAATAGCAGCCATTTGAATATCGCTTTCTAAATTTGAATAATACAATGGGTCTGTGCAGCAAGTTTGTTCATTCGATTCTAATATTTTATAATTCAAAATTTCCAAACATTTACGAGTCGCAGCTTCCACACTAGGATACAGGCTATTTATTGTACAACTCTTAAAAAGGAATACCTCGCCACTTTCTGGAATTAATTCTAACTTTCGTGATTCTAATTGTTGTGACATTAAAACCCCTATGTTTTTTCTTTCGCAGAATGGTTTAGAAATTCTTGAAGCCCTTTCGCTTGACCTGTCGCCTTTAAAATGACTGTTAATTCCTTCAAAGCTTTATCTGATAATTTATATTCTTTGGATAACCCGATCTTTTCTCTGAGACGTTCATTCATTTTTGAAATGATCAAACCATTTTTCAAAAAACTTTCTGGTAATTCTGAAAGAAATTTTAAATGATTATAACCTTTACCCGATTGTATCGCTAATTTTCTGAGGATTAGTATTAATTTTTTGATTTCTATGTTCTTTGGACACTTAATTGTGCATAATCCACATAAAAAGCATTTCCAAATCTCATTTTGATTGAGTAATTTTTCTTTATCACCATCTAATATCTGTTGAATTATTTTTCTAAAGTTAAACTCAGAGTTTTTCGCGGCAATGCAATCACCAACACACTTCCCACAGGTCATACAGTCAATAAATGGTTGAATATCTTCTTTTTCCAAGATTTCATCATAAAACTTCCAACTAAGTTTATCCTTTTTACTTATAACCATTGTTTTTTTAGCCTCAGCTTTTGGATCACATTTCTTTAATTTGATTATTCTCAACTAAACAAGCCTAAATTGAACTGATTAAACTTTCGGCAATATGCTTCAATTCTTTGATTGTGGTCTATGAACTTACAAACATATCCTTTCAGAATGAAGAATTCCCTTGATTGAACTTTTACTGACCTAATCACAAGAGGTAAAGTTTACCACTTAATTATAATAGTGGAAATAATCTTAATAATTAATAATCAAAATTATATTAAAGAATAATTATGAATTAAGTAGAACTCGAAAGAGGGAAGAAAATTGGAAGTATTTACGGGTGGTAAACCATTTATTGAGCTAACACGCGATGAGTTACTTAAAATAAAGAATCAGGAAGCTTTTATTCCGATAATTTATAGCGAGATTGTCGTTCTGTTGAAAAACAAATATGGAAATGAATATACGGAAAAGCGGTTGAAGGAGATGGGGTATAGGCTCGCAGACGGGGTGCTTAGGCATTGGAGACCTGAAAAAATTAGTTCAATTCAAGAGATTATTGTGGAAACCTACAAAACCTTTCTGTATAGAAAATTATCAACGAAGAAAGTGCTGGATAAAATCTATGTTCGCGATGATAACTGCCCGGTTTGTTATTTTGATATTTCAGATTCCGATATCCCGTTTTGCATTGTAATTAGTGGATTGATCGAGCGGTTAATCAATCAACTCAGGAGACTAAATCCTAAATTACCTGAGATTCATGTGGATAACATATCCTCACGTTCGATGGGTAAAGACCTCTGCATCCATGCGGTTTCATTTATATAGGAGTCGAAATTAATGCCTAAAAAGAAATTGGGATTTTTTGGTAAATTATTAGCGAAAATTGGGAAACACTATTACTGGTGGAAGAGTCGAAAGATGAATGGATTGCTGATGGCGCTGGATATGTTGGAATGTGTCCGGATTATTTATGAATATCATGACAATAATTTACCAGCGGCACTCGAAACTTTCAAAGAGTTGGGACGTAATGCGGGGCAAGCGGTTATCTATGAATTCCTCGACGCAGGTAAACGTATTTTTTCAAAAGATCTGGATGACTTCCCGGTCATTTTAGAGAGTGCGTGGTATATCTTTATGGGAGATCACATTGCGGGAGCCCAGATTCTTCCTGCGGAAGGAGAACTACCAAAACGCCTTGTGTGGCGGGTTGAGAAGTGCGTTTTCTGCGGTGGCTTAAAAGAAGATAATAGCATTGTCGTTAATAGAGAGACAATGGACTGGGACAACACCCATTTGACTTGGGGTAGCACAGTGTGTGGTGTGATGGAGACCGCACTCCAGTCAATACTCGACTATGTGGAGCTTCCCTATGACATTGCAGTTGAGGAAACCGGGTGCATCATGAAAGGAGATCCTTTTAGTGAATATACAGCCTACTTCTGGCCAAAACAAGCATAATCTATCCAGTTTCGTCCAAGTATTCTTTCGCAATTTTATAGATACTATCTTTTAAGGCATCCAAACTCGAATATTTCATTTTTACCTTATTTTTGAAAATCTGTTTCTCCACTATTTGTCCCACTACATCATCATGTTCCGCTTTAACTTGTAAAAATAACGATTTTGGGGAGGCAATCTCCTGTAATTGTTGAATACTCGTTTTCTCGTAAAGGATACCATCCGCGTCACCATCAATGATTCCAATAATCGGGCGAGAAAACCGAGAAAGAATCTCTGTGGCAACGAAAGTCGTATCATCACCAATAGCTACGAGACAGTCAATTTTATCAGCCTGGAAATAAACGGGTTCGGCTCGCCATGTCAGCATAGCAATTTTTGTCCTTTTTTTGGATGGGGAAATCTTGCGAGTTGGGGAGAGATTGACACGTCGAAGGGTTTTAAGAGTAGTGATTCGAGCTTTTGCGAGATCAACTGCCCCAATTTTCTCAATCCCATGTTTATCAATAGATCCTCCTTTAATATCAATAATTTGATTCAATTGTGTAACTATAGCAACCTCATCGGAACTTACCGTGCCAATAATTACACCATTTACTAATATTTTATCATCCTCTTGAACCGCCCGCAGATATCGAGTGGTAAATTCACCATTTTTTTCTAAAATTTCTTGGTCAGAGGGCGGTTGGATAACCTCTAATCGATAGTTTTTTTGAACCCACGTCTGAATTCCAGGATGATTTCGAGTCCAATTTATCATGAAGGCGTCTTCTTCGTGAAGGCGGTCCAGTTGAATGAGAGGAATCTCATAATCTTCAATTAATTTGGAATTTTGTTTCACTTGACGTCCAAATTCAATTCCCGATGCCTTTGAAATGCCTTCATTAAGGAGGATAATTACGTCCACGTTGCGTTTTATTAAATAGTCTATGGCTTCAGAGGGTTTATATGGATGGCTGATAAAAACTTTCTCTTCTAGCTTAGCATCAAGAATCGCTAAGCGACCCATCACTCCACCCAAAATGGCATTGTAAGGTATCCCATCTTGTTCTAATCTACTGAGAAAAGCGGTTGTTATACCAAGTTCTGTTACCTCCGGACTATGAATAACAAGTCCAACGTAAGGGGGAGCATCATTTTCCTTAATATATTTTGGTAGGGAATGGGGTCTCCACTCACTTAGAAGGACAGGAAAGCCTTGATCAATACACTCATCCAGGACAGCTTGAAGTTTGGGCTCAATCGATGAAATAAGCCATGTAGATCGCATTAATTGGATCGCATTTTGTTTTCGGAGAGCGTAGATGAGCCGCATTCGTAGCCCATGTATATCTTTTTTCCCACTTATCTCATAGATCAAAAGAAACATGCTATCTCAGAAAAAAGTGTATTTATTCTCTTATAAGGAATTACTAGGATCTTCTTCACAAGATTTAAAAAATTTGTAATTGAAATTAGTAAGTCCATATAATTCATGATAAAATTGATTCTCACAGGAAGGAGAAGCTATGAAAGGTGGCAAACCACAAAAAAAATTAGAAGAAGTAATGAAAGAATTCAACGGATTATTAGTTGAAGCTATCACGGTTTTTGCGGATGCAATTCATGTGCTCTGCGATAATAAACCTGAAAAATTCAAGGAAAAAGTAAAAGAAATAATAGCGATTGAGAAAAAAGCGGATGTCCTTAAAGAGGACCTAATTGAAAGATTTATACGAAGGGAGTCGATGGCATTCTCCAGAGGGGACCGTATCAGTTTGATTGAAGAAATTGATGTCACCCTCGATAACATTGAATATTGCGCAAGGACTATTCAGACGCATATCAATATCATCACGGATTATTCTCAGGTTGCGAGTCACTTTAAAAAGTACACCAAGGACCTAGCAGAGATGGTTAAAACACTTTCTAATGCAATTAATGATGCAGAGGATGATTTGCGGAAGACCATCGAAGGGACAAAGTTGGTGGAAGAGCTTCGACGCCAGGCGCGTAATCATTCTTTTCGGATAATGACGGATATTATCAAGGGGAAGTTTGATAACCCTCAAAAGATGTTATTGTATACTGAGACAGAGTACTTGCTTAATATTCTCGATCGCGCAGAGGAAACATCGGATTTTCTGCGGAGAATGGCGATTAAGTATATGGTATTAGAATAATAATTAAAAAATCACAATAATAGGAGATTTAATAGTGGCATTTGATCCAACATTTCTTTTAGTTTTATTATTAATACTCAGTTTTGTGATTGCGTTCGGTATTGGGGGAAACGACGAAGCTCTCGCGCCCGTTGTGGGTAGCGGAGCTGTTAAGATGAAATGGGTTTTATTGATTGGGATTGTTGTAAATATCTTAGGAGCTGTACTTTTAGGATCCGAGGTAAGTGAAACAATCGGTGATGGATTACTGAATACAGATGGATTAAAAGTTATTTTTGGGGAGGCTGGTGCAAATACAATTATCCAAAATTTGTTTTTAGGTGTTATAATTAGTACTTCCATCTTTCTCCTTCTCTCCTCGTGGAAAGGACTCCCGGTTTCAACGACTGTGAGTGTCGTTGGTGGTGTAATAGGTGTCGGGATTTATTATTTAGCTGCTCTTGGTAGTGATATTGTGCAATGGGGGGGGTTTACGAGTGTAATGTTAGGTTGGGTAATTTCTCCTGTAATGGGACTTGTAATTTCCATTGGAATATATTGGATTATTAGAAAGTTCATTTTAACCAGACCAAAAGGATTGCGCGGCATTGAAAAGATGGAACTTTATTTTCTCTATATTTTAATCGCCGTGGTGGTTGTGGTGTCCTTTGCGCGGGCAGGAAATGACGTTGGAAATGCAGTGGGAATATTATACGGGTTTGGAACCAGCGTGGAAAACCTACCGAATATTTATATATTGCTTCTTATCGGAGGTACTGGGATTGGACTTGGGTTATTTGTACTAGGTCGTAAAGTACTCAGAAATGTCGGTAAAAATATCATTGAAATGCGTCCAAGTGACGCCTTTGCGGTTCAAACTGCGGTAATGATTATTATTCTAGTAGCAACAGTTCTCGGATTTCCGATTTCAGGAACAGTCGTTTTAATTTTTGCAATCATTGGAAATAGTATAATAAAACATACACGATTCAATAAAAAAACGGTCAAACAAATCTTCTATTCCTGGGGACTAACTATTCCAGTAACACTATTAGTATCAATGGGGATCTGTGCTTTGCTCTTCTTAGTAAACCCACTCTAAACGATTTCAAATCTAATAATCATATTTTCTCATTTTTTTATAAGTCTCTTCAATTGCCTGAGAAATGACTTTAGTCGCCCCGATGACGGGCATAAAATTCGTATCCCCTGCCCATCGTGGGACAATATGTACGTGAACGTGGTCAGAGATACCAGCTCCTGCCACTTCACCGATATTCATCCCAACATTAAATCCTTCGGGATCCATCTCTGTACGGAGATTTGCAATAGCATTCGAAACGGTTTCAAAAAGTGCATCACGGTCCTCCTTTTCCAGATCTTCAAGGCTGGGAACATGAGCGTAGGGAGTAACCATTAGATGCCCATTGTTGTAGGGATAGAGATTTAATATAATAAAGCAGCGTTCTTTTCGAACCAATACATGATTTTCTTCATCCTGATCCTCGTTAATGACTCGGCAGAAAAGACAACCTTCTTTCTTCTTAGGTTGCTCAATGTATTTCATTCGCCAAGGCGCCCAGATATTTCGCATGCTACAACCCTCATACTTATATTTGTCTAAGGGAATAAGAATCCATCTTTAACGCGATCGAAAAAAGGATTAGTTGATAATAAATTGGACGAACCATCAGTTGACAACAAATTGGACGAGAAATTGAACCAGAGTTCAAAATGGCGAAATATACTACTCGTCATCATACTGATTATTTTTGTAAACCTAATGACGTTAGAACAATCGATTATACCGACCAATGTGGACCCGATACAACTCCAATTTGGGATCGGTCCGGAATTTATTGGATATTTTGTGGGAGCTTACACAGCGACCCTTGCTGTTATGACTCTTGTGTTTGGATATTTAGCAGACAAGAAAAAGCGAATCCATTTAATGCTTGTGGGAGGGATTGTTTGGTCGTTTTGTGCAATCATCAGCTATTTTTCGGGAATTGTTGTTCCCTTAGTAAATTTTCCGGTCTTCGTCACGGCTCGTATTTTCGCGGGTATCGGGCTCGGATGCATGACTCCTGTAGGATTTAGTTTGTTGACTGATGTC
>JAEOSY010000578.1 GCA_016840125.1 Candidatus Helarchaeota archaeon | reverse complement strand
GCAGAAGTCGATGGGGCCAATCCGATTGACCGTTTTTTCTCAATTACATTACCTCTTTTGCGTGCCACCTTGGTTTATGAATTAGTGGTTTTAACCATTGGAGCTTTGAATGCATATATTTCGAATTTATTGATCACAGATGGGGGGAATCCGATGGATCAAACGCATTTCATTCTCACATTAATGTATGAAGCGACATTTACTAAGCTAGATTTTGGTTATGGCTCTGCTATTAGTTATTTGGCGACGATCGTTGTTTTCATTGTGAGTGTTGTTCAAATTCGCTTGTTACGAAAGCAAGTGGAGTTCTAATATGGGCGCGAAGCAGCAACGTAGGCTTTCGAGATTTATTACTTATACTTTTCTAGTGATTGGTTTATTAATCGTTGTATTGCCTTTTTGGTATATGGCTGTTACATCTTTCAAGCCACAATCTTATATCTTTGAGATGCCTCCACGTTTATGGCCGAAAGAATTCAGTATAAATAACTATACTGAAGCTTTAGGCAAAGATCTCTTTGGATTGTACTTTTTAAATAGTCTATTTGTTGCGATTGTTTCGACTGGAGCAACTGTGGTTGTTTCCTCATTATTAGCTTATGCTTTTGCGCGTATAAAGTTTCCGGGGAAAGAAATACTATTTTATGTGTTTTTACTAGGGATGATGATACCACCTGTAATGCTTATCATCCCTCAATTTATTATCGCTAAGAATCTGGAAATTCTAGATAAATTCATCGGTCTGATTTTTGTATACATCACAATGAATTTATCTATGCAGACCTTCTTGTTGCGTGGATTCTTTGAGGGGATTCCGAAAGATCTGGAGGATGCGGCTTTAATCGATGGGGCAAATAACTGGCTTATATTTTGGCGAGGTGTATTTCCTCTTTCAAGACCCGGCATTGCTGTCGTTACTATCTTTACTTTTCTTTATAGTTGGGGTGAGTTTCCTTGGGCCCATGTTGCAATGAAGGAAACTACAAAGAGAACGCTTCCGATAGCTATTGCTTTTTTTCAACGGCAGCATTTAACGGAGTGGGGCCAGGTGTTTGCTGCATCATTAGTAGCCCTTGTACCAGTAATGATAGTATTTATCGTTTTTCAAAGATACTTTATTCGCGGCATTGCGACAACTGGTTTAAAGGGATAAAACGTGCAAATTATTGATTTTTTCCCAAACAAAGCGTTTTATAAGCCTGGTGAGTCGGTATCATTTTTTGCTGAGTTTAACGGGGATAAAAATGTTCAATGTAATCTCTCCATACAAATTTCCCATCTCACTGAGGTTGTCTCGTCTGAGGATCATGTCACCGAAATACATCCAGGTGTCCAAAACTTTTATCCAAATTGGCAGCCTCTTTCTGTGTTCCCTCGTGGCTATGGTGCAGAAATTACGGTGACATCAATGGATGGGAAGCTCATTGGAAAAATGAGTACATCCTTTGATGTGCTCCAAAAATGGACTGATTTCCCTCGGTATGGATTCTTAACTGATTTTTTCCAAGGCCGCGACAATGCTACTCAAACAGCAGCATCATTAGCGCGATTCCATATCAACGGAGTTCAATTCTATGATTGGCAGTATAGACATGACCAATTATTGTCACAAAAGGAGGAATATATTGATCCATTAGGTAGGCATTTATCACTTTCGGTCATCTCAAGCCTAATTCGATCCTGTCATGAAGTGAATATTGCTGCAATGCCCTACTTGGCAGTTTACGCCGCCTCAATGGAGTTTTGGGAAGAACATAAGGAATGGGGGCTGTTCGATGAGGATGGTAATCCCATTCTATTCGAGGATTTTTTGGGTTTGATGGACCCTTCTCCAGAGGGGCCTTGGATATCACATCTGCTGAGTGAATGTAAAAGTGTCCTTGAGAAAACCACTTTTGATGGATTGCATATTGACCAATATGGTGATCCAAAAGTCGGGTTTACTTCATTAGGGATAGAAGTAGATATTCCTAGCGCGTTTAATAGTTTTATAATCAGGGCAAAACAGGAATTCCCAGATGCTTCCATAACATTCAATGCTGTAAAGAATTGGCCAATCGAGACATTGGCGGCATCTTTACAAGATTTTGTATATATCGAGATTTGGGAGGATACACCGAATTATCGAGAAATTATAGAAATTGTTCTAAATGCGAGAGAAAAATCGAATAAGAAGCCAGTTGTAATTGCCATTTATTTGCCAGAGGATAGAATACAAAATATTAGGTTAGCAGATGCGATTATATTTTCTTCAGGTGGATCACGAATTGAAATTGGTGAAATAAACCGATTATTAACTGATCCCTATTTCCCTAAGCACCAAGCAATTCCACAAGCATTCATCCATAACCTTCGCCAATATTACAACTTTGTGGTTTTATATGGTGAGTTGATTGGTCCAAATGCAATTAATTCCTCACTAGACAATATAGATGTTCCCGAAAGTGTGTTGGCGATCCCGCGGACAAGTGAAGGCTGGCAGTGTATAAACCTCATAAACACACGTGAATTGAATGATCCTAAATGGACAGAAGCACAACAGGATCCCGCCCCGTTATTTGATTTTTCTGTAAAGATTCCCTACACAAGCAATATCAAGGAAATATGGTGGTCAAGCCCAGATCGGGACGATTTGTTTTTTGGAAGATGTGAATGGAGCGTCAATGATAATTTTATTTCGGTCCAGATTCCTTACCTGGAGTATTGGACATTGATAGCAATCGAATTCAACAATGGAGACAATGACCATGAATAATCTTCTAGAACGCAGCATTGAAATCATTTTAGAACATCAAGATCCTTCAGGTGCCTTTATAGCCGGTCCTAATTTTCCTACCTATCAATATAGTTGGTTCCGTGATGGCTCATTTATTGCCCATTCAATGGATTTAGTTGGGGAGCATGATAGCGCGAACCATTTTCATGAATGGTGTTCGAAAGTTATTAATTCACGCACTTTGATTTTAGAAAAGTCGATGGAGAAAGCCCGGAAAGGAAAAGCCCTAGACCCTGAAGATATACTTCACACTCGTTACCATGTAAATGGAGAAGACGGACAAAAGGATTGGCCAAATTATCAATTGGATGGGTTTGGAACTTGGCTATGGTCATTGTCTGAACATGCAAAAATGACTGGCGTGAAATTGCCAATTGATGTGCTTGAGGCTGCAGATCTCATATCTGAGTACATATCGTTACTTTGGAAAAATCCTTGCTATGATTGTTGGGAAGAGCATAATGATAAAATCCACCCTCACACCTTGGCGACTATATATGCGGGATTGAAAGCCAATCAAAGCATAAACGGCAGAACTCATGAGTCAATAGTAAATAATATTAAAGAATTTATTTTTTATAATGCAGTGATCGATGGGCGATTTGTAAAATTTTTAGGTTCTGAAGATGTGGATGCGAGCCTGTTGGGGATGTCATTGCCGTACGGAGTTGTCGAAATCGATCATCAGATAATGAAGAATACAATTCGGTTGATTGAAGAAAAACTCAGAAAAGAATCTGTGGGTATTCATAGATATTCAACTGATACATATTATGGAGGAGGGGAGTGGGTGTTATTGACTGCCTGGTTGGGATGGTATTACTTTAAAATTGGGGAAAAAGATAAAGCAACTCAAGTTTTGCAATGGGTTGAGGATCAAGCAAATGATAACGGAGAACTGCCGGAGCAAATACCCGTCAACTTAAATGATGAATCATATTTTCCGATCTGGCAGGAGCGATGGGGAGAAATCGCAAGGCCGCTACTGTGGTCCCATGCCATGTATATCATTCTGCGTTCTGCATTTGGACATGTGTGATGTGAAACCAATATTTTGAAGGTTGATGTCGAAATTTGTAGGTAATATTTTACATTTTGTCTATGACCATTTAATTATTTTTGATCCATTTTGTAAATAAATAGCAGCTTGAGTCGCCGATCTATTACTACCACTTCTGTTTGGGTGCAACGCGGGTGCAACCCCGGTGGAAACAATGGAATCAATGGAAAAAAATCTATCAAATTTTGCATTTCAATAGGGTAGAACCATACTTGAAACGACCAAAATCATCTTCCTGTACTCCCTGGAATTCGTAGCTTAATTCTCTGGAACAGAAAGCCCTGGTTCGAATCCAGGTCCCGCGGCCTAAAAGACCCCCATATGTGGGGTTTTTTGCCTTATAACGGCAATTTTTCCCACAAAATTTGTTTCCATAATTCTTAGCGGGTG
>JAEOSY010000577.1 GCA_016840125.1 Candidatus Helarchaeota archaeon | reverse complement strand
ATTCAAGCTGCTGGAAACCCTTGTGGGTATTTAAGAGCAGAGATCATTGATCGATGCTTTGAAACGGGGGATTTATCACCTGAAAAATGTTTTATCATTGAGAAGGAAGGAAAAATCAGAGGAGTGTGGGCGCTGAACCATTTACCTGATCCGGAATATCAATCTAGGTATAAAACAATCATAACTCCTTTTGGCTATAAACGAAGCTATATTATAGACTTGGAAGACCCGGATCTAGAGACTATTCGAATGTTAATGTTAAAAATCGCCTACGATTATCTCAAAAAGAGAGAGATTAAGGAATTTCATCTTGGTCCTCCTGCAAAGAGTGAAGCAGAGGAATTCTATAAGAGTCTGGGATTTAAAGAAGACGGCAGGAAAGTAGGGCAGACATTTTATTATTTTGAAATCTAGACAAAACGAGGTTTTGAACACCATTAGATTAATTAGACCTTACAAAAAGTCATAGGACCGAATAACTGTTGGGCAAAACTCCTAGCAGCTTGGGTGGAACGGTATTGGGCACGCGTATTCCAGTCTGAATGATTTGATGAGTCCGCGAGAGGATTCGTACTTTACTTCTACTCCGTACATTGCAGAGGAAAGCACAAGAAACGGACTGTGAAGGCACTCTTCTTCGCTGGATAAATCAATGGAATAAAGGCCAGCTCGCCCGGTTGAAACCTCGTGGACAACCTGGTCGCGAGTCCAAGCTAGGGGGTATCAATCTCTTGCAATTGGAGCAGGACCTTAGCCATCCGCCCACTGTTTTTGGATATCGCGAAGATGCTTGGAGTACCCGGCTGGTCCTTATCCATATTGCTCGAAAATATCATATAAGGTATCATCCCACGTCTATTTATAAACTGTTGAGACGGGTAGGCTTTGGACTGCGAACCCCCTATCCTGAGGATCCGCGCAAAGATGAAGGCGCCCTCCAGGCGTTTGAAGACATTATTTTACCGTCTCTATTCAAAAAAAAGCGAAGTTGGAGCAAAAAGGCCAAGTAATTCAAGTGCTTTACATGGATGAATTTCATATCGTGCTCCAACCCCCCATCAAACGGATTTGGACACAAGTCAAGCGTCCCCGGATCACTCGCTACCGTAAACGCGGTAAAAGAAACCGAGTGAGCCTTTTCGTTGGAATTACTCTACAGGGGGATTTAACCGTCCTAACAGCGCCAACAGCGAATAACCAAGCTTTTGGAGCATGGGTCGAGAAATTTCTTCAGCGGTACGCGCAATGTAGTCGAGTTTACCTCATTCTAGACCATGCCTCATATCATAATCTCGGGTGGTATGATCCAAGCGCCCCTCATTGGTTCCGTCGGGTGAAGCTGGTCGGTCTGCCAAAATACTGTCCCGAGTTAAATCTCGCCGAACAACTGGGACGCGTGATTAAACGAGAACTGGGTTACAGTTACTTCGAAACTGTAGGTCAAATGAGAGAGGTAATAGATCAATTTGATACAAATTCACTCCCATCTATTACTAAAAAGATTAGAGAAAAATATGGAGCAATCTAACAAAAACATTTCGAAACACTATACTACCAATTAGAATTAAAGATTTGAACTTCATTGGAGCACCGAACCCTTTCTTTGAAATTACTTTAAATTTGTTTTCAAGACCAGACTTAGGCTCTAGCCGATCCCTCAGGAAGCCTCCGGGGGGCGAGGTTTCGGGGGTGCCTGAATCGCGAAGAAAGCTTGTGAAGGTTTAAAGACCGTGGCTAGTGGCTTCAAATTGTTCAAAATGCTGCTACCAACCACAGTCGAGCTAGTATCTCATGAGTCTTTTAAAAAGATTGAGTCATCGTCCGCGAGTCACCCCCTCCTGTCATGTTTGCTGCCGGTATTGCGAGTCATTTATCATAACCGTCCTCATCTTTGCCAACAACTCAATAATCCCTTGGATCAATTGATTCAGGGAATTCAAGACCTAGAGTCATCAACTGATAGATCCTCTAGAAACCCTTTCAACCACTCAATGCCCGTCAAGATGCCCACTAGATCTGGGGGTGATAGAACCAAGGTTAATGTGACGAAAAATGTACTCCTGAACGACCGATCACAGCCATCCTACTTACCTCAGTTTAATTTTGGTTTTAGTTTAAAAAATTTTGGTTTTTTTCAGTTTACTCACACTGAATCCTTTTTCACTAAATTCTCTCGAATATCCCAACAAACAAAAAATATTTCAATCTCAAATTCAAAGTTGAATGTCGAAAAAATATTTCTTGGAGGTAAAAGCAATTGACACTTCGTGAATTAGTCGAAAAACAAGCCCAAAACTATCCTGATAAAATTTTCCTTTACTGGCAAGATGAGACGGTTACCTATTCCCAGTTTAATGAAATTACAAACAAAGTAGCAAACATGTTGCATAATTTGGGAATCCGAAAAGGCGATAAAGTCAGCCTTCTCTTGCCGAACATGCCCGAATATGTGTATTTTCTTCTAGGTATCCCTAAAATAGGGGCAGTTTACCAACCGATAAACGCGTTATTCAAAGGTAGGGAAGTCCAATTTGTCATGAACCACGCGGAATCAAAAATCCTCGTAACTATCCCGAAATTCATGGAACTAGTCAATGAGATTCGGAAAGACCTACCACTCATAGAACATGTGATTGTTATTGGTGAGCTGGCAGAAGGAACTTTGAATTACCAGGAATTAATGGAGAAAGCTGCATCAACTGCCCCACCGCCGGTTTCAATTAATGAAAAAGAAGACATAGCCGCCCTGATTTATACATCTGGAACAACTGGCTCTCCT
>JAEOSY010000576.1 GCA_016840125.1 Candidatus Helarchaeota archaeon | reverse complement strand
CCAAACAATGTTAATAATAATAAAATGATTCCTAATATTGTTTTCACCAGTTGATCTACCTTTTCAATTCTTATCTATGTACTTAATCGACTCACCCTCTTCAACGCCTCCCCAAACTTGTTGTAATTCACCAACACCCCATCATCCAGATCGATCTCGATCCGCTTCGTCGCCAATGGATACAGCACCTCGTCCTCATATTCTTTGAGCTCCGCCAACACATTGTTGACCTTTTCTATCTCCTTCAAGGCTTTGGTGCGGTCGCGTTGGGAAGTATTGGCGCCCTGGCTGACCTGCTCCAGGTAGCCGCGATGGAGGGACAATTTTTCCTCGTAAGTTCGCAGGTAATCGTTCAGGATCACCGAGACCATGTCGGGGCGGTAGCGGTGCATGTAAATCAAAGCGTTGAAGCTGCCCTGGGGACTGGAGAACAGCCAGTAGATCGGGCGTTTTTTATACATCTTGAGGTGTTCTTTGTAGAAGTCCTTCAAGAAGTAGCTCCGGACTTCCTTCCCTATCGCATTTTCCAGGAACTCCAGGTTCTCCTCAAAGTGCTCCTCACCAAAGGTGACCCGCAGGAAACGCTTGAAACGCTCAGCGATATCATCCTCGAACCAGCCTTCATCTAACACCGGGATGACGTTGTCATCGTCAGCGGGGAAGGATGGCTCTGGCACCTGTTCCAGATAATCACGCAAGGTCTCACCCTGGTTTGCCAGGATCAAACCGGGTTTATCGAGTGAATAGCGCCCGAACATACAGCCCACCGAATAGCTGATATAATCTTTGCATTTATCTTTAATAAACTCTGTTTCGTTATTTGAAAATTTATAAAACGGATTTGTTTCAAGCGCTATTTCTTCTTGAGAAACTTCTGGTTTTAATTCTTCCTCTAACTGAAATACCCGAATTAACACTTCATTATTCTCAGTTTCCAAATCAACAGTTCTGCTAACATCATTATTCCATTTACATATTAGAGAATCTAACGAGCCCTTAATGAGTTTTTTTTGGGTTGAAACTATAGGATTACTAATAAATTCCCATGAGAATTCTAGAAGATTCCAATCATTTTGACTGATATTAACTAATTCTCTTACATTATCAATTATTCGCTCTTTATCATTGGATACTTTAGGAGTTGGTACTATAGAGACATGACCTTGGTTGTAATGCATACCAGGAGCCAATAATTGCAAAATATAATTTGCTGCTTTGCTATTCAACAACCCCATTAGAAATAGAATTGTTTTTTTATCTTTCGAATACAGGATTGGACCAGGTTCTGAATAGATAAATCCTTTTGGTGAGAACCTGCAATTGAAATTAGCGATAGTAACTGAAGTCCAGGTTATCCCGGGTTTAAAATAATAATTAATACTTTGAGGTCTTGACCTTAATTTACCTCTCGTATCCACAAAATTTCTAATTCTTTTTCCATTGTTTTCCCAATCAACCACATAATAATTATTTCCAAACCATTTCCTGTATTCTCCTCCTTTTTGAAAAGGAAACCAACGGTATTCACAATTATACGTGTCAGAGGAATCTTCATAGTTAAAACCTATGTTATTTATACATACTTCCCACCAATATCTAACAAATGTGGCATTGTCACCCGTGATTAATCCTTGTTTTGCATCAGCATAGTCTCCTATACTCGAAGTTGTAACGAATGTATTAATTGTCTCATCTGATAACCAGTATGCAATAGGATTTCCAGGAATGTTATTAAATCTCTTTAAATTCGAAGTATATCGCCAATCACAATCTAAATTATTTATTGCCTCTAAAGCTTTTATTGGTTGGTTATCTGCTCCAGTAAATTCTGAAAGACGTATAAAAATACCAAGATATTCTTGGTCTGAAAATCTTGAAAAGGTAAAACAACAAACAGGAATTGCAGCTGGAGAAAAGGCGTTATATTCAAGCTGAATTAGTGATGATATCTTGTTGTTAAGAATAAAATTCTTTCGAAACTTCTCAAACGATGACAAAAACATCCAAAGATAAGGGGTCAGCAACCCATTTTGAGCCTTAGGCATTGATAGATTTTCTAT
>JAEOSY010000575.1 GCA_016840125.1 Candidatus Helarchaeota archaeon | reverse complement strand
CTCTTAACTTAATGACATTATTAATTATGTAACTTAATCGCCTCACATATTCAATGTCTAATTTATTCTAGAATAAGTATAATCATGAAAAAATACTCTCAAATTCCGCCAGTCTTATTTGCTCGTGCAATAGCTCTTTGTTTGCGCGGACGCGTTCATTTCCCTAAAAGTCAAAATGGAGATACCGTCCAAGAAAAAGAAGAATTTATTATATTTCGAAAAGTGGTTGTGGAGCCAGTTGCCAATCAACCAATAAAACCGAAGGCACTATTCAGGGTGTATTTCCAATTTGCCAGATTCTCTCAGAAAGTTAACAAAATCCTTTCATTGATTCCGATACCATTTATTATTGCCCAGCCAGGTTTTAGATCGAAAACCTGGATGTCCGGTAAAGAAACTGGCACTTTTCAAGGATTATATGAATGGGATAATGTTGAGGACGCAGAGCGCTATTGGAATTCTTTTCCATTAAAGCTCATGAAAAGACGCTCTATCCCCGACACTCTTAAATATGAAATCATTGAAATGAAAGATGAAACAAAATAATGGATTGAGTAATTGGGAATTCGCAACACCGATGAAGTTTTTGTTACCTAATTTCCATATTACCTTTCAAAAGCTCCATAGCGTTGAACGGCTTGCCGGTTAAAATTACGAATCCCATTCGGGGCTGTATCCGGAACTGGATATATGGTTGCTAAAAAGATATTAAAAAAATGGAAAATTGAGATGTTATTTTTGCCCCGACATACTTTGTTTAACTAACTATTATATTTAAACTAAGGAGGTTGCTATGAGTAAATTGCTAAGATCATCCTGTTATTTTTCTGTCGCACTTCTGGTAATCACTTTGCCGCTTTCCTTGCTGGCGCAACCGAATCCCATTCCAAACGCCGGTTTTGAAGAGTGGACAGATAACACCCCCAATGGATGGACTGTTGCTTTAAATGTCTCGGGATCGGAGACGGTTATTAGATCGGATGATAGCCATACCGGTGCGTTCGCAGCACGTATTGGACCTAACACACTGTATGCTGGAGTATTGACACCCTTATTAAGTGCAGGTGACGATCCCTTTAATCCCGGGTTCGCGGTTTCTGAGCGCTTTGATAACCTGTCAGTTTTTCTTAAGCATTTTCCTTTGAACAGGGATTCGCTTTCGATTGAAGTCATCATGAATATCGGATTTACTTCTATCGGAAGCGGACAAATGGGGTTTCAAGATACTGTTTCCTCCTATACACAATTCACCATCCCAATAAGTTATTGGACCTCAGGCGTGCCCGATAAAGCTTTCATTAATGTAACAGTTCGGGGAATTGGTAATGCGGACCCCACCGTGGGGACCTTCTCTCTCTTGGATGATTGGGAATTCGACGGGTCAACTATTTCCGTTGAAGACAATCCGGGCCAGCCACCAACAGATTTTGCATTAAAGCAGAACTATCCCAATCCCTTCAATCCGGAAACGATCATCAGCTTTACAATACCGCGCAACAGCAAGGTGACACTGGCGATTTACAACCTGCGCAGTCAGCTTATACGTACCTTGCATTCTGGTCTCATTACCGCCGGCAGTCATCAGACGACCTGGGATGGCACCGATATTAGCGGAGTGCGCATGGCTAGTGGGATCTATATGTATCGGTTAGTCGCAAAAGATTTTGTGACAAGCAAAAAGCTTGTAATGGTTAAATAGTTTTGACGTTTTGAAAAAGTCGACTATTTTTTCTCGGTAAGATCACAACTACTTTAAGGGGTTTGGCGAGATTTAACAAGAGCTCATATTCTTGATCATGATGAACCCTGCATTAGGGTAAGTTAACATTTCATACACCTGCAAAAGGATTATGGATTTTTGAGTGCACTCAATGCTTTATTAGGTGTTCTTCTTTCAATCTCAGTTAAGTGCAGTAATCCCTTTTGTGGGTGATGATCTCGTTATGCAATGTATTATTTATTGTAGAATAAGAAGGACATAATTAATCATGAAAAAATACTCTCAAATTCCGCCAATCTTATTTGCTCGTGCAAAAGCTCTTTGTTTGCGCGGACGCGATCATTTCCCTAAAAGTCAAAATGGAGATACCGTGCAAGAAAAAGAAGACTTTATTATATTTCGAAAAGTAGTTGTGGAGCCAGTTGCCAATCAACCGATAAAACCAAAGGCATTATTTAGGGTGTATTTCCAATTTGCCAGATTCTCTCCTAATGTTAACAAAATCCTTTCGTTGATTCCGATACCATTTATTATTGCTCAGCCAGGTTTTAGATCGAAAACCTGGATGTCCGGTAAAGATACCAGCACTTTTCAAAGATTATATGAATGGGATAGTGTTGAGGACGCAGAACAATATTGGAATTCTTTCCCATTAAAGCTCATGAAAAGACGCTCTATCCCCGACACTCTTAAATATGAAATCATTGATTTGAAAGGTGAAATAAACGTATCCACTTAATAAAATGCCAAAAGCTTATTTGTTACAATAAAATTTATGAAGATCTGAATTTACTTTTAAATTTTGAGTGCATACATATTTGATTATTAATAATGAAAGTAAAACTCTGTCCCCGCAAGATAGAGCTATTTAATAACCGAATATTGTAAACAAAGAGGAAATAATGAACAGACGTAATTTTTTAAAACATCTGGGTTTATCATCTGTTGCTATTTATGTTCCACTAATAAATTTCCAGCCTAATTTTTTTTGTTCAGAGGAGGTAGATGGAAAAATCATGAAACACATCGATAAACTACGCGAAGAACCACCAATGAAATCAGAAATTAGAATTGAAAATGGCGGGCCTCGTTTGTATGTAAATGATCGTGAAATTTTCCCAATGTGGGCAATGAGCACAAGTCTTCTGAATACTATATCTTCCTATACTGATTCGGGGATCAATTATTTTTCCGTGATTTTAGGGCTGAACAGCGCCTGGCTTGGTCCTGAAAAATATGACTTCTCTAAACTGGATTACTATCTTGCCAAGTTATTGACGATAAATCCGAATAGTTGTTTTCTCCCTCGATTACAGCTTAATGCTCCCCGTTGGTGGGAGGATTCTCACCCTCAAGAATTGGTTGAATACGGGCTTCCTTATGATAAAAAAAGTCACAGGATGGAAGAAGAGTTTTGGGAAGGCGGATTCAATTGGAGAACAAACGTCGATAGCTATGATCCTTCCTTAGCTTCAAAAATCTGGATTGAAGACTTGAGCAACCTATTGCGCGCT
>JAEOSY010000574.1 GCA_016840125.1 Candidatus Helarchaeota archaeon | reverse complement strand
TAATCAGACATGTAATGGGATTAAAACTCGATTGCAACTATGTTGTTTCAGCAGAATCTTCTACAATTCTCGATTTCTCAAAAGATCCACAATTCGAGGAAGATTTTAACCTCAATCCACTTAATGAGGGGAATATTCAACAATACCTCCAAGAAATCCGCCATTCAGAAGTGACAGGGCATTGGAATACTTCATGTTACGTTGTTGTTCGTTCTAATAATCGATATAATCTCGAAAATGATATCTCAAAGATACAATCAATTGTCTCTACCCATTTCAGCATTGAGCTATCCTTGCTTGATTCGAGGGCTCTTAAGAGAGAAATTCCAAGGGTATTAGAACGGGCACCCTTACATGAATGGCTTCCACTAACCAGTGAACGTTTAGCAATTCTATTCCACTTTCCCCAAAAGATTCCAACAAACTTTTCAGGATCTGGAGCACCAACATTCGATATCCCACCTGAACTAGAAGTGCAATCAGGGATCCCGGTTGGAAATATTCTCCTGAATGATCAAACACTTTATCCTTTACATATAAGTCTCGAAGATCTCCAAATGCCTCTTTTGATTACTGGGGATGCGGGGATGGGTAAATCGACATTAGCTTTAAACATGCTAAACCGAATTGTTCAAGATTACCCTGAAGTAAATTGGTGTATTTTTGATGTACAAAACAAATTTTCTCAATTAATCGAGCTTTTTCCTGAAGAAATCAATCTGATATCACCATTTAACTCGACTCTGATAAATTTATTTGATCCAATTCAAGCCAATCCAACAGAACATGCTCGTAAGCTTTTGAAAATCCTTGAAGAAGTCTTTCCTGAACCATTTACCGAACCAATCCAACAATTCTGCATAGAA
Source organism: Candidatus Helarchaeota archaeon (assembly GCA_016840125.1). Next base: position 18,610 of record JAEOSY010000574.1, on the reverse strand, counting down.
GCCATAAAAAGGGTAATTAAAAATGTAAGATCCCGGAATCTTGAGAACTTTATTCTGGAGTTAAACTACTTGATGACCCAAAAAAAGGGAGAGGAATGGTTTCTCATCGCAATTGAGACTTTGATTAAACAAATGAGTGACTTACGAGGGTCTATAGTAGACGGGGAAAAGACTACCTTGAATTTCGATGATTTACTCAAGAAAAAGACGATATTAAATTTTAATTACTCAGGCGGTAAGATTAAAACAATTGAAAAACGGCTCCTCCTGAATCTTATTTTGAAATATTTCATAGACCACATTATGCACAAGGAATTTTCAAGTTCATTACGATTCCTTCTCCTTATAGCGGATGCCCATCTCATTGGAGGATCGCTCCTCCGAGAAGTTCCAGAAACAAGCTTTATAAGTGATATTCCACGTCTTCTAGCGAAACACGGGGTTGGCCTGATTTCTATAACAGCACAACCTGAACGTTCTCTTAGTCTGGTTGAAAATTCAGAAGTAAAATTCGTTTTCAGAGTTCCATTTTCCTCCAAAATAGTTTCAGTTAATGAAAGACAAGAGCAATATATACAGAATTTACCAAAGCGGGAAGCAGTGGTTTCTTTACCTAGGTACTCTTTGCCATTCAGGATTTTAACAAATTATATGGTTCAGACTAGAGAAAATCCCTTGAATTGTTTAATGACGGCTAAATAAAAAAAAAGGAGAAAGTAATTCGCTCTCATAATCCTATTATTTGTATTGCTTCTTCAAATTCCATTAAGGGAATAATCTGATAACTAAGTCCTTCGACTTTCTCAGCAAATTCCAATGCAATTTTAGTAGCATATTTGATAGCTTCTGTCAACTTCCCTTTTTTTATTTTAGCAATTGATTCGGCTTGAATCACATCTCGAATTGCCTGTGATGCTCCCACTACTAACCGTTCACTGATTTCAGGTTTCGGAGGGTATTTTTGAATTAGCTCGATAGCGGCTTTTCCGGCTTGTTTTGCCTTGTTCACAGGATACCAATAGATACTTTTTAGTAACACTTTCCTCTCACCTCCTTTCAACTTTTATGTCTGAAATAGACATGACCTCAATGATTTTATATCAATTTAAAATTATCCTTTATAGAGCTAATTAACACAAAGTCGGAACCATAAATGATATCCCGAAAGATACTAACAGACCACCAAGCGAGGGATGCAATTGTCAATGGTGAGTTCGGTGAGGACGTCATAGCATCTCAGAAACATGTTGTAATCATTCTAACCCAAAGCTGGTGTCTTGAATGGTATTATCTCCAACAATCTCTAGATTTTTTAGACCACGATAAATATAACATTGCTATTTTCGAGCTTGAATACGATCAAGTTGCATATTATAGAGCCTTTCTCGCCTTCAAGGAAGATGTGCTAGGAAATGATCTCATCCCTTACCTCCGTTATTATCGCGATGGAAAATTGGTTGGGCAAACTAATTATGTTTCAATACAACAATTCCTAACAGTCCTCGATCTTACCTAAATGATAAAAGATTGAAATTCGATAATTATCTGTCTTATGAAACTCCTAAATCCCCTTTAATATCCAAAATCTGATGGAAAAAAACCTCCAAAGAATAGAATTCCCACTACAACAGCGATGATAATTATTCCCATTGCAACAAAAGTCATTATAAAGTTATCCCGTGTAAAAATACCATCTCGAATTTTCCAATAATGCCTTTGAAACCCTTCTAATCGCATTTCCTTTTCTTCTGGTTCTAATTTATCTCCACAAACCTGACAAACTGCTTTTAAATTTTCCGGATCCTCGTATATTCCAATTTTTTCCCACCAATATTTGGGACACATACTTCTATCTAGTATTTCATTACAAATTTCACATCGGACGCCATCATTTGTCCATTTTAACAATATTAACACCAGTAAAAAACTGAAAATACACTCAAAATCAATTAAACATAGTAAAACCGCGTTATAAAATATTTAGTTCAAACAGTTGTTCTCGAACAGAAACACCCCAAGTTTCCCCTTCTTGTTCTTGGCGTAGGGAAAAGCCGAATTTTTCATAGAGATGGCGCGCGGCATCTAATCTAGAGAACGTCCACAGATAGATTCGCTTTGCAGTCGTTTTTTTACAGAAATCAATTGCAGCCTGTAATAAACTATTTCCAACCCCCCGGTCATGATACTCTGGTTGAACGATAAACCAACGTAGATGCATTCCATCACTTTTTGCATGGATTCCGTCCGCTGCAATAGAACCAATAATTTTCCCATTTAAATATGCCACCCAAAATCCATCAAGTTCCCCATTAAACCTTCTTAGAAATTCTGCCATTTCACTTGCCACTTTTGCCTCAAAGAACTGCCCAAATCCAACAAGCTTATTATAGTAATTTGCGTGTAATTCTGTGATTCGCCCAATCGCTCCCGGTTTATAACCTGAAATAATGAGATTTTTCATTTTGAATCCTCTATTAGTGAATTTAAATAATTGGATTATCATTTTGTTTAACATGGGAAGCATTATTTCTAATTATTGCTTGGAACATAATTGTGGTGAGTGTTGTGTGAGGGGGTGGAAGGTGTTCGTGACAGAAAAAGAAATCGAGAAATGGGCAGATTCTCGACCTGAGATCTTAAAAGGAATCACATCCGGAATTTTTAACGACAAAAGTAGAAAATTTCTTAAAAGAAATGAAATAATTTCTCCCGAAGGCAAAGTTCAGAACATCTGCTATTTTTATAATTATGAAAAGAAATGTCTCATTCATGAAAACAAGCCTGAAATGTGCAAAAAGTTTTCCTGCAAATACCATCCGAGCTTCCTCGTTCAGCTGCTCTATCAAATTACACGTCTTCAACCATGAATTTTTATAGGGGATTGAAGTTAGCCTCAGTACTGAACTAATTCAAATATGGATTTGATTTTATGGGCGAAACTGAAGAGTCCAAACCGAAGAAAGGATTAAACGAGTGGGTAAAAAGTCAACATCTGAATAATTTTATTAAAGTTATAGTAAATGTCCTGATCCTCCCAGGACTCGTCCTTTGGTGGGTAGGGGATGCACTAAATAACCTAATACTCACACTTCAGTTGTTTCTTCTCATGTTCTTTACGACGGTACCGCTTATAGTGTTGAGGGATGTTATTACTGACTCTCAAAATGCATACCTTCAAGGGAAATGGGAAATAAAAGATACTGACAGCACAAGCAAATCTGAAACCCAGAAAACAATCTGGCGACGAATTGCTCCCGAGGCTCTACTTTTTGGGGGTTTAGCTGGCGTTCTAGGTTATTTAGCTTTTTGGATAGTTTCTTTGGTGTCAGCTAGTGATACCCTTGCCATTTCACCTACAATAGTTCTGTTAATTGCTGCTTTAATTGCTTTCTTCCCAACTTGGTTTTTAACCCGAACCTGGATTAAACGACATCTCAATCCAGTTCTTTCTGACTTTGCAGCCGACATGTCTGGACCAAAACCAACTGAACCAGTACCATTCAAGCGTTATTTCCTGTTGGAACATACACTTCCTTGGGCAATTATCCTCGGAATTATGAATATAGGTATTAATTGGAAGAGTTTTCAAGAGAAGGCTTTACTGACTTCTGGCATAACATTAACACATGTTGCAGAGGCTGTCTTCTATACCACTTTAGTCTTAGTCATATGGATGTTTCTTTCCGCAAATGATCAAGTACGCCCTGACGTACATCTCGGTCGCGTAAAAGAAGGAAGACCTCTAAAAGGATGGATCGTTATTCTCCTATTTATCATAGCTCCGGTCATTGGTTATGGTCTTATCCTCCTTTTCGACATTCTTCTGAGTGTTATATTTACCAGTATCCTCTCAACTGTTATAATAGTTATCAATGCAGTAATTTCAGTTGTGCTCGGGCGCTGGCTTGGGATAATGTGGGGAAAAACCGACGAATTCAGGAAAATTCAGTCTAAATAACAGATTAATATCCCTTTTTTTTTCTTTGAACAGTCAAAAAGGATAATAATCAGATAACATTTTCATTAGCTATGTCACCAAATTTCACACTTGAGCCGCTTTCGGAGAAAAATTTTAAATCCTTTTTTCATTTAATTCAAGAATTAGCTCGCTATGAGAAAGTAGAAGAACCTAATGAGCAAGCCAAGCAGCGCCTGAAGATTGATGGATTAGGTCCTGATCCTAAGTATGACGCCTACTTAGGAATGTTGAATGGAGTAGGGATTGGCTATCTAATCTATTTTATGACGTATTCAAGCTTTCTTGCATTGCCAACTCTGTATATTGAGGATATATTTCTTTTAGAAGAACACAGAAGGAGGGGTTATGGGAAACAAATTCTTGACTTTTGTATCAAACAGGCAAAATTACGGGGATGTGGGCGCATTGAATGGACCGTGCTGACGTGGAATGAACCCGCAATAAAATTTTATGAGAAGAATGGTGCTAACCGATTGGGATGGTATGTCTATAGACTGACTAAGGACGACTTTCATAGATTTTAAATGCCTAAATCATAACTCGTGCTTGCAGTAAATCATATTCACACATCTTTTCAAGGTTTATTATTTAAAAATCTATTAAAGGAACATTTCTTAAAATGAGAAGTAAAACCAATGTTAATCAAGTAGTTATCAACGTACCCCTTCTTATAAGCCCTCTACATCAAATTTAGAACGTGATCAACTGTATCATAATAAAAAATTACTCTTCTTCCCACTTTCGAAGGAATTCTTGAAGTTCAGCAATAATTTGTTGATCTATCCCCATTTCAACTAAGTCTTTTAGGAGTTCATCATCATATAAATCGAGTTTCTCTTTTGGGTAGATTGCCCGGAGTAGATTTATCTTGATAATTGCTCCCAATTTCATATCAATTGCATCTAGTTTTTTTACAATTTTATCAATATTATCCAAAAATTCACCTCTTCTCCTGAAATTCTTCTCCTTATTTCTTCGTGAGATACACCCCGAAGTATCTTTCGATTAATTGATAAGCTTCAAAGAAGGGTCGGAGGTCACCCGTCCAATGGGAAACGTACTCATGGTAATTTTTCTCAAACACACTCAAGAATTGTCCTAGGCGGTCACGAACATCCATTGTTTCTTTATCTGCTATGATGGCTGAGTTCACATACGTCCCATATTCAACCAAGATTTTAACATCCTCATGATCTATGCTTTTTAACTTCTTCTCCGAATGGACACTCTCTTTAATTAACGAACCAACAGCTGATAGTGCACTAGTAATGAGGTCGACATCGATGAGCACATCTTTGAAGCTCATCTCGACCATACATCTTCCATCCTGTGATATTACATATACACCCTTTACATCCACTTCCATTGCCAATGCCTCTTCCAATGGTTCCCTTGTTAGAATGGTTGGTGTGATCGCAAAGAGGAGTAGAGTCGTTATTATGAGAGCGATGGTGGCGAGCGGTAAATCAACAATGAATGGTTGGAGAAAATTGCTAATCAACAGACCAAAATTAGTCGCAATGAAGAACACCGCAATGTACTTCCCTCTGCTATTTGGAGCTGCATGATCGGCCGGAATAATATAGTCGATAATATTAGTAATCGCGTTTCCAACACTAACTAGAATCCAAATTATAATGAGAGACGCAACATCCCATGATCCTAGAATACCCCAAATGGTAAATCCTAACCCCAAAATAAGGAATGAGATTAAAATCATCGATCTCCTGCCTCGATCTGCCCAAAATCCCCCTAATAAAGCGAATCCAGAGAGTAAAGGAAAATAAATGAGATTGCTTGTATTAATAAATTCTAACGGAATCAATACGTTCTCCTCCCGAAGAAATACCTGAATAAAAGGCAACGCAATCATAAATAATAGAAAAGAAATAACAAGATAGATATAATTCTTATGCCTAAAAATTGCTCTATAGGATGATTGCTCTATATTTTTCGAATATCCTTCAGAACTAGATGGAGTTTTATAGAGAATATTAAAAATTATTAAAGATACGCCTATTATAGCAAATATTGGGAGAACAATAATGATACTTTGGAATAAATATATCATGAAAAAAGCGAATGCGAAGGAAATACAATAAGATAGACCTTGTAGTTTGCCCCGCTCTTTAGGGCTTGACACATCTGCAAAATAAGCACCTATTGGAACAGTACTCATTCCGAATGCCATACCTAGTATTATACTAGATAAAATTAAATCGACTGTACCATCAATCAAAGTATAACTGAGGAATTGGGTGGAAAATGGTAAAAGAAATCCTGGTATATAGAGGAGTAATCCAATTATTATGAATGGTCTTCTATTATAAGATCTATCTACGAGTTTACCTCCTATTAGACTGAATATAATAGCTGAAATAGTAAATATGAGGATATAAAATGTTTCAGGTTTCGGAAATAACGATTGTAACGGGAGTGGTAGTGGATTTGTAAACAATGAAAGAACCAATAAAGATCCAATCCAACATATAACATTCGCAAAGAAGATAAAGAAGTAAGATCCGTAATCCCGGCTTGCAAATTTATTCCAAAAAGGTAAATCTTCCATGAAAGAATTTGTATATTTTTCCCCTTATTAAAATTTTTATAATAAATCCCTCTGTAGTTCAGTCACAATCAACTTGTTTTTAACCATTTCCACCGGGATAAATGAACTGCATAATCACCACATCAAGAAGCTGTCCGAACTTTCTCCCAACTTCCCTCATTGTTCCTATATATGAAAAACCGAGTTTTTGATGTAATCTAATACTAATTTTGTTTCCCACTACAATCCGGGCGAGAATTGTATGAATTCCTGCATCTTTCCCAGTGTCAATAAGCGCTTCGAGCATCTTTCTGCCATAACCCGTATTATGACAATTTTCACGTATGTAGAGCGACAGTTCAGCTGTTTTTGCGTAAGCGCTCCGGGTCGACCATCTACTAAGCGATGCCCAGCCAATTACCCGCCCCTTTATCACTCCTACAAGGATCGGGAATTTACCATCATGTGAATTAAACCAAATTTTCTGTTCAGCCAATGTTTTTGGTTCTACATCAAAAGTGGAAGTAGATCTAAGAATAAAATGGTTATAGATTTCTGTAATTACCTTTAAATCCCCTTCTTGAGCTAGCCGAATCTCTAACATGGTAAATAATCCTCCAAGTAAAATAAAATACTATTTAATAAAAACTGATAGAATTGTATTTGATGAAAAATATTGATTTACACATTCACTCAAAGTTCTCAGATGGCAATTCTACCATTAAAAGTATTATTGAAACGGCTCATGCAAAAAACATTGCTCACCTAGCGATAACTGATCATTATACGACTTCTTGGAAAAAATATATAATCAAGACAATTAGTTTAAAAAATTTTCAGAAATATATCGCCGAGATCAAAAGAGAACGCGAACTCGCACAGGTCAATTGTCTAGTGGGGATCGAAATAGATATGGGTTCCAACCTGAGCGATGTAAAACGAATCCCTTTCGGCGATTTTGAAATCCTACTTTTTGAATATGTTGATTCTCTCGTCACTCTGAAAGATGTGATATCGCTTAAAAATGAGTTTGAAATTAAAGCGATTACTGCGTTAGCACATAATGGTTACATTAAACTTGCCAATATGGAAACGTTTAGCAATTTATTAGTGGAAAACGATATCTTTTTCGAATTAAATTCAAGATATCTAAGAACCTCAGACACAGGTATCATTCAAAAAATTAAAATCATGAAAGATTACAATGTTACATTCACGTTGGGCTCAGATGCTCATAAAAAAAATCGAATTGGAGATGTCGCCGAATCCCTCCTAATATTAGAGGCTATAGATGGATTTGAAAATTTAATTAACCTTAACCAAAAACGCAATTCTCCTAATTGACAAATCTTATAAATAATTCTCAATTTTATTGTTATAATCGAGTTCCCAAGGAGTGTTTTAAATGTCAGAAATCAAGAAGATTAAGCCTTCTGAGGAAGATAAAGAGAAGATGTTGAAGAATTGGAGTACGTGGGGATGCGAAATCTCCAAATTCGACTGGGAATACTTCGATAAAGAAACCTGCTATATCATTGAAGGCGAGGTTGATGTAGAAACCGAGAGTGGGACTGCACATATCGAAGCTGGTGATAAAGTCACTTTTCCCAAAGGATTAAAATGCGTATGGGATGTCAAGAAACCGATACGCAAAGTGTATACCTTCGGAGACTGAATAAAATACCCTGATCCAAACAGTTAAGTGATGGTGTTAACGCCCTGAAAGAAAAAGCTTTCAAGATTCGTGAATTTAAGGAAGATGACTTAGATAGTGTAATTCACATTAATCGGGTATGTCTACCAGAGAATTATCCGAGTTTTTTCTTTATGAGCATTTATTATAAATTTCCAAAGAGCTTTAAAGTAGCGGTTACAAATAGTGATAATGCTACCTGCGGTTATTGCATGTGGCGGATTGAAAAAGGCCTTTCAAACTTTGCTTTACGCTGGACTAAGAAAGCTCATTTAGTGAGTATTGCAGTACTGGATGCCCATCGTAAAAACGGAATCGGGGAGACTCTTCTCTTGAAAGGGATGCAGGCTATGAAGGAGGAGTACGGTGCCCCGGAGTTTATCCTTGAAGTTCGTATTTCCAATACAGCCGCAGTTGCCATGTATGAGAAGCATGGTTTCAAGAAGATCAAAACTTTAAATAGTTACTATCGCGATGGTGAAGATGCCTTCATGATGGCATTGCGAATTTAATTTCTTTTTTTTCATTTTACACATCGCTAAATATAAATAAAAAAACTAACAGAATTTTTCAAAAGAATTTCTGTTTTGATGCTAAAATGGCGAAGCAATTATCGATGTTGGAGCAAAATCTACTCGCAATTGCAAATAAGTTAGCATTAGCAAAGAAGACCATAACACTTGAAACGTTGCATAATAAAGCGAGAAAAGAGCTCGGCGAATCTAGTGCTACGATTAGCAAAGTAATTTATGACTTAATTTCCAAGAAATATCTTGTAATCGGTTCCAAAATGACGAAAACACAGGTTTTACTTAACGAAAAAAGGAATAAGCTACACGAGTATATAAACAAGAATCCTGGATGCCATTTAAGCGAACTTAAGCGTTATATGAATATTAAAGGTCAATTAATTAATTGGCATTTATCCATTTTAGAAAAATTCGATTTTATTTTCAGTATTCGATACTTAAAGTATCTCACATTCTTCCCTAAAGATTTCGATAGAGATTATATTATTCCTTATTTGTCCCTAAAAAATGAAAACTCTTATAAAATTTTCTCAAATTTATGGGAAAAACCCGCTTTGAATCAATCTAACCTAAAATCATTAGTTCCCATGGAATTGCCCACTATAAAATATCATATTAATAAATTGATTGAATCTAAAGTGGTTTTGATACAGGAAATTCAGGATACTCCCCATTATCTTATAAATCCTGAAGTTTTACTTCCGCTTCAAAAGTTTTTCAATTATAAAGTAGAGGACCTTGAAGACTTCATCAAATTCCAAAATGATACCCTCCAGCAAAAACTAGAAGGAATCCCCGCCGAAGCAGTAGAACCTACTGAACCAGTAGAACTTCATCCCCCTGCAGTAGAATCAAAAGTAACCGTTGAGGCGAAAGAAACATTAGCGGAGAAGGTAAGGGTTTTACGAGAATATGATTATATTGGTGGGGGTATCCGATTTAAAATCGCCATCCAAAATATTTCCAAAACGATGTTAATGGATTTTAATGTTACTTTGGTACCTACATCTCAATATGAAATTGATGGTCGAGTGAAGGTAATCAATGCTCTGAAACCTGGGGAATCTAGAGGTGTTGATTTTCAACTCACGCCACTCACATGTGGAAAATCAAAGGTTTACGGCTCTGTCTCTTATATAGACGCCTTTGGGGAACCAAATACCACTACCGTTCGCCCAAAAGAAATTTGGATTAAATGTCCTTTGGTCGTTCCCAAGCAAAAGAGTACCAGCGAAATAGAGGATCTTAAATCCCGGCTTTCCAAAGGTACAACGAATCTCAACTTTACAGACTTGCAAGAATCCGATGTATTTAACCTCGTCCGAGACCAGATCTCTGCACTTGATCTCTCAGAAATTGTTACCGACGCCCAAAACATGACAACCACCTATGCCGGAATGGCAAAGGTTACCGGAAATGATTTGATTATCGAAGCATATATTGCACCACAGGATAAGCTGATAGCGTTAGAAGTATGGACCAATGATATGAAACAAGCAACCGGCTTCCTTGCCTATATTAAGAACATGATTGTTATGGCAATTAAATCTGCTGAAAAACTCAAGGGTAAAATTGACAGGATAAGTCAGAAAATCGTCGATGCCTCGGACATTATTCTGAAATTAAATAAGTTATGTTTAGATTGTGAGCAAGACTGGATTGTAAGTGATATTCTTTTATCCCTCACGGAATCCCTAAATAAAATCGAACGCAGTTTCCCTGATATCATCGTTAGCGAACAAATACGCAATGAAATTGAAAATATTGAGGGCTCTTTTCGCGAGGGTGAGAATATTGATACTAAGACTGGAATAAATCTAGAATATCATGCCATCAATTGGATTAAATCTATTCATAATATCGCAGAGAACAATTTGAAAATCTATGAAGAAACCTTTCCCGAAGAAACTGGTAAGGTTGATCAATTAAGTATCTTAATAGAAACTGTAAAAGAAGAGCTTGAAAAGCTTGAACGCTCCTATGCGTTACGTATTTTGCTCTATTTGATGATCATCTACAAGGACTCTGGAATAACCCTCTTTGAGCATAATTTCAAAGGATCTGTTGGAGATCCTGATCTTTTAAGTGGTTTTCTTATCGCAATCCAAAGTTTTGGGACCGAAATCTCTAAAGAAGAGGTACCCATGAAAAAGATTAGCTATAGGAATCTTGAAATTGAAATGACAGCAGGAAAAAAGGTCATTTGCGCACTTCTAGTCAATGGTGAAATTACAGAACGTTTAAGTTCTCTAGCAACAAAAATCACAAAAGAATTTGAAAATAAATATGCCGCAGAGCTTGTCGATTGGACGGGTGATGTCACACCGTTCGAGGATGCTAAGCAACTCTGCGAAAAAATCTTTAGATGAGCGGGAACTAGTTATTCCCTAATTCATCGCTCAATTCCTTCAACCTGGCCGCAAGCTCTTGTTTTTCTGATTTGGATAGAAGCACCATATCTGTTAGTATTTCTTCCTTTTCTTCATTAGTTAACTCATTGAATTCATTACTTTGCAAAAGTTGGAGGTCTTCTGATGAAAGAGATTGCATTGCTTCCTTCAATAAATGATTTAATTCGGCATCCTGTAAGCTTGGTATGGCTTCAATTGTGATTTCACTTGTTCTTAGATGTGTGATCATCTCATCTACGCTTCGACCTCCAACTTGTTTCGGGGGTGCCCATTTCGAGGGTGGTTCAATGGTAGGACTAGGTTTACGACTTCTTAAAACGAGCAAAGTTACCGCCACAGCGGCAATCGCGCCAATAATTATTGCATAAATATACCAGTTTCCGCCCCCTGTCGATACATCTGAAAATCCAATCAAGAATGGGAGTAAGCTGGTGCCATGTTCAAGTTGGTTTCCCGCTGTGTCATTAATGATAATATAGTATTTCAATTGGATTGAAGAGGCATCCGTGGGAATTAGTTGCTCAAATTTATTTCCCGAAGATGTCATGTTCGCAACTTCCCACCCTTTACCAAGATCAAAGTAGATTGTAGCAAATTCAATAGTACTTGAATCATTTACCGTAATGCTGATGTTGACAGTATCTCCCCGTACTGGACTCACAGGTAGAGTTATTACTTCTGTGATGTTAGGTTTAATTGTATCTTTAATGAATTGCCAAGAATTTGAAGGATTATCATTTACATTTCCGGCATCATCCCAGACTTTAAAGTAAACAGTGTGAATCCCCTCACTCAAATTGAGCCAAAGCATAAGCGACATTATAAAATCATTTCCAAATGAAGACACAAAATCTAAATTCACAAAAATTGGATACCAACCAGTAGTATTGGTTCCATTAGGGCTAAATGAATCAATCCTATAATAAGCAGAATCTAAGGAATAAGCGTCAGAGAAATCTACATTCATAGTAGGTCGAGAATTGATATATGTCCCGTTTGAATCCTGTACATTGATTAATGGTATAGTAGAATCAATCTTTATCGTGAAATTAGTACTTGTTCCAAGGTTACCCGCGAGATCCATTACTCGAAATCGAATCGTATTTTGAGTTTCAGACTCCTGATTGAACGGGACTACAAGAATTTCCGCCCATGCCCAACCAACTTCCCCATCTACTGCAGGCATGGAGTATCCCGAGTCATTATATACTCCATCGACTGGTGCCCACGCTGACCATGTCTGATTCCCATCAGTAGAATAGGAATACTCGACTGTTGAAACATTTAACCCATCTAAAACTTCATTAAAAGCAAAGCTCACTCTTGGTGTTTGATTGGTTACCCAATCCGAGGGTTCATCAATATTGAAGAAACGCGGCCCACGTGTATCTATTTTAATTATTGTGGCATTTGCCTGCGTACCGAGGTTTCCCGCTGCGTCCACCGCACGGAAGCGAATTGTATTATCTGTATCCGAATCCTGTCCAAACGGAACTGCATTGACTTTCGCATATAACCAGCCAAAAGCGTGTTCTGCAGCGGGAATTGTGCAGTCTGAATCGAGAAACACCCCATCCACGGCAGTCCAGTTTGTTGGGGTTAAACTTCCATCTGTTGCATAAGCATATTCAACCATTCCAATCCCAATCCCTGATCCCATTGGCTCTAGGAACTCACAAACGACGGCTGGCGTTTGATTATTGACCCAATCCGTGGGGGAGTGGATTGAAAAGGATGTAGGTGGTGAGTTGTCTTCATCTATGTGGAGAGTATAGGTTTTATTGAAGTCATCATTTTCCAGATTGACTAAAATGGCGTAGGTTCCATTGGAAGGGGCAGTAAAAACGGCAGCATAACCTCCATTATCTGGTGCATAAAGATCAGCAGCTGGAGCTCCTATTGTTGCAGTCCGAATGAAATCTGGACCTCCAGGGGCACTTTGGATTCTAACCCGTATATTAGCTGAATTCGTTAGTCTAAAAGCATAGGTTTTCCCACTGACAAGTGAAACCTCTAAGAGTTCCCCTTTACCCGAAAATGAACGAACCTGCCATCCTGCGCTAGTCGATATTGTGGAAATATTTAGGAAAGTATATTGATACGTTTCATTTAGACCTGAAACGAAGAGAACTTCTGCATTGTAATTATAGCTGTTCGCAGAGTACCAAACCGCCCAGTTATCTTCGCCTACACCCGCCCATGACACTCCCCAATTGGAGTTATTACGCCGCATCATTAGATCAAAGTTATCTGATGCATTTGGGTGGATAAAGAACCCATAATGCTGACCTGTTGGGAGCGGCCGCGGATTCAAAAGATATGTATCGTTACCAAATGTGAGTGGATTACTTCCATAGTCACTTACATTCACAGAAAAAATCTCCTCAATGCCTATTCTGAAAGCGGGGGATTGAATTCCAGCGTTTCCAACAAGATCATATACACCAAATCGAATCGTGTTATTCACCGACGATGCTTGGTTGAAGGCTACAGCATCAACTTTAATGTACATAGTGCCCTCCGTTCCATCTTGAGCAGGAATTGTACAGTTCGGATCGATGAAGACCCCATCTACAGGTCCCCAATTACTAGGAAATAGATCTCCCCACGTACTATACGCGTACATCACAGATGAGAGATCAACCCCCGAGGCATCCTCCATAAATTCACAAATGACCGTGGGCGTTTGGTTGTAAGTAAAAGGAAGGGGTTCAATCAGAGTAAAATTCTGTGGATTCTCGATATCTCTTTCGATAAATAATGAATAAGTTCCATTAATATTATCATCTTCACGGTTGATGAGAATTAGATATGTCCCTGAACCTGTGAAAGTTGTGGTATACAACGAGTTATCTGAAGCATTTAGTTCTGCAGTTGGTCCAATACCACTTGCGTACCACGCCATTCCGGAACTAGCGGGTCCAAAAACCTGTGCTCGTATTCCAGAAGAATTATTGAGCTTTAAAGCATAATCACCAAAACTAGCGAGGTTGACTTGTAACACCTCCCCCCTGCCATTGAAGGTGCGGTGGTGCCAGCCTGACGGCGTTATAAATGTGGTATTGAGAAATTGGTATTGATAGGTTGCATTTGGACCAGAAACATAGCGAACCTCAGCTGTATAGGTATAAGTACTACCCGGATACCAAACTATCCACTCATCCTCCCCCGCAGCACTCGAAGATAACCTCCAATCAATATATTGATGTCGGAGCATCAAATCATAGTCTTGTGTTCCGTTGATCCCGAGATAGAAGCCATAACCCCACCCCGTTGGTAACGGTTGTGGATTCAAAAGGTAGGTATCATTTCCGTGCGTCAATTGGTTCATCCCATAATCGTTTTGGCTAACTGAATAGAGTGTATCAATTACAATGATACGGGCGGGAGTTTGTGTTCCTTGATAATTCAACCTATCACGGGCTCGGAAACGGATGGTATTATTCGTATCGGATACTTGATTGAAAGGGACTGCATTAACTCTACAGTAGAGCTGCCCACTATCATAATCTTGGGCTGGAATAGTGCAGGCTGCATCTCTGAAGACCCCATCTACGGCTGTCCAGTTCGTAGGACTCAAATTTCCATCTGTAGCATACGCATATTCGACGGTTGAAACATCCACTCCAATACCTGTTTCCCAGAATTCCCCAATGACCGGAGGGGTTTGGTCGGTCACCGCCTCGGTTGGTGAGACGAGACCAAAGGAGCTCGGAGCCCAGGGATCATTACAAAATTCTAATGTATAATTTCGGTATGACGTGGAATTGTCTATTCGATTTATGAGGATTGTATGCCATCCCGATGCACCCACCCAAACAGTATCCACATAAGTGGAATCATTCAACGCAGTGAGTTCCATTTGCCCAACATAACTTGCATCCCTCTTCGAACCCGGTAATCCGGGCCCATAGAGCCTCGCTCTTATCCCTGAGGAATTATAAAGTTTCATGTAATGGCTACCTGATGAGGGAACATTAAATCTGAGTAGCTCACCATTTCCAGCGAACCAACGAGTAAAGGATCCAGGTCCCAACGCTCTTGTTGTGCTATTCATGAAATGATATTGATACGTAGCGTTCCCCCCAGACGAGTAGGTGATTATTGCAGACCAATTATAGTCCCCTCCAGGATACCACAATACCCAATCATCTTGTCCGGTTCCCATGGTCGAGGAATGAAAATCAGTCCCATCCTGCTGAATTACGAGATCATAATTATAACTTCCATTACAATCTAAATAAAATCCATACCATTCGTTTACTCCCAGCCCTGTCTCAAGTATAAAAGTATCATTTGTTGCATAGAATTTCGCTCCATAAGATCCCTGACTTAGGTTAGAAACATCGTTTATTCTTAGAAATGAATTTTGATCATCGATCTCTTCATGTATTTGAGGTATCGTTGGATTTACATTTCTAATAAAAGTGAACAAGAATAATCCAGCTGAATTAATTATCACTAAAAGTAAAAAGACGCTCCAGACCGTTCGCATTCTCATGTAATAAAACTCCTTCAGTTTAAAAAAAAATAATAGTTTGGAGTATTTAATCGAATTAGGTCCGTTTATTTTGTGAAAAGCATTAGGTCCGATTATTTTTTGAAATTTTCCGATTAATAACCTCTAGATTCCGCCTCTTTCCAAAAGTATCATCCCTATTTCTTCCAACTAAAAGCATTTAAATAACTGCAAAGAAAGATAATAATCTAATGCCTCGAACAATACCGAATCAATTTGAAAAATATTGTGAAAATTGTAAAACCTATTCTTGGTCTAGTTTCGTAATACCTGAAACTTGCTCTAAGTGTAATTCTCCTCTAAAAATTGTTGTGATATGTAAGACTTGTAAACAAAAATATACCGTTACTGTGGTAGATTATCGAGCTAAATGTCAAACCTGCAATACTCCCTTACGATTAAACTACTATGCTACGGCAATTTAACGCTTTTAGAAAAAGTTTTGTTAAAAATTATAGAAAAGGGCTATTCGTGAGGACTTCCGTAGAATCTGATTGAATATGAACTGTATCTTCGAAGTCAATTGCTCCCCATCCTGGAATAATTAATTTAGGCTCGAAGGCTATTACCATTCCTTCTTGAAATTTTTGATGATTATTTTCTACGATTCCGGGTGGCTCATCCAGTTCTAATCCAACTCCATGCCCTAACCCTTGCCGATATCCATTAAAGCCCTGAAAAAAATCTTGATACTCCCCCATTTTTTGTTTAATTTCCTTGAATAAAGCCCCTATTTCTTTATCAACTAATGTCTGCCCCTCAATTTCCGCTAACGCATTTCGTACTATTCTATAAAGCGACTTGTATTTTTCTGTAGGTTTCCCAATGAAGTATGTGCGAGCATGATCTGCGTGGTATCCTTCCACATTCGTGGCGAAATCCAAAACAAATATGTCCCCCTCTTTTAAAACGCGATCTGAGGCACTTCGAGGAGTAGCATTTGTTACCCCCACCCCTGATAGTATCGGATAATCACCTGGCGTATATAAATTCTCCCCAGAAGCCAAAACGAACCCATTAGCATCCCAGTATAAGTTTGTTGCAGGATGCCAAGATCCATTAACTTTAGCTTCTCGAGCAACTTCAGCCGCAACCTCTAGTTCAGTGATACCTGGTCGTAGAGTTTCTCGACACACTTTCTGAACATTTACCACAGCCCTTGCGGCTTTTTTAATGCTCCTAATCTCCTCCGCATCTTTTATCATACGAAGTTTGGAAAATATCGGATTAATATCTACAAACTCTGCATCCAAACTTTTTTGCAATTTCAGAAATTGATTTACCCGTAAGAAATTCATTTCAATCCCAATACGTTTTTTATCTAATTTCAAATCTTTAATCTTTTCTAGTACATCCTTGGTGGACCTCAAATGGACTACATCTTTGATCTTGCTTTCTTTCTTTCCCCTCTCAAAATTCCGTTTGATGAACATGATTGGATCTGAATCCCGTGGGATGAGGCAAATAGAAAATTGTGCGGTATTACTGGAATAATATATATTTCGCGAATTAAATAGAATAATACAATCAATTTGCTGCTTAATCATTTCCGCTCTGATTTTTTCAATACGGGTCAAATAAAATCACCTAATTTTAAACCTAAAACTTGAAAGAGTCATTCTAGTGTGTTATCTGACATTAAAAAGTTCGTGTAAACTCGCTTTAAGCTTTGGATCTTTCGTTTGCTTCAAAAATTCTACCCTTTCAACTTGAATAATATGTGCTATTTTTTCACTAAGATTCTTGATTAATTTATTTTTCCGCTCAGATCGTGCTTTTAAGAATGCGAGATATAGTTGTTTAACTTGATTGAAAACTTCTAATGAAAGTTCCCCAATTCTCTCAATAATATCGACATGCGTCGCTAGGGTTTTCCCTTCCTTTCTTATCTTTTGCCTAGCTCTAAATTCTTTTCCACCCTTCTTTCCGTAATGTTTCAGTATTTTTTCCCCTTTTTCAGTTAATTCTAAGATATCGGCTTCTAATTTTTGAATGAAATCATCAAAAATTTTTGCAATTAACTCCAATCTACTATCCAAGGCCGAAAGTGCTCGTTCATTCAGCTTTGTTTTGAGTTGGTCTAATTTTTCTTTTTGAATTACGAGCATATTCTTGTTAGTTTTGAGCGCTTCAGCTAGATCTGCCATGCGACGGACTTGCTCAGGTTGAACTGAACTAGTATCCATTTTTTCCAGTTCTCGTAATTGGTAGACAAGTTGCAGTGCATTCTTGAGTGAATCTGGGGAAAGTTTATCCATATCAACCATTGAAGATTCTACTATCTTTATTACTTCTTCAACTGTTTCTTTCAACTTAGCGCTTTTTTCAGTAGTAGTAACCCCCCTTTCTCCCGTAGATATCGCAAAATCGGGTATATCATTATTTGGTGTAGCTGAAGTCTGCATAATATTCTTTACAGATTCAACATCTATAACCTTCGGATTTAACTTGGCTGATTTTCCAGCTACGGGTGGCGTTGCCCTAATAACTGATAGGGAGGACGCCTGGGGTTGAGCAGACTTAAGAGCTGACGGTGGTGCAGGAATACTCGCTGAAGGTGGAACTGCACGAGGCGGGGCTGGCTTACTGGCTGAAGGTGGTGCAGCCCGTGGCGGTCCAGGTCGTTTATCTCCCTGTAAATCTGATTTAATCCTGCCTTCTAATTTAGCAGCTATCGCACTAACCTTGTGAGTCATTACTTCTTCGATTTTTGCTTCAATTTTCTTCACTTTAATTAAATTCTTAAACCAAACTTCCTTAATTCCATCTTTAAACTTTTCAAAAACCTTGTCTTCTTGAAATTCCCCATCTGAAAAACCTTCTTTAATTACTTTTTCGAATAATGTGCTTATATTTTTCATGAATGAGGTTAATTTCAAATTCAATGTAATAAGTTTAATTTCATTTTCCTTCGGATCCAAGTTCATTAG
>JAEOSY010000573.1 GCA_016840125.1 Candidatus Helarchaeota archaeon | reverse complement strand
GCAACCATGACCTTATTTAACGCGGTCGAGATGCCTTCTCCGGTGCAACCTGCCTGTTTAAGCTATGTCGATCTGTTGGTGGCTTCCCCTAAAAAATCTATCCTTTATTACACCACCGAGGAGCATGGCGCCATCCCCTGGTGGAGCATCCGTCGAGGCCTCCAAGAAATTCCCCGGTATCAGGATGACCTCTGGACGGAGATCTGGCGGCAAATTGCTAGTCGGCTCGACCGACGCCAGCCGGTTATTCTCTCGGTAGATGATTACGTGGTCCGACGATATGGCAAACGGGCGTATCGGGCCGCTTACTTCTATTCCAATGCTCATGGCGGCATAGTCTGGGGTAATGCCCTCGTCGATACCGTGATCCGTCATGGCACGTTAAGATGTCCAGTGAGCTTCGAGCTCCATCAGAAAAACGGGCCCTTCAAGATCTGGGAGCGCGGACGGGAGCAAGTACGCCAAATCCAGGCCCGCCTCCAGACTTTTAAGGTGCCTCCGAATCGAATTTGGGTGGTCGGGGACTGTACGTATGGTAATCAGGCAATGGGGCAAGATATCCGGTCTAGAGGGAGCTTCTATCTCTTAGAACTCCCGAAAGACCGACAAGTGGAATTATTTGGACGCGTGAAACGCCTCGATGCCTTCTTTGCCAGCCAACCCGAACGCCGCCTAACCGTGGCCGGCAAGACCTATCGCTATAAACTCTCGATGGGCAACGTCAACGGCTGGGGGCGCCAGCGCTTACTCGCGGTCTACGGACCCGGTCAAAAATGGCGCTATTATGTCAGTAACAAGCTTGATGCTACTGCCCGTACCCTCCTTCAACGGAAGCGGGACCGTTGGGTAGTAGAAGATAGTCATCGCAGTCTGAAAAACTTCCATGGAGCGGAGCATTTCCATGTCTGGGCAAAAGCCAGCGTGTTAGGCCATTTTGAGTTGGCATATCTCAGCTGTGCCGTGGCGGCCCTAGAACGGTCAAATCGCCCTACCCACAGAAGACGATGCACTATGGAGCAACTGCACCGCGAAGCCATCCGCTGGAGCCGAATACATTGATTATTGAAAAATTCGGTTGTTCTAGGAGGTGATTCGAAAGACTGTTAAAGATCTGATAAAACTAAAAGTTGTTAACAATATTTTCTATAGGCAACTAAGCTTCAAGTTCATGCCCATTTGCACTTTATGAGACTTTCTAAGAAATGGGTTTTTTTAAGATTGTATTTTTCCTTTTTTCTCTTTGAGTTTTTTTATTAGAAGTGGAATGATTTGAGACATATCTCCTATGATTCCAAAATCTGCAATCTTGAAAATTGGTGCCTCCGGATCTTTATTAACAGCGATGATTGTATCAGATGAACTCATACCTACAAGATGCTGAACAGCTCCTGAGATACCAATTGCGATATAAAGCTGAGGATTTACTGTTGTGCCGCTTTGACCTACTTGGATTGTATGAGGCGTCCAACCTAGATCAACTAAAGCTCGGGAAGAAGCCAAAGTGCCATTTAAGGCCTCAGCCAGCTCTTTGATCATCTTAAGGTTCTCTTGAATAACAATTCCACGCCCTGCTGAGACAAGAATCTTAGATTCGTCAATTTTTGTGTCACCTTCAGTTTCTGTAGAGATAAATTCTACATATTTCGTTCTAATTGCTGCGCGACTAAGTTTTACGGGTATTTCAAATTTCGCACCTTTTCTATCTGGAGTCCTCGGAGGTTTTTTGAACACATTTGGTCTGACAGTCGCCATTTGAGGGCGGGTATATGGAGAAAGAATTGATGCCATGATATTACCCCCAAAAGCAGGACGTGTCTGAATAAGTTGTCTTTCATCATCAATATCTAATCCTGTGCAGTCTGCTGTCAATCCTAGTTTTAGTCTCGCGGCAATTCTTGGAGCAAGATCTCGACCGTTCGGAGTTGCTCCATAAAGTATAATCGAGGGTTTTTCCCTAGAAATCAAACTTGAAATGACATTAGCATATCCATCCGTTGAATAATTTTCGAGTAAGTCGTGCTGACATAAGTAGACGGTATCTGCGCCATAGTCAATTAGTTCCTGTGTTAGATGAGAGACGTCCTTGCCTAATATCACTGCAGATAGTTGCTCACCAAGCTTATCGCTTAATTCACGCCCCTTTCCAAGAAGCTCTAAAGTAACATTCTTCAAGATGATTTTATCATCTTTTGTATCTGTTTCTGCAAGAACCCATACGTGTTTGTATTGAGCTAGATCCTCAGGTGAGGGAGCTTTTCGTTCAATGGACAAGGAATTTTGGGGACAGACATTAACGCAGGCGCCACATAGATTACAATTTTCCTGAACTTCGGCAATTTCATTAATGACAACAATCGCCTCAAAGGGGCAGTTTTTTGCACAAAGACCACATCCTGTACAAGTTGAAATATCTATTTCTAGCACTTCTACTCCTCCTCCATCTTTAAGAAGCCTTGCTCCTCTAGAAAATTCAATAATTTATCAACTGCTTGTTCGGGATTATTTAACCCATCAATCATCATGCCTTGTGTTCTCTCACGTGGTGGGAAGATTTTTCTTACTTGAGTAGGGGAGCCTTTTAAGCCAATTTCTTCAATTGGGATCTCTAAATCATTTGCAGTCATAACTTCTAATGATTTTTCACGAGCATCCATTACACTTTTCAATGAAGGAAATCTTCGTATTGGTTCACCCTTACTTACTGAGATAATAGCGGGTATCTTGGATTCAATTATATCATACCCCGACTCGGCTTCTCTTTTTACACGAATTCTCTTTCGTTTATTATCATACTCCATCGCAACTGCATAAAGAATTTGAGGTCGTCCCAGTATTTCCGCAATCTCTGGACCGACTTGTCCAGTATCTCCGTCAATTGCATGCTTTCCAACCATAATTAAGTCAAACGGTTCTTTATTTCGTTTTTCTAGAGTTTTAATTGCTTCAGCGAGTGTCAAAGCGGTAGCCCATGTGTCTGCACCCGCAAAATTGCGGTCTGATAACAAAATTGCCTCATCCGCGCCCAGCTCAAGACAACGATGTAACGCGCTTTTGGCTTGTGGTGGTCCCATTGAAAGAGTGGTAATCGGAACATCTTCCTCACTATTCTGTTTTAATGAAAAAGCCTGATCTAACGCATATTCACAGAAGGGATTTAAAATTGAAGCCACGCCTTCACGAATTAATGTTCCAGTTTCAGGATTTATCTTGACTTCTGTGACTTCTGGAACTTGTTTTACACACACCATTATCCTCAATGTAATTTCACCTTAATCAAATATGTTTCCTCGGTTAAGTAACCAATTGGGGTCGAGAATTCGTTTAGTCTTACGCATTTCCTCGATTTCCTCTTTCCTAAACATAATTTTTAAGAAATCTTTCTTGATTTTCCCTATTCCGTGCTCAGCACTTACTGTGCCACTTAATTCTACTGCTTTTTTAGCAAATTTATCATAAAGTTCCTTTCCTTTCGCTACTTCCTCTTCATCTCGAGGGAGGATGTTTACATGGATATGATTTTGTCCAATGTGGCCAAAAGCCACCCATTCTATTTTTGCTTCCTCTAGTGTGGTCTGGTAATATTCCCATAGTTCATTGAGATGTTCATCTGGAACAGCTATATCTGTGCTGAGTTTATGTAACCTAGGATATGCTTTCTTTCGTTCCGCGATTAATGCGTTCACATTCTCTGGTAACGCATGTCGGAAATGCTTGATTCGATCAATTTCTCGGGTTTCATAGCCAACCCAGGTTTGTTTCATAGAAGTCTCATGTTTTTCAAGGAGATCTGAGAGGCATCCATATTGGTATTGTGGGACTCCTTTTTCCTCATCAAAGGGTAAATCCATAAAAATCGCCGCTTTCGCATCAGAAGGGAGATATGGCGTACCAAGATTCTTTAAATCGGATTCTTGAATCTTTCGAAGGAAATCCAACGCTTTTTCGTCCATAAATTCTAGAAATTCGGTATCTATTTCCCCTTTTTTCTTTCTAACATCACTTACAAATTCAATTGCACACTCTTTACATGAGAAGAAAACTACTAAAGAGATATTACGGGGAAAATAAGTTAAATACACCTCTGCTTCGGAAATAACTCCTAAAACTCCTTCAGAACCAATAAATAGATCAATGAGATCCATTTGGGGTTTAGAATAGAGACCCGAGGCGTTCTTAATATCTGGCGTTACGTAGTCTGGAATTGAAAGTACAATCTCCTGTCCGGAGCTATCAACAATTGTGAAGATGTTGTCAGGAGAGGCAAAATATTTACCTCGTGAGATGTCCAAAATTTCACCAGTAGGTAGAACCACTCTAATTCGTCTTACCCAGGGTCTTGTTGCTCCATACTTAAATGAACGTGCTCCTGATGCATTCGTAGCGATGCTTCCTCCAAGATGAGCGGTCATTTCTGTGGGATCAATAGGATAAAAATACTTAGCTGGATCATCCTTGAATTTCTGGATTAATTCTTTTTGTTCATGATTGCTAGAATCTCTTAAATCGAAGAATTTCTTATTGATAACATTGTCATTTAAATCCTTCAGAGTTACACCCGCTTGAGCCCTAACAAACCATTTATTACGCTTTTCATCGTAATTTAAGCTTAAAATTTCCTCTAATTTCTCTAAACTGATTACTACGCCTCCTAAGGGCACTGCACTCCCTACAATACCGGTTCTAGCACCAGAAATTGTCATAAGAAGGTTTTTTTGGTTGCATTCTTTCATCACTGCTGCTAGTTCGTTCTCATTTTTAGGGAAGAAAAGGAGTTCTGCTGATACTTCCTCTGTACTAAATTTACTCTCATCCATCAAGTAACCAGGAAAAAATTCTTTAATCCTAGACTGCCCCTGGATCTTTCGAATATCAGATAGAGGTACAGCTGGAGTTTTTTCAGTTTTTATTAACAAAAAATCACCACAAATTTAACCTATTTCCAAAATTTGTTACTTTAAATTAATTTAAAAATAATTTTGCTTTAATGATTTTCTCAAATGTTGATCAATTAGCAGTCTCTAGATTATCGTTTTGTCTTCTATGTTTTCGATTCTCTGCTTTAACAATTCCCATAACTCCAACTATTACAAAAACGCTTCCAATGAGCATACCAATGGTTGGAATCTCGTTTAGAAATATAAAAGCAAGTATTCCTGTAAAAATAGGACCGAAATTTATGAAAACAGTTGCTATTGAACTACCAGCTTTCTGTACTCCAATATTATATAATGAACGTCCTATAACGTTTCCGACGACTACAAGATACAGAATTGAAAACCAGAAACTTACTAAGGTAGGAACCGTATTAAGTATCGTAATATCCCATGGATCAAGGAATATCAACG
>JAEOSY010000572.1 GCA_016840125.1 Candidatus Helarchaeota archaeon | reverse complement strand
TGGTGATCCCAACGGGAGTCGAACCCGTGTTTTCGGCGTGAGAGGCCGATGTCCTAGGCCACTAGACGATGGGACCCGACGTAATTCGCTTCGCTCGTAATTGGAATTATGGAGTACCGGAGTATTGGAATAATGAAATATTCCTGTACTCTATAAGGATTTGTTGTTGGCTGGGGGAGGAGGATTCGAACCCCCGTAGTGAGATCCAGAGTCTCATGTCCTGCCACTGGACGATCCCCCAAGATTTCTAGAAGATAAAATAAATCAATTGAATAGTCAAGAATTATCTAAAAAAGTAAATCATGATAATAACATCTTACAATTTCTTGACCTCCTATATGAATTCCGATATACTTCTTTTTCAAAAAATGCAACTGCAAAGTTCACCCCGTTCGAAATAAACGAAAAACATCATAAACTATATATAACTCGAAGCAAAAAATGATGAGTAGTAGATCAGTTCTACTGGTATTTTAGAGAAGGGCTTATGGGAATATGATAAATGTTTTCTTTTCAGGGTAGGAGCCTTTTGAGGTTAATAGAAATTAGACGCAAAGGAGCTCCCTATTGATAACGGGGTTAGCCCCCTTGAGGAATAAAAGGTATCTCGAATGGAACGTGAAATTCAAAATCTGAATATGATAGATGTAATGCTCATGCCAGTTAGACAATTGGGGCACATTTCTATTGATATTATTCGCGGTCTTGGAAAATCCGGCATATTTCTATTTAGGGCAATTCTACTTGCTTTTATACCTCCCTATAAGCTCTACCGGGTCATTAAACAGATTCGTTTTATGGGCGTTAATTCAACCTTTATTGTTATTTTAACAGGCATTTTTACTGGTATGGTTCTTGGGATACAGGGATATTATTCTCTGAATAAATTTGCTGCCGAATCTCTTTTGGGGCCAATAGTAGCCTTGAGTTTAATTAGAGAATTGGGGCCTGTATTGTCAGCGATAATGATTACAGCGCGTGCTGGTTCTGCCCTGGCTGCTGAGATTGGCATAATGAGAATTACTGAACAGATCGATGCACTTGAGATGATGGCTTTAAATCCAATTCGGTATCTTGTCGTTCCCAATATACTGGCTGGGATCATTGTATTCCCCATACTTTCAGCTTTCTTTGACCTGATTGGTATTTTTGGTGGTTATCTGGTGGGTGTAAAAATGCTGGGTTTAAGTTATGGAAGTTACTTTGGGGAGATGAGAAACATGGTGACCATAAAGGACATATCTATAGGGTTTTATAAGTCGATAAGTTTTGGTATAATCGTCAATTGGGTCTGCTGTTTCAAAGGTTATTTCACAGGTTATGGAGCTGAAGGAGTCAGTAAATCCACTACCGAAGCAGTGGTAGTTTCATGCGCATTGATTCTGATTTGGGATTATTTCATGGCCTCGTTCTTCTTCTAATTGCCAATGATGATAAAAATTGAGAATATTCACAAATCGTTTAATCACCGCAATGTACTAAAGGGTGTGTCTCTCCAGGTAGATAAAGGTGAGATTTTAGCTGTCATTGGGGGCAGTGGCGTTGGTAAAAGTGTGTTGTTAAAACACATTTCTGCTTTAATGCGGCCTGATCAAGGACGAATTTTAGTGAACGATCTGGAAGTTGCTCGTCTTAGAGGTAGAGCTTTGGAAGAATATAGAGACCGTCTGGGTTATTTGTTTCAAGGAGGGGCGCTCTTTGATTCAATGAATGTTTATGATAATATCGCTTTCCCCTTGCGGGAAAAAACCAGATTAAAAGAAAAGAAAATCAGTGAGTTTGTACATGGCATGCTTGATAAAGTTGGCATGCAAGAGGAAGGTGAAAAGTATCCTGCGGAATTAAGTGGTGGGATGAAAAAACGTGCTGCTCTTGCGAGGGCACTGATTAAAAAACCAGAGATTATGTTGTTTGATGAACCCACTACAGGACTTGACCCGATTATTGTTAATAGTGTCTTCAAATATATTAAGATGACCCATCAGAGACTGGGATTTACAGGAATCATTGTGACTCACCAGATCCCGAGGATTTTCAGTATTGTTCAGAAAGTGGCCCTGTTAAGCGAAGGTGTCATCGTAGCTGCTGGAACGCCAGAGGAAATTCAAGCAAGTGATGATCCTGTTGTGCAAAATTTTCTTTCTGGTGGTATTAAAGAAAAGACCAATTATTCGGAATAAGAAAGAGAGGTTGAAATGCGAAAGATTGATCTTGAATTGATTGTAGGTTTATTCATTATGGTTGGTATCATTGCTCTGTGCTACATTTCTGTTAAATTGGGAAAGATGGAATGGGTGGGTGGAGGTGGTTATCAGGTAACAGCAGTTTTCTCTAAGTTGGGAGGCCTTAAAGTTGGAGCTTTAGTCGAAATAGCTGGCGTTGAAGTGGGCAGGGTCAAAAGCCTTTCCCTTGATGATAATTATCAAGCTTGTGTTGTTTTAGATATAAATAAAGATCTAAAGTTGCAGGATGATTCTATAGCTTCAATTAAAACCAAAGGTTTATTGGGAGAAAAGTATGTGGAGATTTTACCGGGAGGAGAGGATGAAATTATCGAAGATGGCGGAAAGATACAGGATACCGAGCCCCCTATAGACCTTGAGGAATTGATCTCTAAATATATTTTTGGTAAAGTTTAGATAGAAAAAAAGTGGCGTGTAAATAGTATATAGAAAAAAGTTCACAATTGAGAAAGGAAGGGTGCATAATGAAATTAGAATCAAGAAAAAATATCTATAAAAAGGCAGCAGTCATATTTGTGTGTTTATGCATTTTAGTTCCAGTAAGATCTCTGTATGCTGCTACTGCCATTGATCAGGTTAAAAGTGATATTGATCAAATAATAGCTGTCTTGGATGATAAATCGTATCGTGAATCTCATTCAAGAGAGGAATTGAAAGAGAAGATTAAAGAAATAGCGTATGAAGGATTTGATTGGGAGAAAATAGCACGGCGCTCTCTCGGTTTGTATTGGAAAGAAAGATCTGAAGAAGAGAGAAAAGAAT
>JAEOSY010000063.1 GCA_016840125.1 Candidatus Helarchaeota archaeon | reverse complement strand
GGCAGTGGTATCCCACTCAAACGTGTATACACCACTCCCTGCATTGACCGCGCTTTTGTTAACAACAAAACCGCCAATGGTTACATTGACTTGATAATTGGGAGAATCACAGAGGATGGAGAGGACTAGCAGTTGCCCGAGCTCGATCTCGCTGGGTATTGACGTCGTTAATATATCCGGGTCAGTAGCGTCCAAATACACCGTGGTGTTTTGAGTCAGCTCCATATTCCCCGCATCATCGACGCTCCAAAAGTAAATGAGATGGTTCCCTTCGGCATACCCACTTAAATTGAATGGGCTCAGAAAAAGGGTCACGTTCCCACTATCAATCTTATAGTATGTCAGGTTTTCACCCGAAAACGTGTCTGTTGCATTGATAGCAAAGGAGGTGGAATTTGAAATGTAATTGGGTGGGTATAGAATGTTATAGAACAGAGTACTGACAGGGGGATCATTCTCATATCTGAAAGTATAGAGCGTCGTCCAGCTTGGTGCTATATTTCCGACGTTATCCCGCGCACGAACCCGCAAATAGTAGGTCCCACTAGGAACGGGCATCGGCGTATAGTTAGCGGCAGTGGTATAGAGCCCAGACATGCCGGTGGGATTGAGCCCCCAATAATAGTAGTACCCCTCAATCCCCGAATGGGCATCAAACGCGCCACTCCAATTGAAGATCGGGGCACCAATCACATTCTGCCAGACCCCACTTGAAGTTGTACCATTCAACTGGTCGCAAACACTCGGATTCGACGGAGCAATGGCATCGACAATCAATTGGTAGGAACTCACATAAGCGACATTATTTGTTTCGTTCCCCTCAGTGATCGCATCGGTTCCATCAATGATCCACCCCACGTAGTAGGTGCCGCTGGGCACGCCGCCAGGGAACGTGCCAAACCAGCTCGAGGACGCGTTAGCGCCGGGCGAGATGGATGTCACCGTATCCGTTCCAATCAAGTAGTCAGCAGCGGTGATAATACTATTTACCGATGCGTAGTAGGAAACCGTGAAGGTGCGGGTCGATCCATTCCCCATATTGAAGACATCGCACCATACATTAAACCCAGAAAAGCCGGGCGCGACGGCAATGGGGTTGAATCCGGCGAAGCCTTCACCGCGATCCGCCATATCGGGAACCCGACTGGCATCTTCATCCAGCCACTCTAAAATCTGGTCGAATTTGTTCCGGTTCAACCGAGTGCCATGATTGCTCCCGGAGCCATCATCCCCCTGCGTATGAATGGTCATGATGTACCGGTGCGTGCCGTTGTACCACCAGACGGGCGAGCCACTTTGCCCCCCCGCCGTGTCGATGTAGTACCAGTGATTGAATTCCGTTGCTACACGCCCATTATCGGAAACGCGGTA
Source organism: Candidatus Helarchaeota archaeon (assembly GCA_016840125.1). The sequence continues at coordinate 5,730 of JAEOSY010000063.1, read as the reverse complement.
CAAATTCAACCCACTATCCAGATCACCCGGGTAACCGGCAGTGTTTACAATGCCAGTGTAGTAGGAGTGAGATGGATCTGCGGTCCAGAGTCCCATCCACCCGGTTGATGCACCGATATTGCTCCCCAAGGTAATGACCGCCCAATCATGTTCGTGATTGCGATCATTGATCCAGCCCGAATACGTTCGCATAGTCGTCATCCAGGCGTTCCCATAGGGTTGGGCACCATTGTCCATGCCCGGAATCACTTCTATACTGCTCGCCCACCCCCCGTTATCATGCTTGTACACATTATGCCCGCAGGTCAAGACGTGGTTTTCATCGATCATGGCCCCAGAACCTATCCAATTGGTGGCATCCGCGGCCGTGATTTCCAGTTTACAAATGGAGCGCCAAGGGAACGTGGTCGTCGGGGTGACCCGCACGCGATCGTCAGGGGGAATAACTGATTCTTCGAGGGAGTTCCTTTGTATTTGGTCGGATCCAACTTCCTCCGTAGAAGAACTAAACCCTGCACAAGATGGCGTAAAACTGACCTCGAGGGGCATGTCCAGAGGACACAAATTGGAATTTAGTGCTTGGACTTCTTTCCCCGTAGTTGCATCGTACAGAACTGTCATGGTGGCATTGGGATCGTGCCCACGCTCCTCAGTTTCTTGGGGAATTGGGGGAATTTCGGGAGAGGGTTCGTTGAGATCTTCAGCGATTGGGGGCGGAAGGTATTCAGATCTAGAATTTAGGAAGGTCCATGACGGATCCGTCAAGTTCGGGTTAGATCCACCCTTATGCTGGATCTTAATTTGCATAACACTCTGTAGAAAAGAAATCGAAGCCGGAACTAGATTAAGGATTAGAATGAACAAGATCAACATTAAAAAATTTCTTTCCTTGCCTGGCATCTCCAAATACCCTCTTTCACATTTTTAGAATTCAAATAAGGTATTTCTACTATAAAAGTGTAATAGGAGCAATTTACGGTCTCATTTTTTGACAAATATAGGAAATAATACCGATTTTAGGTATTTAGGATTTAATTGCTATTCGAGTGGTGTATGTTGATTGAGATCAAAGATTGGGTTGTAACATCGATACACAATATTTAAGCTTTTGTCATTCTTAAAATTATGTTAAATACAAGTAACTTTCAGTTAACAGGGGAAAAAATCCTCTATTCCCGCATCCCGTCATTTCATTTAAAAACTCGGCATCTGATACAGTTCTCCACATAAAATCCTTCAAATCTTAATAGATGGATTTGTAAATAAATTCCAAATATCAAAAAATATTATCATTTTTTAAGGTACGAATTGGTTATTTATCCTAGAAAGAAAATGAAAGGGAAAAGTTGGGTGAAACTAGGATTTTTTCTCATTCCATTCGGGTTCTATTCGATTTTTTTGTTCATCCTCTTCGATTATCTCTGGGATTTTATTTTGTATGGAGAAATTGCGATAATTACTTTGATCGCTTCAGAAATTCTCGGCCTTTTTTCGATTTTTTACGGGCGTCGGGAAGCGAAACAGGACTTTTCACACAGGCTCCAAGAAGTCATGCAGGAGAAGGGGACCGTCACTCCATCAGATCTTGAGCAGATTGAGCGAGAGGTGTTTGGTTCAGTAATAACCTTTGGATCGGTTCGTTTTGGTTACGGTGGAGCTCACGATGTTGTTCTAACATATGACAACGATTTATTGAAAAAATTGTGGGTAACAGCGAGAGTTGAAGAAGTAATGGAAACTGAAAATCTTAAATGAAACAAAATAGGACCGTAAAAGAATCTATTAAAGGGAATATAAAGAGGACTGTCGATAAATGCTAAGAAAAAGAGGGATCGTATTTATTTACGGTGCAATAGTTCTTTTTACGTTTGCAGTTATAAGCTATCTTATTAATTCTTACCTAAGAGCACCTTATTATTTCAATTTTATCTGGATTTGGGAGTTAATCATCTTCGACATAGTTTTCCTCGCTCTTGGTACCTATTTCATTTTCAAGATTGATGTTCTCAGACAGAACAAAGTCATCCAAAGGATTCAAACTATTCTAGTGAAATTGGTGAATGCTTTCTTCAATCCTAACACCAAAAAAAGGAAGGTTTTGACTCTGTTATTCATCGTTTGCTTGTTCTATGGACTCGCATTCAGCTTCGTATTCATTCACGAATGCGGACATGCGTTCACAGCGCTCTTAATGGGGGGGTATACAAGAAGAATCGAATTGGACTTCACATTGTATGGACAAACCTTCATTTCACCCATTTCAGGCGACTTCACACTGTTTCAGTCACTGTTCATTAGCTTAGGAGGATTACTGAGTGAATTATTTATTGGAATTTTAATTGTTAGTGTTCTTTTTACCTGTTATAAACAAAACAGATTCGCCCTATTTCTTTCTACTGCTATTTTAATAGTTAGTAGTATCATCTCACTATTCTTTTATGCTTTTTTTTCTCTTGGTGATTTTTTCAACATTTCCCAATTGCTCAATGTGCCCCCCTTCATTATTGGGTTATTTTTTCTCCCGCATTTAGTCGTTTCTCTGTATATAGGGATAAAGCTCATTAAATCTCTTTATAAGACGCATTTGAGTTCAAAGGTAGGGTTTCTTCATATACTTTTGATTGGTTTCTTAATATTTATTGGATTATATGTGGGGATATTCCCGCTAATTCATCAAGGTTATGCGATTACGATCTATTAAATGAAGTTGATAAGTACTATGGGATGCGAGATGCAAGGTAAAAGGAGAAAGATGCAAATTTTCTTGCTACTTCTTCTGGTTTTCTCAAGCGTTTCAGTGATTTTTATTCTGGGATTTGTCCCAGGCTGGCTCGATTCCTATACCTATGACTTTAATTGGACGTGGGGTGGCACCGGGTTTGAAGAAGCGCATTGCATTGCAATAGATGATTACGATAATATTTACATCGCTGGAATGACAAATTCCTTCGGAGCAGGTGGGTGGGATGCGTTTCTCGCGAAATATGATACCCAAGGGAATCTGCAATGGAATGTAACCTGGGGAGAACCTTTTTTTGACGAATTTAATGGCATTGCAGTTGATAACCAGAATAACAGCTATCTATTCGGGAATGGGGTTCTGGTCAAGTTCAACGGAACCGGCGATCAGCAATGGAATCTGAGTCTCGGCTACGCATGGGATCGTGTTGAGGTTGATGGAAACAATTCCTGCTATCTCGCGGGTGGGTTTTTCTCAGATGCAATACTTGTCAAATATAATTCGACAGGACACCAAGTATGGAACCGGACGTGGGGTGGGCCTCAAGTTGAATTCGGCTATGCAGTGAAGCATGATAATGATCATAACTGCTACCTCGCTGGAAGGACCTCCAGTTTTGGGGTAGGGTCCTATGATGCATTCCTGGTGAAGTATGATGTTAATGGCACTCAACTCTGGAATTGTACTTGGGGCGGAGCTGCAGATGAAACCATTGATGATATTGTGATTGATAGTAATAATAATTGCTACCTCAGCGGTTATACCGAGAGCTTCATGTCGGGATCTTGGGCGAGTACATTTCTGGTGAAATACGATCCTGCCGGCAACCAAATTTGGAACCGAACTCGGGGGGAAGATCCATTCACGGACCTCAATGATCTTGCCATTGACAGCCACGATAATTGTTATCTGGCGGGGACTCTCATCAGAGCTAGCTATGATCTCTTTCTCGTAAAATACGATGCCATGGGGAACGAGCTCTGGAGCCATTCAACAGGCGGTCCTCATTCCGAGAACGGAGAATGCTTGGCAGTGGACAGTCATGACAATATTTTTATTGCTGGCCGTTTAAGGCATCGGATAACAGGTGAGAATGATGCCTTGCTCGTGAAATATGAAATGGAAACGTTGGAATTAGTGTTGAGCGTAGAAAATACATTTGGTTTTGTATTATTAGGACTCATGTCACTCTGCTTCATGATTCTCTTTTTCCTCTTGAGAGAACAAATTACTCCTTTGTAATAGGAAGTAGCTGGACATTCATGATAACAGGCTAGCGAATAATAATAGCGGGAAAGCGGTGCCCTGTATCTATTTTTATTAAAAAAAAACCCCCTCCTCCCTACATTTCCTTTTTGACGCAGAGCATCACCCACTAAATTCCTTTAGAGATCGTAGTAAAAGGCAGAAGATTTACTAGAGAAACGGAAAAAAACGAACAATCCCTCCCCTGAATGAACAAACCCTCGAAACTGACAAACTAAGGAATTTACAAGTTTTTGTAAAAAAAGGGGGAAAAATTTTAGATGGTTTAGAAAAATTTGAATTAAGTTTCTTCTTCCCCTACCGGTTCCTTAGAGGTACTAACATTGTTCCATTCGGGTTTGTCACTATTGAGATATGCAAAGATGGGTTTTTCATTCCGTAACATTTCCATAAAAGGGTCTATCTCTTTAAATGGAAGGAAAATTGCACCCACCTTATTTGGTACATGGTAAATAGGGGGGGGAACTGGACTCTCATCGGTTAGGAAGTATGCAATGAATCGATGATCTGCTCCGTAACAAGCCACGACTCCGCGCGCCTTTATTTGAGTCCCACTCCACGTGGCAGTAAGCGCATACCCAAGTTTAATTTGATATTTTTCAACAATAAACCGTTTTATTGTCATTTTGATCTCACTCCTTTTCATAAAAAAAGGTAGTACTTTGTATCACTGTTACATTATTTAAGCTTTTTCTTTTCTCACTTTTCAATGAGTAAAGTGGATATTCTGCCTAATCTAACGACAAGCGGGACTAAGTCCTACATATATCGGTAAGAAAAACTTCGAAAGAAGTTTAGGGGGACTTAGATTCCTTTCGGCTCTTTTCTCCAAAAAGAGAGTCAAGTACATCTTCGGCGTACTTGAGTTGTTCCTCGGTTAACTCAAAATAACCTTTGATACATTTCCAAATAGCTTTTAATTGAGTCCATATTTTTGCCATCCGTTTCAATCAACCACTTTAAAGAAGTGAAGCTCAGCGCACATTTCCTGAAATGAGCGATGACCACCTTGAGTCAACAACTTTAAAAAATTTACCGCTAGTACGGAAAAGGAAAAGTCTTATATAATATTTACTCACTATTAAGGTTGTTCAATAGAAAGGAGAGGTGGCAATAGAATTTGAAGATGGTCCCTTTAGCGACCTTGATAGGGGAAAGGTACTGCCTTGATTCCTTATTTTGAATCCCTCCCCCCTTTTCTATTTTCCTCTTACTTATAGGCAGTACCCCCCAAATCCACATAAATGAAACTTATTTTTGATTATTTGTTAGAAGTTTTCAAAAGGTAGAGGGCTTCGTTAGAAGGGATTTAATAAAAGCGATAGTGAGCGATAATTTTAATAAGTAGCTTTCGAATGGACTCGACGAAAGCGAAATTTGTGATCTGTAAGCAGGTCTGTGTTTTGACGTAAAATCGCGGTATATTTCTCCACTTCAGGTAGGATCTGCTCAAAATCCTTGGCGTCATGCAAGGTGTAGAAAAGCCCGATAATTTCGTCTAATTATGTTCGAATTCATCGTCTGAGAGTGGTACGTAGGGTATCTTCCAGGCATCCTCCGTCAACTTGTAATCTTTTCAGGATTTAATAACTCCTTCATCAAATTTTCATCACAAATTTTTAACAACATAGAGCGCCCCTCTTGGATTCTTTCTATTAGTCCCAACTTTTCCATTTCATTCACGTGATATTGAATAGTACGTCGTTGAATACTTAATTTATCTG
>JAEOSY010000571.1 GCA_016840125.1 Candidatus Helarchaeota archaeon | reverse complement strand
AGGAAGCGAACCAGCCAAGGGGCTTTATAAATCCCGCGGAATTGTTGGAAAAATTGGATCCCGCGGCGAGCCACATCAAGATCAATGCCTGTTGTAACGATAGCGTCGCCGATGTAAGTGGTTGAATATTGCCCTCCCTTTTTATTCTTGCGCTGGTTTCGCCGGATGAAGTTCTCCTTGAGCAATTCTCTTAACTCAGAAGATAGGTCATAATCAACAAAATCATATGGTTTTAACAAAACAGCGATTTCCTTCTTGGTTCTTTGGCGCCGGAATAAAGCTTCGAGGATGAGCCGTGGCATGTCAGCTGTCTGAGCACGCGGTGGGATGTTGCTTAAATGAAACCCTAGAAGGCGGAGGTCTGGTAACGGCTTTTGTTTGAATTCAACAAATGGTCTATTCGTGATAACCTTGGTAGCGTAGAAATTCTCGCGGCTATAATAATCCCAGAGCCCTTCGGTGCTATATAACAACCGAGATAATTCTCCATCTGATTGAGATTGGGTGGTCTGCTCTACCCACCCAGCGGGGGGATCTTTGAACGCTTCTGCAAATCCTGCCTCTTGCACAAGTTGCCACAACGACTTATCGCGAGAATTCTGAAATTCATTCACCTCTAAATAGAGAATGGGGGCAATTTTCTTCCAAGGATGGTGATATGACTGGAAAATCGACTTGGCAATATAGTCATGGCGTTCTGGGTCTTCTATGACAAACCAATCGACATTCGGGACATCCAATTGAGGTTCGACATAATAGCTCCAACAGAGGATGTTCAGGTGCTTCCCCTGATTGAAACGACCAAGGATGGCACGTTGATGGAGTCGTTCAAGTCCCCCATGTAGCGATTCACAAGTGAATTCCTCTTCAGTTAAGCGATTATGATACAGTGCGTTTATAAAAATTCTAATTTTTTTTGCAAGATCTTCTGAATACTCATCGGAGGGGCACAAAAGTAGCATCTTTCCAGTGGGCTTCGGAATCGGACACATTCCCATATCCAAATTCTTTTTTTGGAGCTGGGACTGAATAAATTGCCTACAGATAGTCAGGCAACTAACTAACTGTTGTTTTTGTTTTGTAACGGATGACGGCTCATCTGCCACGAGGAAGATTACATTCCCTGCCCCACGTATTCGCCCAACCATCTGGGCCAATTGTGTGGGTGAATACCGTTCCGCGTCGGTAATGATTACAGTCTGGATGTTAGCTACATCGATCCCGACCTCCAAGATCGGCGAACAGCATAGGATTCGTATCCCCTTGCTCTCATTAAACTGATCGAATATTAAGGGTTGTTCTATCCGTGCAATCCCCGCATGCATATGTTGACAACTAAAAATCTGGTCAATTTGGTTATCAAGGAAGTACCCACCAAAGAAATTCCGAAAGATCCAACTGATTTTTCGTGCCATCATCTCAGAAAATCGGCGGGTATAGCAAAAGATGAGCATCTTTGCGTTCTGGACTTGGGGGACTAGTTCACTAACTTCATTTTTTTCACTATCCTCTGTAAATTTTGGTCCTTCGGTATCCCATACCCATTTTCCCTCCTCTTTTCGGACCTCTGCTTTCGGTAGCTCCATGTTCGTTATATGGTCGTTCACGATGAATTCCCAGCATTCTTTTAGAACCTTAACTAATTTTTCTTGCCGGGCAAGTTTTCGTTCCATCTTCGATAGATTCTTCTTGGTCTCGTACTTAATAATCTCTTTAAGGGGGAATACCCGTGAGGGGTCATGATAGAGCAGTTTGCAACCCAATCGAGCACTCCATAGTTTGGCATCGTCTCTGGTAAATGTGCCCGTTAGGCAACAGAACTGGGTAGCATGCTCCCGCTGTAACTTGTACAATGTACTCTCGAGCTTTGGGCCCCGCTCTTCGTCCCCAAGATACTGAATTTCATCCACCACAACACCTCCAAAAAGTTTCTGCCTCGTGAAATACCTTCGGTTCTGAAGTTCGAAGAGGAAGGAACGAAAACTTTCATATGTTGCTACAATGATGAGCCGGTCTTGATGTTCGCGTAATTCATACTGGGTGGGACGAACTTCCCCAGCCATTTTAATAATCTGTACGTAACCCCGAAAAAATTCCTCTAAGTCTAATACCTTTTGGTCTAAGAGCTGGGTTGATGGAACGAGATACACACCGATTGACCCCTCCACAATTGCTTTTCCTAGAAAGAAGTAGGCAACCAAGGATTTGCCACTTGCGGTAGGCGCAATGAGAAATACCCCCTTGCTTTTAATAGGGGCATAGATTCCTTCCACCTGAAATTTGCGGAGTTCGCAGTATTGAAACCCTCTCCGCTCTATAAAAATCTCCAAAAGCAGAAATACCATCGAGAGGTGCAGTTTTGGTGCCTTCTCTAACTGGGCGAATATTTCTTCAGATGAGGTTTCCTTCTGCGTGTCACCGACAGGCAGTTCGGTTTGAGGTGCCACCAATTTGACTCTTAACAACCCACTAGATCTAATCGAGTAAACAATTTTTTATGAGATCACCCTTGTATCAAAAGTCTAACAATTCTAAAAATCCCATAGAATGAGTTCTTTTGGGGTTAATACTGATAAAGGAAATTGAACTTAATTCAAAAATTTGAAATTCAAAAAAATGTAATAAATAGCATCTATTCGCGTTTATACTTCTAATTAGATTTAAAACTGTATCAATAATTTTAAAATTCGAAAAACCACATAAATTGCATTCTTTCACACTTAACATTGTTATAACAAATTGAACCTGTATCATTTTTGGACTCCACCACCTATCTAATCTCCAACACGAATACGTCAAACCTCTGTCTAACTGTGACACATATAATTGATGTAATTGGGCGGTCTAGCACCCATCTACTAGCGTGTTTAGGATTATTTCATTATAAATTCTTTACTTTGTTATTGCTGTTTTATAAGTAAAACTTTTTATTTTCATTAATCCCCCTTAAAATAAAAGTTTTATTTAAAAAAATTAACAAAAAATTTGTTTTTTATAAGAAATACTTATATAAATGAGAATTCTAAAAAATTAACTCTTTTAATAGAAATTTGGCTAAGATCTTCTGTCTTTAATCGGAAATCGCAGAGATAAATCATTAATAATTTTCATATATTTGAAAATATTGGAAATTCTCCGATATATATATTGCGAAACCCGAATAAAAGCCAGTTTATGGTGATATATTTCGAAGGGTTTAGAAAATTAGCAAAATTTTCAGGAGATGAAACAGAATTGTTTTTTGGGAGTACGTTCAATCTGACGATTTGTCAGTAGGTATCTGAAAGTATTATGCGCAAATGGGCACAGTTTTCGGAAGACTTTTATGGTTTGGCAGCTTTTAAAATTTAATATAAGGAATGGTTTTTGAAAAAAGCTAGGAGTTTAAATAGGATTTTGAAAAAGAAAAGTAAACCAAAAGGAAATGATGAATTTGGTGAATAATAAAAAAATTATACAAGCTATCCTTTTGTGCGAGAGCTTTACTAATCGCAGCAATGTGCTGGTCATGTTCAATCATGCGAAAAATGAGCGAGAGCGAAAACAAACTTCCCCTTTTGCTAAAGTCGGGCGAATCAGCGGTCAAACCCTCCGTGGTTGGTTACGGCATGCAGTCGAGAAACTGTTACTCCAACACGGAGTCTCTGTTTGTCATCCATTATCTCAAATGAGTGTAACCAGTGATCGGAACAGGAAATATTACACGAAAGAAGACCTCACCTTGGGATATCACCCACGCGGATCTTGTGCGGAAGAGGGCGGCTGCCTTGTCTACCAGATGTTTGGGGATCTCAATGCCCCTGGTAATCTGATGACGCCGAGCGTGTATTTCTATCCCACAACCACCGGCAATGGCACTGCTACTAAAGAAATTAACAAGATCTTCGGGACTATCGGTGGGGGACGGATTGAAATCACTCACTGTAGCCCCCGTGCACGGAAAAATACGCACCAAACCTATATGGCCATCGAATCAGCGGCAGGGGTGATGATCAAAGCACCCATCAATCTCATTTTAAAAGGTGGGAATAAAGATCAGGAGGTTGTCCTCCTGAAAGCGTTAGAATTCCTCAAGACCATGGTCCAAGGATATGAGTTCGACTTTCTCTTGGGTGGTATGCGTGACCAAGGGTATGGACGGGCTGCCATCTTACCTATGGTACAAAAGAAGAAGAAATCTAAAAACAAGACACTCGTTCCCGAAGAGGAAGAAGCCAATGAGGACAACGGATCAATGACCATACAGTTTAAATTAAAGAACGCCGATGCCTCAAAGCTGGATGCTAACTTTCTAGCGGTTGTTGAAAAGGAGAAGACACGATTTCCCGTTGAAGAAGCGATAGAAGAGAAACAGACAGAACCGCTAGAGGCTAAAGCTTAAAATGGACGAAATGGTAAGACTTTTATTTCGGTTTCATACGGAATATAAGGGGGATCCGCGTTTTATCATGGGGAATGCTCTACGACACGCGCTTTCGCTACAATTAGATACTTCGATAGGAATTTTTACAGATTATAAAAGATTACTGGCACCTCAATCGTATCAGGACTTCTTCAAAATTCGGATCACCCCATCTTTTTTACATCCTCACTTCGAGCTTTTTTTTGAGAAGGTTCACGGGCACCGAAAGTTTCGATGTTTCT
>JAEOSY010000570.1 GCA_016840125.1 Candidatus Helarchaeota archaeon | reverse complement strand
CATGACCTGCCTTTTTCAAGTTGATAAATAAATCAACATATTTAGTTATCAGTAAAGGGTTAATAGGAGAACCAATAACGGAGCCCCCAATCCTAATTACAAATCGCATTGATCCTTGAATCCCTCACCTAAATGATATGAAACCTCCAAAAAAAATATCTTTTGACAGATTTAAAGCAAACTGTCATAATCACACGGAAACTTTGATTTGAAGAATACACAAAGAATTTTAGGATAAAATAATTTATAATTGAAAATTATCGATAACACTCTGGCTGGAGAATCTGCAACATGAAAGGGGAAGAAATCCGAATTAGATTACCTAGGCTCGTAACGAATTTAATCATGGTATTCATTTTTTGGATAATCAGCATTTTTGTTCCACCTACGGTACGCGATATCAAATTGATTGGATCGGTCAATATGGACTTGGAATTCCTCGCGTCTTCAATCACAATAATCATAATGGCGATTTTTCTTATTCGTGCTTTGTCTGACGCTCTGGTTGTAGGAGATGTATTCACAAATATTGTAATTAAACAGCTAGGTATAAAGGAGGAGCGATCACCCAAGCGAGCCGCAAGAGATTTCATTTACATTATAATAACTATCTTGGTAGCGACAGCAGTATCGCCATTTCTCAACAGTATAGAAGAAAATTTACATCTTGAGGGAGAGTGGTTAAACAACATCACAACCATCCTAGCCCTAGGATTAATTATCCTGCTAATTTACGATATTGGAAGAATCTTGCACCAGATACTTGAAAAAAAAGCGGAGATACTTGCAGATCGTTTGTCAAAAATGGCTGGAAAAAACGGTGATTAAAATTGGATCCAATTGTAATTATTTTTCTTCTTATTTACACGTTAGTGATACTTATCTCCGCCACCGAATTAACGTTTCTTTCAATCGCCGCATTAACAGGAGCATTACTTACGGCTTGGTTCGGTTTACAATATGGCGTTTTTACCTATGAAGAAGCACTAGGTTTCATAGATGTTAAATTATTAGCCTTAATAATTGGCGTGATGGTAGTAGTTGAAATCGCAGAAAGAAGCGGTCTGTTTCGACTAGTTGCATTAACTGCTGTTAAATATTCAGGTGGAAACCCCACCAAGCTATTCATCCTTTTTTGCGTAGTTTCAGCTACAGTTTCGATGTTCCTCAGTGATCCTATGGCTATGTTAATGATGGCGGCAGCAACCATCTCAATAACGAAACTGCTAAAATACGATCCAACACCATACTTCCTGTCGGCTGTGATAATGATAAACCTAGGTGGGACGAGCACTCTGATCGGATCAATAAGTAATATGATAATTGGAGTCGAATCCGGATTGACATTCATCGATTTCGTTAATTATCTCGCTGTCGGAGAGGTGTTATTGTGGTTTGTCACGATTTTAGCATTGTATTTATTTTTTAAACCTAGATTAGGGATTCAAAAAACCTTGCCAGAGATCAACCCGTGGGATAGTATAACAGATAAAGCATTATTTCGACGATCTGCCTTCGTGTTATTTCTCTTCATCGCCCTTTTCTTAACTTTGGAACAGGTAGGAATTGGACCAGAAGGGGTGGCTATTGGTTGCGCGGTTCTCGCGTTATTTTTAAGTAAGTTAGATCCAGCAGAAATTTTTAAGTCATTGGATTGGGAAACAATTTTTTTCATTGCAGGATTCATGTTTCTGGTGGCAGGTGTAGAAAAAACTCAAATTCTAAATGAATTATCGATCCAGTTATTTTCTATGTCGGGAGGTAACCCGATTAATGCGTCACTAATAACATTATGGATTAGCGGATTGGGAAGCACCATAATAAGCAATATTGCTATTGCACTAACCTTTACACCTGTAATCAGTATGCAAGCATTCACAGGAATGCAATCAGCAGGTATCTGGTCAGGACTTATTCTGGGAACAAACCTTGGAGGAGCAGCAACACCTTTTAGTGGTACGGTGGTTATGATGGCGATCGGAGCACTTAAACGGGAACATATCACTCTGAAGTTTGTTGATTTTGCAAAGATTGGATTACTCACTACCTTTCTCCAACTTGGGGTATCTAGCCTATATTTAGTGTTGAGATTCGGAGTATAGGGGGTGTATCCATTATTGGAAAATATGAAAAAGTGGTTTAGTCGAAAAAAATCCAAAAATGAATCGAGATACGAAGAGGAAAAACGTGAATTTGAGATGGCAATAGGGAAACCCTATATTTTAATAAGAGTGGAAATGCCTAAAGGATTCGAAGAATACCGAAAGGATTTTCTTGAGTTGGAAAAGGAACAACAATTCAAAGAAGAAGTCGAAGACCTCGTTAAGAAACGGTTAGAGTATAAAAGACGGGGTGTAGGTTCACAATCTTGAAAAATAAATCTTTTAACATACAAACCGTGTCAAGCTCTGATGAAGAAAAGGCAGACACACATATCTCAGGGAATCCAGAAGTCGTGATCGTTCGTTTTGGCGGAGAAATAGGAATTAAAGGTAAATGGACTCGAAGACATTATGAAAAACAAGTGTTAGAAAACATAAAGAACTATCTAACCTACCACACCATTCCATATACAAAAATAGTCTATACTCATGGAAGGTCATATATTCAATTAGAGAATGCTCGAAAGGTTGCATTAAAGCTAACTCAAATTTTTGGGATCTCTTCAGTTTCACCAGCACTGCACACAAGTTCGGAAATGCAAGAAATGACCCGAAAAACGGTGGAAACAGCACAAGCCCTATTGAAAACTAATGACACATTTGCAGTGAGATGTCGTCGGGTAGGAGTTCACCCATATACTAGCATGGATATCTGCAGAGAGATGGGAACACAAATACAGACAAAACTCAAACATCGAAATCTTCAAGTAAATTTAACCAAACCCCACGTCACTATTAATTTGGAGATCAGATCAGATGATTTATTTATTTTTACTGAAACCTTTCAAGGAGTAGACGGATTTCCAATTGGAGCTCAACCTAAAGTCGTCTGCTTGTTAAGCGGAGGCATTGATTCACCCGTTGCATCCTGGCTAACTATGAAAAGAGGATGCCCTATCGTTCCCACCTACTTTCAAAATTCACCCTATGTAGATAAAGCGGCAGCAAACCAAGCTATCAAAATGGCGTCAAAACTATTTGAATGGTCAATCGGCTTCTCAAGAAGAATGTATCTAATCCCTCATGGAAAAAACCTTCAAATAATCCAAAAACAAAGTCCAACCAAATTAACATGTATCTTATGTAAACGAGTGATGTATCGTATCGCTGAGAGAATTGCAGAATTTGAAAGAGCTGAAGGAATAATCACCGGTGAATCCATTGGAGAACAAGCAAGCCAAACATTACATAATCTTAGAGTATTAAATGAAGCGGCAAGTAACTATCCAATCCATCGGCCGCTCCTCGGATTTAATAAATGTGAAACAACCGAATTAGCTAAACAAATCGGAACCTATCAAATTGCTGCAGAAAAATCGTATGGATGTAGGGCAGCGCCTAATTCTCCATCTACTAAAGCTAACCTGCAGAGGGTAAAAGAAGCAGAAGCACAACTCAACATTGAAGATATGGTTAATGAAGCAATAGAGCAAGCCAAAATAATCACCATTAAATAGAATAATTTCCAAACAAAAAATTAATCTTTGAAATGTGAAATTCTTGAAATTTTGCGAGTAAATGTAAATATATCAGAAAGAAGAAGTAACGATTACATTGATAGGAAAACCTCTTGTATCAATAGTTTCGGCCGGATTATCAAAATTTGGGAAGATGGATGGTTTTTATGCAAGAGAACTTTTTGCCCAAGCGACAAACGAGGCGTTCAAACGAGTACCGAACTTAAACCCAAAAAAGGATGTAAAAGCCCTTTTTCTGGGACACATGGGAGAATCTTATGAACGTCAAGGACATTCTGGAGCGATAGCCGCTGATTGGTCAGGATTGACGCCGATTGCGGCTACAAGAATAGAAGCGGCATGTGCATCTTCAGGAGCAGCGTTAAGAACCGCTATATATGCAGTTCGTTCCGGATTAAGCGATATTGTAATGGTTGGGGGGGCAGAAAAGATGACTCAT
>JAEOSY010000062.1 GCA_016840125.1 Candidatus Helarchaeota archaeon | reverse complement strand
GTTGGACCGTTTGGTGCAAGGAGACGCTCTAATTCTATCTGTGTAATAACGTTTTCAAACTTGCCATAACCGTATTCTCCAGCGGGATTATAAGTCTGAAAGCCGCTCGCAATGATAATCGTCCCAACATTGATTTTCCTAATCTCCGGCTGCTGATCGAACATAATCGCGTCTGGTTCGCATTTCTTGACGCATAATCGACATTCAACACACCGATCCTTATCAATTAGAAAGACATTCGGTACTGCTTGATCGAAAGGCCGATAGATTGCCTTCCTTGCGCCAAGTCCTACATCAAATTCATTGGGTCCATAGATAGGACACACATCTATGCAAGCACCACAGCCAGTACATGTCGTTTCACTCACATACCGGGGATTCTTGCGAATTGTCACTTCAAAATTTCCGATGAATCCTTCGATTTCTACAATATCTGCGTAGGTAATCAGATCAATCAATGGATGCTCTGCTACTTCCAGCATAATCGGACCTAAAATTCATATTGAACAATCATCTGTAGGGAAAGTCCGATCCATTTTCGCCATATAGCCACCAATTGTAGCTTTCTTCTCAACTAAGTACACCATGAACCCTTCATTGGCTAGATCAAGCGCTGAGGTTAGCCCTGCTACACCACCACCGATTACTAACGCTGATGGTGTCACTTTTACTCGTTGAATTGCTATTTTTTCGAGAGATCTTGCCCGCTCAACTGCGCCCCTAACCAGGTCTTTCGCGTTCTGCATGGCAGCCTCCTTATCGTCCCGATGAACAAAGGAAACTTGTTCTCTAATATTTACGAATTCTAAGAACCCTCGGTTCAACCCAGCTTCTTGGAGCACTCGAATAAACACTCTTTCATGCGTTTTTGGAGTACACGCCACTACAATAATTCGATTTAAGTCCAGTTCTGAAATTTTATCCCGGATTAAGTCAGCTCCAACACTGGTGCATAATGAGAGGATATTTTCAACAACTTCCACTTCGAGTGTCTCTGAAAATCGTTTCAACTCATCCATATCGATAATTTCTGCGATATTTAGCCCTCAATGACATAAAAATATTCCAATGCGCGCAATAGTTTCGTCCGTTCTCATCACCACCTCCAAGTTCTTAAACTCAATTCTTATACCTTTCATCACATCAGTAGTGCATCTTAATTCAATACATTATTTACTCACTTTTTGCGTTTTCAAGGTCACATGGACTTAAAAAAAGACTGAGAAAAATATTTCGGATATTTTTAGCTAAAAATAGTAACCGACATTATCGTCAGTAATGATTAATGTGGATTTTTCTTGATCTAAGTCTAATTTTGAACCTCAGTTGGTAGAGTTTCCTTTACTTTCAAGAACAGAGGAATGGACGCAAGAAAGAAGATGGGCGCCGCCACAAACACTCCAACTCGTCCCCTTCAGTTTTAAAACAAAAGAGATGGAGAATTTATTTAATATTTTGTTCTTTACCATCAATTGAATCGAACCAAAGCTCTCCCTGTTCAGTGGTTACTAACCAGAAGAGTTCCCCATTGAGTTCTTGAAGATGGATATCCCTAATTTCATATTCTTCTGCAACAATTGCTATAATTTCATACTTCGCCAATAGGCTTCTTTTCTTGATTTGCAATCCCTTTACAGAACCTTCCCCAATATCGATTAAAGGGGTCAGTTCAGCATCGTTGGGGATGGAGATATTTGGATCGATTTCAATATTGTTGATTTTTTTATTTGATAGATGTTTATACGCATTGTTAGCAATGTTACTTGGCACAGGAGAATAGACCAAATTAGCCGAAAAATTGTTAATTTCTACCTGGGATGAGATTAATAAACCTGGAAAATGTTTCTTGGTTTTTCTTTGAATTTCTTCGTCCAACTTAGATCGTGAAGTTGAAATGCAATAAAAAGCTAATTGATCACCCACTAATACTTCTGCAATCCAATAAAGTTCTCCAGTTCCTTTAATGGGCATGTAGAAATCCAATCCATTTTGGCCAAATTCTTCCTCTTCAAGATCTGTTGGTATATCTTCTAAGGCCTCAAAGAACTCCAGATTACTATTGATTAGAGTATGGTTGGTCATCGAGGAGCTCGTATCAACAGGCGTTATCATGATCGTATCATTGACAGGATCTATTTGTGCAACTATCTTTTTATTATTAAACAAAAAGAAATCCTCCC
>JAEOSY010000569.1 GCA_016840125.1 Candidatus Helarchaeota archaeon | reverse complement strand
GCGTAAAGAATAGTGCAACAGGATTACGGGAGATATAAGTAGAAAAAGCATTAGATCTCCCTCCTGAAAGCTGTGAGGTGTATCTCGGCCATTTAGAGTATAGTGATCAACCACTACAAAGATTTAAAGGGCGTTTTTAATAAATTCTTACGAAATTGTTACTGTTGTTAACCCTGACCGAAGGATTCTGTCGAATAGATGTTTTAAATGAGAAAAGAGTAATTTCATCGAAATCCTCATTGAATGATTGTCTGAAACATTGATACTACCATATAATTTTGTATTTTTTTCCAAAATAATATATTTTAATATCTTTACACACCAAAATCTTTAGGTATAAAAATTTATTAAGAAAAGAATTAAATTTGAGAATTAATTAGACATAATATAATAATTTCATTAATAAGAGGTGATGCTCCTGTGATACATTCTATTTATGTAATTCGAACTGATGGAACTGTTCTCTATCAGAAAAGCTTTGGGGCAATAAAAATTGATGAGAGTCTTGTATCAGTTTTCCTATCTGCTTTAACTTCTTTCACTGGTGCCATGCCAGATGGTTCTATTAAATCTGTAGCTAGTGGGAGGTTGAAATTCGTCTATACGGTTGATAATAAGAGAGATCTTATCCATGTATTCTGTGCTGATCAGGAGGATGATGAACTTGGATTGCACCAACGAATCAAGCGTGTGAAGGACGTTTTCGCTGATGAGCAATATACTAAATTAGCAACTTGGGATGGCCAATCTCAGGATATTTGGGTGGATTTTGAAGCGTCCGTGGAAAAAGTTCTCAGCGGAATTATTAAGATTGCTCTGGTTGGTTTCGGTGGTGTCGGGAAAACCACTCTTTTAAATCTCATGCGGGGGTCTGATATCCCTATTGAATATAATCCAACGATCGCAGTGGATGTAAAAAAACTCGATGTATCAGCAACCTACGATGTGATTATTTGGGATTTTGCAGGGCAGGAGCGTTATACCTTACCGTACTAATCGGTTTGGGACGTAACTCCGCTCTGGACATTTTTGTTAAGAGGAACAAATATAGTTTTATTGGTTACTGATAGTACCGTTGAAAATGTTGTCAGTACAAAACGTGTTTATTTGAATGTTATTAAAAAACGGAAAACTGATTTACTAACTTATTGTCTGTGTAATAAACAGGATCTGCCTCGGGCAATGAAACCTAAATTGGTTGAACGTCTTCTCAGTGTTCAGTGTTACCCAATGGTGGGAATTAATCCAACCTTCCGTGAAGAACTAATGAGTCTTATTACGACTGCAATTGACGAATGGGCGCGATCGGCAGGTGAGCAAGAACAGTAGATTGGAGGATACTTACATATAATTCTCTACCCATTTTTAGTAAGCATAAAATCCCCTGAATACTTTAAACCTTAATGAGATTTCCAAGTTGGAAACGGTGATTTAAGCGGGAGTTATTCGGGGGACCTTGGAACTGATTAAATTGCAAAAAGTTCATATTAGTATCGCAATTCCATCCAATGTTTTAGAGAATTGCAGTGATCTTCGTTCGAAAACACAAAAAATTGGGCAAATTGCGAGAGCTTGTGTTATTTATAAGGTTGACGAAGTAATTATTTATTCGATTAATAGAAAATTTTTGAAAGATTTTTCGAAAGACATCACGCTATTAAAAAATATATTAGAATATTTAGATTGTCCTCAATATCTTAGACGTTTTCTTTTCCCAAAATTACCTATCTTTAAATATGTTGGAACATTACCACCTTTAAGGACACCACATCATCCAATTGAGAAAAAAGCATCCCAATTAATTGCAGACTCAGTACGAGAAGGCGCGGTGCTTTTTTCTAATGATATTTTTTCAGAAATAGATATAGGTATAGAAACGCCAATTAGGATTCAAGTTCCAAACCTTTCCCCTAAATCCCGAATTAAACTGCGAATTAGGAAAAATGGAAATAGTATTTCTGGAGAACCAATAATAAAAGCAGAAATAAAGCAATATTGGGGTTTTGATATCCGAATTTTTAAGGATTCGATTACACAGTTGATTAAAAAGTTTGAAATCTCTCTAAAAATTGCAACTTCGAGGTATGGTACTCCTATAAAAAAGAAAGATCTCAAAATTTTCAAATTAGATGAGATCAACAAGATTTTATTGCTATTTGGGAGTCCTCATATGGGTCTATTCGAAATTTTTAAGAGGAATGGTTTAAAACTAGATGAATTGGTAGACCTCATTTTTAATATTGCACCTGAGCAGGGAACTAAGACAATTCGAGTAGAAGAGGCAATATTAGCTACGTTGGGAATTTTAAATTCCTTAATTTCATTATAAATACTTGTTTTTTTTAAGTATATTATCTTTTGAGTTTAAATACTATTTTTGTAACTAAAATGTGAGTAACTTTGGAGTTAACAGAATCAAGATTTCAACTTATTTAGAAAAATAAAATAGGAAAATAAGGGGTTTGAAAAAAAAAGGGGGGAATAAGTTTAAGGGTTTGCTAACAGGGAGAGTATCGCATCTGTTGCGTCCGCGAATTCCTGCTGGAGGCCGGAGTCTATGACCCATGGATTATTAAAGAGACTATTTCCGAATGGATTACCTTCTTCGTCTACTTTGAGTCCCGTGAGCTTCGGTTTAATATCGTGAAGAAGTTTATCGTAACACTGATCATATTCTTCATTTTGGTAGAGGACAATACACTGGTCAATTTTATTGATTAATGCATTCTTCCGGTTCTCGGCATTACCCTCCAATTGCAAATCATCAACCAGATATCTAACATATCTTAGCATTGTTATAGGATTTGCAAATATTTTTAAATTCCCTGTAAGAGTTTCTGTTACAGAGGAGTCTGAAGTGCTTACTCCTGTTATTTCGAATTGATATATAGTATCATGCATGCCTGCCCAATCAGAAGGGGGTGTTATTGTAAGTAGAACATCATCAGTATGACATGGCTGAAGTGTTAGAGAACTATCACTAAGATCTGTCCAACTAGATTGAATTACAGTCGGAAATGCTTCGGAATTCTCGCCTAACTCAAGAAAGTTTACTGTAATCTGATAGCTATCAATTAAATTTCCTAAATTATGGATGGAAAAGCTATATTCTGCGGTATTTCCAGCATTTATTTCTAAAGTTATTGGATTTAATTGAAATTCTGCCTCATAATAGGGTAATATGTTAACTATAGGATTAATTGTGACCATCACTGTAGGGTCTACGGGAGGTATTACATTCAAATTCAATTGATAAGCTCCTGGTGCAGTTGTACATATTCGTGGTGGAAAAACTGAGAGAGAAACCGTTGCAGTATCTCCTGGTAATAAATTGAGTGATTCGTCTGAAAGGGAAAACCAAGTTTCATCAAGGGCTGTAACTGAAATATCAAATACATCCTCTACATTTCCTAAGTTTTGAACTGTAATTTCGTATGTAATAGTATCTCCAGGTATTACCTCTTTACTTATTGAATCGATTGTAACGCTCACCTCGTGAAAAGGTAGAATAAAGATTTGAACGTGAGCTTCTCGACTTGCAAATGGATCATTAATGCTTGCGGCTGTAAGTATTGAATCATATGCCAGTGAATGAACCTCCCATGTCCGGAGCGCCTCAACAGAAACCTCCACGATTTGGCTTTCACCTGGTTGTAGGGTAACACTTGCAGGTAAAGAGAACCAATTACCAGTCGCAGGATTTTCATTAGTATACCAATTCTCCATTGATAAATCCAAAGTATCTAACGTATTACCTGTGTTTGTCACATTAAATTGCACAATTCCACTGTTTCCTGGCTCTAAAGTTAAAATTCCATTTTCGATCCCAGTTTGGGTAATTCTCCAAACCTCTACGTCATAAAAGGGTAAAATTTCAAAATTTCCTATTATTGAAGCTGTCGCTGTTTGTGAGTTTGCCTCTGCACCTTGGCTAGCTGCGGTTATCGTGAAGTCATAAAGACCGGTTACTGTTGAAAATTCTCGAGGTGGTAAAATAGTAAATTCTACCTCTCTCGAGGAACCTTCAGGTACTGTTACGATAGAGGGCATTATAATCCAGTCTGCAGGATTTGATGACTGATGGGTGCTCGTTACGCTAAATGTGTACGTGTCTATCCCAACACCAGTTCCATCATTCTGGATGATGAACGAATATGTGGCTTCGGTTCCTGGTGTAATAGCTTGTTGAGCGCTCATTGAACTAAGACTGACACCATAACTTATTGCTGAAGACGTTTGGATAGCTATATGGACAATCTCATTAGACCAAAAAAATGCGTAGGTACCTGTTTGTAGATGCCACCGATATATTTCCCATGGTCCTGCTTCATCTCCTAAGAAGGGGCTGAGGTAGTTAGACCATTCCACTTTAATTGAAAGAATAATATCTACTTGATCAAGCCAAATGGTAAATCCAGATAATTCAACTCTTAAATTTCCCGTTTCACCTGCATATACTGTCAAGCTCTTTTCTTCTCCGTCGAAATTCCATTCTAATGGCACTTCAGTATCTCCTGTTGGATCAAAATGAGAATCCGCGCCATAAGTAGTTGCCAATGCAGTAATTTTACTTGATTGAAGACCCACAGATATTACCAATGGTACTTCACATATGTAATCACCAATAAATCCAAAGATAAAGCCAATATACGGAATATGGGACAAGATTTCCATTAATGGAATTTCTGCAATATCGAATTCGATGGGATTTCCTCCAAGGGGGGTTTGGAAACTTTTAGCCTCTACAATACCTACAGGTATATCAAAATCAAAATTAATAATTCCAAAAATGAAAATACCAGCACTTACTTTAAAGCCAAATGCAAGGTAAAATTCTGGCCAGTCTTCACCATCTTTGTCTATTGCATTGCATGTTATCTTTATTTCACCTGTAGTCCCTGCCTGAATTTCTGATGGATATTCAACATGAAGCGATATTGGAAACATTATTCTTAATCCAACACCTAGTTCGAGCCGGAAATAGGCATAAGCAATTACAAATCCTAGAATCTTCAATTCCCAAGTAAACTCATACTTTTGATAAGGGACAATACTCCATTCAAAACCCATAATAACTATCTGATCAAAATTAGGAGTACTATTGTGTGATGTCCGATCTATCTCAACAGGTTCTTTAATTGGATGGGGCCCAGAATTTGAAAACTGCGATTCTATAGTAAATGAAAACGTTTCAGTGCAGGTGGCATTAATTTCATGGATTACTATAAATGTTAAAATTTGGCGAAGACCATCTGATGATGTTTGATTAATAGTTTCAATTGTGCTATTCCCCCTAACATTTAGATATTGTGTTTGAATTAATTGTAAAATATCGTATGGCTCCGATGGGGGTGAATTTGCTAGGGTTTCAAGGGTGGACTGAATTTGTGGGATAGTTTGAGAGTTTTGATTTTCTCCATTGAAAAATAAAACTCCGTACATTGAAATACTTGAAAAACTTATCAGAAAAACTGCGAATAAACTAAATAGTATCTTTGATTTTTGCTGCAAAATTTATTCCTTCCGTGAAATCCGTAATAAATATTTTATAAATTTAGAAAAGATTTAATTTGAATATTTTTTGATCAAGTATATAAACTTTTTTCGTATCATTGATACTTTTTTTATTCAAAAAAAAAGGTGTTTTGGATGGTATTATTTCATACTTCTTCGATTTGAATAGTTAATAGTTGAAATTATTTTAGTATGAGGCGTATTTTTTCTCATAGATAAAAATAGTTTGTAGTTTTGGGCTCAAAATCGCATCTAACAGTCAATCTTCTTTTAATAAGAATATTCCGTTCCATTGGATTAAGTGGGTATAGAATCAGCTATTATTTAATCAATTAGCTTGAAAACAAGCACATTTCCTTAATTTTAGGATAAATCTAGTTACAGGGTGGATTTTAATTGTGTAAATTATTCCGTAAATTGAAAAATAAAACCTTATAAGGAATAATTCATCTATGATCTACTTGGAAAAAAATGAGTGTTTTTTTGCTTTAACTTACAAAATAAAAAAATAAAATTTATTTTTAGAATATATCAAACAATCAACTTCAAGGAGACCTTAAAAATGAAAAGATTAGGGAAGTTAAGGGAAATCATGACAGTCTTTATTATAACCACACTAATTTTTAGCTCAACCAGCTTTTACAACCTTTTTTCCCAAGGAAATCGTGCGAAACTAAATCCTTTATCCAATTCAAATATACAATCCCTTTATA
The DNA here is from genome assembly GCA_016840125.1 of Candidatus Helarchaeota archaeon. Next base: position 5,437 of record JAEOSY010000569.1, on the reverse strand, counting down.
CGAATGAGTCCTACATTGTCTGGGACAATTCACCACTCACTATTATTGGGCAAGAAAGCGAGACCACCATTGATGCAATTCAATTCGGAGTTCTCACGGATGGCGAAAACCCTGAAGTTATTGTTACATTGAACAGCACAACCGATTACTTAATGGTGTTCAACGGCTCCAATGGCCAGCAACTTTGGAATGTGAGTTCTCAGGGTCTTGTATCAGCGTTTGATCCCTCATCTGCCATAGGAAAGCGCGAAGGATTGCTCTTCATTACAGATATTCAAGGAGATTCGCAGAATGAAATCGTAATTCCACATAGATCCTACAATGCTTCAATTTATGGGGGGATAAAAGCGAACATTACTACGATTAATCCCATTACTCAATCAATAATCTGGAATGCGGATATTTGGGAATACGGGAAATTTTGGGATCCGCTTCTTTTAACGACGAGAGGTCCTAATGACATACGTGCAGCAGCAATTGGCGATACCAATTCTGATGGGAAATATGAAATAGTCGTTGGAACAAGTGGGACACCTTATGTAAATGAAGCTGAAATTTTTATGATAAATGGAATAAATGGAAGTCTTTTGTGGAAGCAAAACGCACCTAATGACAAAACTGATTTCTTGGCGATTGCAGATATAGATAATGATGATCAGGACGATGTAATCTGCCTATCGGACTATACAATTCAGACCATAAATATTACTAATGGTCAGCCAATATGGAACACTACCCTACCTTATAAAGGATATTCTCTCGCTACTGGTGATATTAATGGCGATTCTTGTGCGGATATCCTGGTTGGGCTATCAAAAGTTATTGATGGTTCTGTAGCGGTTACCGCAATTAATGGCAGTGATGGTAAATCGCTGTGGAATTTCTCGACCCCTGGTGACTTCAACCCAATTTATGATATAACAATTGCTGATTTATATAATGATACTAATCCTAAAATTATTGCTGGATGTGGAGGAGGATCTGGACCAAATTATAAAATTTACGTGTTAAATCAAACGGGTGGGGAAATTTGGAGCAAGGGAGGTTCTGTAAATACTATAGCTATCGCTGATTTTGATGGAGATAATAAGCTTGATGTCGCATATGGGGATTATAACGGAAAATGGGTAAGTGCTTTGAATGGATTAAATGGTACGCTTATCTTCAATAAACAAGTTACCACCACAAACCAATATTTCCAAATAACGACAGCAAATTTTTCTCAAGATTCCTTTGATAAGCTCCTCGTGACTGATTCGATAGATAAGTTAATGATGATGCAGGAGAATATTTATCCCGACTTGACTATTACAACATCTGGTATTGCATTTACCCCACAAACACCAAACCAAGGGCAGAATGTAACCATCAATTGTACGATTTTAAATGAAGGGAATGCGAACGTAACCAATTGTAAAGTATCAATTTATTATGATACTCAAAATCCTAGTAATTTGATTACAAATCAATCAGTGAATATAGATTATTACGCCCCTGTCTATGTTTCGGCGCAATGGAACACGAGTGGATACTTGGGCAATCATAACATCATAGTGAGCGTTGATCCGGATGATTTAATCTCCGAAAGTAATGAATCAAACAATATTGCTGTCAAACTCCTCTTTATTTCAGCCCCAACACTGGGTCCATCCATTCAATTAATTTCGCCCCTCAATACCACATATAACACCCCAACATTTCCTATAAATATTACTAATTCAACCGAAGTGCATCAGGCATGGTTTCGATATAGTATAAATGGAGGGGCAGATTGGACTACAAATTATACTTTAATTTTTGACGGTTCATCTTTTGTAAATTTAACAATTTGGACGAATAATCATTATTTACTCCAAGTTTATGCAAATAACTCGTATGGAAAAGTATCTAGGCGAGTAGCTAGTTTTATTGTGGAAATATTAAAAGATTCTTATATGACAGATTTTCTAATTACACCTCCCAACATTGATGGCACCCTGAATCCAGGAGAGTGGGAGAAAATTACCTTTAATCGAACCGTCTCAACGAAAACTTCTCATTTTTATTTAAAAACCAATTCATCGCACTTATTTTTAGCCTGTAATGAATCAGGAGACTCATCTCAAACTATGTTTGATTCCTTTTCAGTTTTCGTAGATGAAAACCATGATCATAATTTAAATGGTGGTCAAGAGCATTGTTTTATTGTTTACGGAGATGACATAACAGGGTATCAATACTGGCAGGGGGCGTTTTGGATTAGTGGAACACCTCCCGCTGGATTTTTAGGAAGGGTAAACTATTCGACGGGAAGTGCAATTTATGAAATGCAAATCCCCCTTAATATCATACCCTCTTCAACAGGCGAAGTCCTTGGTATCTCAATTTCGGTGTATGACGATGATACTGGAGATCTCGCTGATTGGCCACTCAATAGAGATCCTAATAATGCAAGTACCTGGGGTAATTTAAATCTAAGTGGATTTCTATCTATTTTGATACCACAAAATGTAACATACAATAACCCAACAGTTCCCATTGTCATCGAAAATGTCAGTTCTGTCGAGTCAGTTTGGTACCGTACCACAACTGGGGTAGGATGGTCTGTGAACACTACATTATCATGGAATGGCAGTTATTTTACTAATAGTTCCCTCCTTTTATGGGGAGCTGGAAGCTATCAGTTGCAAGTGTTTTGTAATAATTCATATGGGGACATTTTTCAGAATGACGAATGGTTTACCATTAATACGACGATCTTACCTTCTATTAACCTCTTAACGCCTGAAAATAATTCCTATTCAAATGGATTCATTCCAATTACTGTATCAAATTCCTCAGAAATTGCAACTTGTTGGTATAGAACCAGTACAGATGGGGGGAGTAATTGGTCTAACAATATTACTTTAACATATAACGGTGTAAATTTCACCAATTCTACAATACTTCAATGGTCAAATGGTGTCTATTACCTCCAAGTATTTGCGAATAACTCATATAACATAATTTCAATGCGGGAAATATGGTTTTCGGTCTCTATCCCGATCAATTACTTTGTAAATATCACCGCGATTTCACCCAATCCGAGCAACGGGCTCACACAGATCACAGTGGTTAATTCTTCGATTTTAACTTCTGCAGGTATTCTAGCAAATGTTTCTGGACCCAATAGTTTTTTTCAGTATATTCCAATGATTTACCAAGGAATGAGTCAATGGATTGGTAACATTACAGTTTCTTTCACAGGTCTATACACCGTCCGAGTAAATGGCACTAATTTAATAGGGGTCACCCAGTATGATACAAGGCAACTCGAAGGGGATCTCGATCCACCAGTTCTAGGGATTGATGTTTCCCAGATAAATAACCTGGTTATTATAACAATAACAAATTCAACCGAGAGTATTAACCTCCTTGAAGTTCATATCTCGGATCCTGATGGTTTTTTTCAAAATATTGAGATGGTTTATCAAGGGGCGAACCAATGGGTCGGTAATTTTACGCCTGAAAAAGATGGGATTTATATTATCAATGCGAATGGGACAGATGTAGTTGGAAATGTTGGCAATCTTACTGATTCGTTCGAATTTACAGCTCAAAGCCCGCCGAATGATTGGGTGCTAATAGTAGTGTTAGGTTTTATTATAGGTGTTGTGCCAATCTCCTTGATAGTGATTATAAAAAGGCGGAAGAAACGGATGAAAAGACTTAGTAATAAAAATCAAAAGAGGAATTTAACATGAAAAGAAATTTACGGTTTTATTTACTCGTTTTTATAGTATATAGTAGTTTATTTTTCCAATTGACGGTATTTAACCAATCATCGATCACCAGCGATAGCCAAGGCGACGAATGGGTAAAATTCCGGAAATTTTTAAATAATACTGGGGTGACATCCACCCTTTTAACAGAGAATCGGGGTCCCTACTGGAGTCAACAACTATCCGCTGATGAATCCATCCGATCTTCACCTGCAGTAGTAAATAATAGTATCTTTTTTGGAAGTGATGACCATAATGTTTATTGTCTTGATGCGAATACAGGTAATGTAAATTGGACCTTTAATACTGGATGGAGAGTAGATTCATCACCTGCCGTAGTAAATGGTACAATATTTATTGGGAGCGGAGATGGAAAATTTTACTGTTTGGACGGGGATACGGGCACAATGATTTGGAACGTCTCTTTGGGTGGTGTGAGATCATCCCCCGCAGTGCAGGATGGCAAAGTTTATTTTGGAAATATGGGGGATGATTTCTTTTGTTTGAATGCCACCACAGGTGAGCAAATTTGGAATGCTACCGTTGCTGGATTAATGATTTCATCGCCTGCAATTTATGGTTCTCAGATCTATTTCGGGGCTTCAAATGTTATCTATTGTTTCAATGGGAGCACCCAGAACCAAACTTGGAATTACCCGACTGGTGATCCGGTGGTATCCTCGCCTGTAGTAGCATATGGTAAAGTTTATGTAGGATCTGAGGATTATTACATATATTGCCTTGACGCGCAAAATGGGAGTTTAATCTGGAGTAAAAATACTGGCGCAAAGATTTGGGCATCCCCCGCTGTTTTTAATGGGAAAGTTTATCTTGGAAACAGTGCCGGCACTTTTTACTGCTTTTTCGCCCAAAACGGCAGTATCGTTTGGGAGAAGAAGTATGGGAATTTTATTTACTCTTCCCCTGCCATCGCAAATGATATGATCTATTTTGGAATTGATAATAAAATCATATGCCTCAATACAACAACAGGGGATAGCATTTGGGGCATGGTTATTGGAACTTCATTTATTCATTCATCTCCAGCTATTGTGAATGGTAAAATCTATATTGGAACTGATGATAATGAAATGTATTGTTTTCCGTTAATTAATACCGCCCCTGAAGTAGATCCCTTCTTAATATTGCTGATTATCTTTTTGGTAGCGGGGATCGGAGTTGCAATAGGGGTTTCTGTACACCTACTTATACGAAGAAGGAAAGCGAAGAGCTAGTTCCTTCCTACCTGTGAAATGTTATATCCTTTTTTTCTGGAATAGCGGCGAGTATTGATGTGTTACTCGATCTGGAAGAGCTAAATCAATGAAATCATTCCATTTCACTTCAGAGTGGTTGGATAGGTAAGTGGCAAATTAGTGCTCTTGATATCGCCTACCCAAGTTGAACTTGTTCCAATCTCCATTTCCAACTGACCAAAATATTCTCATTAAATACATAGAGTATAAAAAGTGTTTCAATATTACAGAGTTTAAATATAAAGGATTTTATTTTATGTATTACAAATGTTATCTGGAAATAGAGTATTCGAATCGATTTTACAGGGGAAATCCGCATTGGAAAAGATCAAAGAATTAATCAGTGGACTAGAGAATCTGGGCTTCTATAGGAATGATGCAACCGTCTATGTTGCACTTTTGGGTGTTGAAACTTCCAATCCCTCAGAATTAGCATCGCTC
>JAEOSY010000568.1 GCA_016840125.1 Candidatus Helarchaeota archaeon | reverse complement strand
TGGGTTGCCGGGATGTGGTATGGTGTAACTCGGTTGATAACTGATAATATGAGGCTAATCCAATTTTCAACTGTAGTAATTGTAATTCTGGGTGAAGTCTGGTTTATTATTGGTTTAATCTTACTAGAAGAGATTGAGACTACTATGTATGGCTTTTTATATTGGGAATTTGTCCCCATGGCTTTTATCATTGCCTTTTTATGGTTTAATTATGGGAGAGGAGCTGGTTTAGATTCCCCAAATGTATTAGCTGTTGGTTTTACACTTTTTGGAATAGCTTATCTTGCCTGGGCCCCTTGGCACTTTGAAAATCTGAAATATATCTGGTTTGTTTGGTTTAATATATATCTAGTTTCTCTTGCGCTTCTATTAACTGGATTTTATGCTTTACCAAAAGAAATCCTAAGTAAATTTCAAGATAATTCCTAGGACTATCCCTTAAACTTGAATTTTGGAGGATTCAATGGTGAAATGTGGTTATTATCAATAATTTTTCCGAAAGTTGTTAATTCCTTCAGTTTTCCCTTGTCTTGAACCCTCACAGATCTTTGCTACTACCTGAATAAAGTGATTTAATATATTCGATAGGTGGTTTCCAATCTTCAGGGAGGGGGCTAGTATATGGTGTTTTTGAAATACGGGTGTTAAATTCATCTCTTGCCTTCGTTACCAACTTTGGATTAGTAAACAACTCAAAACTAGAGAGTGCTAAAACTTTCGCTGCATATAACATACCTTTATGCCCGATACTCATTCCTGCCTGTGCAACAATTTGCCAAGAGTGTCCTGGGGTGCCTATGCTTGCACATGCTGATGTAAACTGAGCTAGGGGTGTTACCCAACTTACATCCCCCACATCCGTAGACCCGGGAAGAGTAACTCCTCGACTTACAGTTGGTAGAATTGATTCACATAAATTGATATTTCTAAATTGTTCCATTTGTTTTTGCATATCTTGCGGAAGTGTGGATAACATTCGATCAAAATATCCTTCAGGAAAAGATTTGATAATTTCTTTCGCATAATCTTGATCAGTCTGGTCAAACATAGGTGGGCCTAGCTCTACCATCTTTTGATAGAGTAAATCTTCAAGCATATGATTAGCCATTAGGTTCGCTGATCCCCCTTGGAAATCAATTATTACTTTCGTCTCGGTCATGAGAGCTGCTCCCTCTGCTACTTTAACCACCCGTTGGTAAATATCCCTTAATTGATCAAGTTGAGGAGCTCGCACAAAATACCAGACAGCTGCGTCTTCTGGCACAATATTCGGTGCTTCTCCACCTTTAGTAATAATGTAATGAATGCTTGCATCTGGGATAAGGTGTTCTCTTAAATAATTGCACCCCACATTCATTAATTCGACAGCATCGAGAGCTGATCGACCATGATAAGGGTCTCCTGCTGCATGAGCAGTTTTTCCTTTGAAATTAAACACAACAGAATAGATAGCTTGAAAATTTGTCGCCCAAACGCAATTTCTGAACCCTGGATGCCAAGTCAATGAAATATCAACATCTGAAAAAGCGCCTGCTTTTACCATTCCTCCCTTGGCATCCACGTTCTCCTCTGCTGGACATCCATAATAACGAATCGTTCCTTGGATTTCGCCTGCATCTATTACTGTCTTCAATGCTAGACTTGCAGCAATTCCTGCCACGCCTAGTAGATTGTGCCCGCATCCATGTCCCGATTCTCCTTCTTTCAGAGGTTTTTTTTCTGGATCGGATGTTTGACTCAAGCCAGGTAACGCGTCATATTCACCTAAGATGGCTATTACAGGTTTCCCGCTTCCATAGCTTGCAAAGAACGCAGTTGGCATATTTGCGATTCCATGCTGGATTGTAAAGCCAGCTTCCCTGAATGTTTTTATTAAAAGGGCGGAAGACTTTTCTTCCAACAAACCAATCTCCGCAAATCTCCAGATACTATCACTCAGTTCAATGAATTTTCCTCTATTAGTCTCAATCCATTCTACTAGATCATTAGTCACATTTATCAGCTCCAGATTTCAATCTCAATCTCCACCTTACCAAGATTTACTAGGTTGGTTCACCAGTTTTAAAAGTTATGGGAGGGGAAACTGGGTTCAAATTACAGAGTTTAAACTGAATCTAGGGAATCTAAACCGAAGTAGATTATCTCGTTACCAAAATAATTTTGGAATTCTAAGAAGTACTTTGGAAAATTGTTTTGCTAGAATTAGGTGTTCAAAGGTGATCTTTCTTCCTATAAAATGCCCAACAGAATCCATCAACAATTGGCATAAAAGAAGTGTATTCGTTATTAAAGCCCTTGTAGGTCACCCTCCCTTGCTAGATCAAAAGCTACAATTAATCCTCCTAGCTCTTTCAAAAAAGGAACTAGAATTCTCTTCTTCCCCTTATTAGGAAAACCTGGCATCCATCATACTTGAATTTCAAGTTAAACATTCATTTGAGGATCTCCTTCTATCTAGGGGAAGATTCCTTTGTATGTTGATTGATTTTTCAAGGTAGAAACAGATGTATGTGATCTTTACTTGTCATTAAAATTGAGGAATAATGAAGTGATATGATAATTTCCTTCAGTTACTCTTAGTTTTTCGTCCATTGACTCTTTTTGACAAAAAGTTGACAGATGAGGGTGAACGAATCATCTTTTCCATACGGAAACCAGGTGGGTTTCTCCTGTTTAGTTATAAACATCCCCACCAGTTTGGAAATCGGATAATTAAGGAGATGGTCAAATTTCAGATATTTTTCACTTCTTCCTGATAATATTTTCTCCATTGCCTTGATTTGTGTTTTATAAAAGGACTTTAACGTTATAAGTTCTTCAGTAAGGAGCTCAAATCCCCTCAAAACCACTGCATTCTTGAAAGCATACCCATCATCTAATCCCATACTCTCATATACAGGATGAGCGGTCATCTGTTTTGATGTATTCATCTGGTCAAATAAATATGATTGAGAAATATACGGATAGAAGTTTACCAATATTCCGGTTGGAATTAACACTCGCCTTGCTTCATCTAATCCACCTATCATTTCATCTGCTGAGGGAAGACAACAAAGTGAATAGTTAAAGAATACAACATGAGTAGTTTCAGATTGTAAAGGTAGTCTCTCACCCATTGCACATCCTCCAATCAAGCCATATTTCAGCTTTATCACACCTCTAAGGTTTATTACTTAGGGTACTATATGAGTAAGAGTTAATAAGTCGAACTAAAGAAATTCTCCTTATTGTCGGCTTTTCTACCTTTTAAGGTTCTTTAAATTTCCATTTCGCAGTCAGAAAGGGGATTTTGACACAGCACTTTTAATAGCGCATCGGTTTTAATATACGAATAATCTTACCAGTTGAAGATTCTTACTAATTTTTAATCAGCATAAATGATCGAAGAATTAGGGAACCAGGGCTTTGTAATACTCACACTTATCCCCCCTAAGATTTTGATATAAGAGTAGGGGATTCAATGTCTTCCAAACCTGTCTCCCATCTCATACTAGGAGGGTAAATCCGACTACATACCCCAGTAAGGAGCCAATTAAAGGTATGAATGCGGTGAATCGAAATAAACTTGGTAGGGGAAAGGGATGCATCTTTTCTAACCGTGTGAGATTATTTTGATTTCGTAGAATACTCAAATCGCTCTCCC
>JAEOSY010000567.1 GCA_016840125.1 Candidatus Helarchaeota archaeon | reverse complement strand
CTTGAGTCCATTCTTCGTTGCGGTTTTGAATTATAACGAAATCCGTAAAAAAGTGTTTTGTGACGCTCTATCTGGAAAAGTAACTACTTAATTCCTCATTTTTTCTTTTATGGAGTAAGTGTTTTTCCGACTTCAGGGTGGTGGAGTAAGTGTTTTTCCGACTTCAGGGTGGTGGAGTAAGTGCTTTTCCGACTTCAGGGTACACATACACAAGAATTCCAATCAAAGCAATTATCGTAATAACGTAGAGGGCTTTGTTCCAGCGGATGACCTTTAATCCATCAAGGGGACCTAAAGGTATTAAGTTAAAGATCCCTAAGAAGGAATTGAGGAAGATCGCAACCATTAAGACTCTAAAGATAATATCTGTAGGCTCAAACAAGAAAATCGCTAAAAATAGAAAAATTATAGCTTGCATCAAATTCACTACGGGTCCAGCCAGTCCAATTTTTCCCATATTTTCTCTGCTTGTATCGCCTGTTACCTGAACCGCGCCAGGACATACTATTTTGAAAAATGGGATTGGGATAATTGAAATGGTAGTCAAAATGGCAAACAGCTTGATTAACCGAAATTCAGACCAATTCCCTAAACGAATACCAACGAACTTATGCCCAAATTCATGTAAAAGGAACGCTAGTGTGGCAAAAATTGCTGAAAGAAAGATCATTACCCATTCTGGGGAGAGCTGCGAAATAAGATACATACTAAAAAACATAGAAATACCGACAGCGAACATTAAAAAGATCCCTATTCCTAGATGTTTTAACTCGGTTGCGCTAAAGTACCAAATAGGATTTTCTGGACGTTGGATATTGTAGATTGGTACCCTTTCTTCGATAACCAACGTTCCATCCGGCTCGTAATAGCTGCGAACTTCCGCACCTGGAGTCGGTTCCCAATCTGGCTCAAGAGGTTGGTATGCTGGAATAGACGGTTGTACTTGAGGTGGTGACGGTTGTCTTCGTGCATGCGGAGAAACGGCGGCATGTAAGTTCTTACAACTATGATTCTCAGGTAATCTATGGTCTGAGCAATAGGATTCACTACAGTAATTACATATAAAGGGCATGTAAATATCTTTCCCGCATTTAGCACACCGTGTCACGCCAATCATACTCCTTGGAGTAATCCTAAAAATTGATGATTTTTCAAATGAAGATAATTATTAATTGATATAATCAATAATAAATAAAATGAATTATTATCATTTTCATAAAAATGCTACAGAATAAAATAAGTCATTAAAAAATACATGGTGAGAAGAATGTCTGGTGATTTTGTTCCATATTCATCTCCTTTAGGAATTCCAGGTTCAAGTTATTCGGCACAGCTGGGTAAAATAGGGGAACAATGGGCCTTACGATTAGTTAAAGGAAGAGAAGTTCTAGAACAGGGTTTGTTTAATGAATTAAATGGTAATAAATTTATAGCTTTTATTATACAAAATGTTGCCATTCCCATGATAAACCCATATCAAATTTCTCAATCGGTGAAAGCCTTAATTAAGATGGCTGAACGCGGACCCTCCCAAGTCGCAGCTCCAGCAGCTGGTGCGGCTCCAGGGGCAACTTCAGACTATGATGCCATTGCCGCTCCCCGAGGAGTTGCTGCACCCCCAAGCGCTGCCGCTGCGGTAACAGGTGATAATTGTCCTCGATGCGCTCGCCCCATCCAATCTAACTTCTTTTATTGTCCATACTGTTCATTGAAGCTCCGAACTTTCAACTGTGATGCCTGTCAAAAAGAAATTCGCCTTGATTATAAAATGTGTCCGTACTGTGGGTCTGTTATAGGTAGTTGAACTTATAACAAAACCATAACTTAAACCTACTCATTTTTTATTTTGATTTCAATATATTTGCTCTAAAGGATTGAATAATAGAAAAAAAGAAGGACTATTTTCTGCGTTTCCATTGCTTGTAGGCAAGGCGAATATCATCACCATTAATAGTTTTCCGATGTGCATGCTCTGCCAACTCTTTTGCCATTCCAGCAATCTCCAACCCCAATTCTTCTAAAATTTCCCCCATCGCTGTTGCAGCTTTCTCACTTACACGTTCTGCTTTTGCTTTCCTAATTAATCGATCGAGAGGTGCAAGAGGAATGATCCGCTCTATTTTTTCTCTGGGCATAAACAACCCTTACCATGTGATAGGTGTCTTTAAATCTCGTTAATTAGACTTGTAATTCAAATTTAATCTTTTTATATGCCTTTGTTTTTTAAGAAGATTTATTTAAAGGTTTTTATTTAAAGGAAAAACAGAATTTTAGCTAAATTTATTTAATGCCATAAAATTAGTTAAATAGATAAAAAGGAAAAAAGAATAAGATCAACAAATTAAAGATCCCAAAGTCGGTGTGAAATGGTTGCCAGAAGATAAATCACAGAAGGGAAATAATGCTGAAACGCAAAATATTCCCGAAGAAGTATTGAAACAACTACCCCCTGAAGTAAAAGCTCAACTAGGATATGTAGAAGAGCAAAAGCCTATTTTTAAACCAGCATCTGGCGCCAACCCGGGACTGAGCGACTCTATAGACCGATTACGTGAGGGTTTTGAAAAGATTGGACTTACATTAATTGGAAGAATGGGGGAATTTGCCTCTACGTTGGAACGTGTTGTGATGACCGTCGCACGAATTGACAAAGTTGAGAAATCGACCGCCGAAACCACCTACTTTCTGAAAAATCTTCAAAAAACACTTGAATTATTCGAACGCAATTTCAGCAAAGTAGTTGATAAGATGGATAGTATCGAAATTGATATTGAACGTATGGTACGGGAAATTACAGATCTTAAAAAGAATATAGCTTCTGGTATGATTGCGTCAGGACCCGTTGTAACCCCGCATCCTACAGCAGTCACCCCTTCGCCTGCAATGTCAAAACCTGTCGCAGCGGTTGTAAATGCTTCTAACAATCCCTCTCCTGCACCCACAACGACAACTTCCCAAACACCGGCTCCTGCACAAGAACCCGCCCCCCAACTGGCAGCTGGACCTTTAAATTCGCTGTTTAATGAATTAAATCAAAAAATTCGAGCGGGGATGAATACAAAATTAGCTGCTGATTATCTTGACCAAGCCCGAGAAAAAATTTCAGAAGGAAGCAAATGGACCCCCGCAATTTATGAACTCGGGAAAGTTGCCCGAAACCTCCGCCGGACAGAAGAATTATTATCTGCGTCTGATTATGAGGCAATAAAAGAAATCCTTGAACAATGTAAGAATCAGGTTCAGTAATATTTTTGTTTTTTCAAATATCCTCAGGAAGATTTATCTGAAAATAGGTAATTTTCTTTTCAGCAAGCGAAATATCTGCCTTCATTTTCTCTATTAGGCTATTGATTCGCTTATTTGAATCGTTTAATTTTTCCCGTAAGGAGCTAATCTGTTCTTCAGAGGAATTTTTTGTCCTTCGGAGATGAATTATAATCTCTTCTTGCTTGTTGACTTTCTTTTCAAGTTCTCCTAATTCACTGTGTTTGCTTTGTTCGTTGGAAAGTTTAAATTCTAATTCTGCAATTTCAACTTCATACTTTTTAATGTCAAGGGTTAATTGGTTTACTGCTTGATTCTGTTTATCTAATAAATCTTCCTTTATCTTAATTTTCTGTTGAAGACCATCGAGCTTAGTCTGTTTAATATTGTCAAGTTCATATTGCAGCTTTTTTACTTTTGTTGTTAAATCTGAAATTTCGTTCTCCTTCTCGAGTTTTATCACATTACCTTCGGTGATTTTATTGATTAATTCCTCATTTTCAATTTTCAACAGTTCAATTTTAGCTTCAAGATCATTCAGTCGGGATCCAGCGGTCTGTTCCTTTGCATGGTGTTTTATACTCAGTTCTTCACGCTGACGTGTTTCCAATTTCTTTTCGCGTTTTAATTCCCGAATTGTTTGACTTTGATCCTTAATTCGTTTTTGAATGTCCAAAAGTTTTAGTTTCTGTCCTTTTTTATAGTTAAAAAATTCTTCTTGAGCTGCAACAATATCTCGCTCAAATTTTTTTATTTCACGCTTCTGTTTCTTAATTATACGCTCTTGTGTTTCAATCTGTTCAACTGGATCTAGTTTAGGCACGTTTTATACCTACTTTTCTTACCTATTGATTCATTTCGGGAATATTCTGGATAGATTTTCAATTAACTCCAAGATAATATAACAAATTCTCCTACATATATTTCTCTATCTTCATCTTCGTGGTTCAATCAGAACATATATATTTTATATCGAACTTTCTAGAGAAACAAGAATAACATTTTTTATTGGTGCACTAAGTAATGACTGAAACCATCCGCTATAGTTACAAACTCGTTGTAGTCGGTGACCCTTCCGTCGGGAAGACCTCTCTCATCAGACGCTATGCCGATAAAAAATTCGATGCTTCCTACTTGCCTACAATTGGTGCTGATTTCACAATCAAAAAATTAGAATTTCAGGAAGAGAACGTTATCCGATCAATAACATTATCCATCTGGGACATGGGCGGGCACCAGCGCTTCAGCCGTATTCGCGACCATTACTATTTGGATTCGAGCGCAGCACTAATCGTGTTTGACGTATCACGGAAAGAAACCTTCGAAAATCTAAAAGTATGGTTTAAAGATATAAACTCTCATTGTGGAGAGATTCCGATCCTCATTTTAAGCAACAAGATCGACTTGGAAAAAGTGGTTACCAAGGATGATATAGATCAATTCGCCTCAAATAATAAGTTAGACGTCTATCCAACCTCCGCAAAAACCGGAGAGAATGTTGATGTGATGTTTGAGCAAATCGCCCAGCGCTGCTTAAAAGCTTATGATTCGGTTTAATTTCAATTTATGTTGCTTTACTACTGGCATTTACTAGTGCTTATTAAAAAAAAAGAGGTAAAATCTATAAAAAATAAATATAAATAGGGGCGAATAACAGATTATGTATAACAGATTAGATTTTACTCATTGAGGGCTTACTATGACTGAAGAGAAAGCTATTACTGATTTGACAAAAATCAAAGGACTTAATAAAAAGAGCGCAATTCGATTGTATAGGGCTGGCATTAACTCAATAAAGAGATTGGGTAGCTCCAACCCCGAAGAACTGAGTAAAATTACAGGCATTGCTAAGAAGCAATTGACGACTTGGGTTATCTTGGCAAGAGCTCAAGAACGGAAAAAATTCGTTGAAGTGGATAGTGCAGCAGCCGAACTTTCTCAACTTGTCGAGATTAAGATAGAAGACGCTAAACGCTTAGTCAGTTCTGGTGTTATGAGTATTGAAGATTTAGCGGAAGAATCCGCTGATCTCTTATCGGAGGATACCGGTCTTTCTGTTGATGTTATTGATAAATGGATAAGAAAAGCAAAAGAAGTTAAAAAATTACCTCCAGAAAGACGAAAAGTTGTTGTTGTACCTACAGTTGAAGCCACTTTTGGGTCAAAACTCTCTGGTGGTCTTTTTGGCTCAAGTTCAGGTTTAAACAATATCTATAATGATACTTCCAGTTTTGGACAGAGTCTAATTTTTGTTATCTTATTTGCTGTTCTATTCTCATTTTATCTAAGTATGTCACAAGCAGATATTATGGGGTGGGCCTTAACCGATTTATGGGCGATGGCGCAGCTTACACTTCTGAGCATCGAATTTCCTGTAGGTACTATGGTGATAACCATGTATCCTTTGGTTATGATGCTAGGTACAGTCTTAATTATTGTAATTTGGCTTGTACTTGGAAAAATATTAGCAAGTGCTCGGAAATTAGAATTCAAGAATACGTCGGCCGTGCTAGGATTTGGGTTAGCACCTGGAATTTTTATGGGACTTGTTATTGTGGGAAAATTCCTACCTGCGCTCCATGATATTATTTTAGCAAATGTAAGTGGAATGGATCTTTATCTAGTATCAATCCTGCTTATTATATTCGGCGTATGGGCTGGAATTATGTTTATTCGGGGTATGATTTTTTCACCTCAAGTTCAACCAACAACCATTATCCCCCCTGAGGCGCCGAAGTTTGCCGCTGCCACATCACCCGCCCCGACATCATCCGTAGAGCTCGTTGCCGATGAAGCTACAGCACATATCCCATTCACAAAACCTCCTATGCCCACAACACAACCTGTGAGTGCAGCACCTCCTACAGCAAAGATGCCATTGTCAAAACCAAGTCCTGTTAAAATAGAAAATTATGGTATTATAAATCAAAATGAAGTCGCAACCTTACATAATGCTGGATTCTACACATCTACTGATTTATTGCGAGCTAATAGCAAGGATATTTCGGGTAGAACAGGCATCCCCCAATCAAAAATAATAATTTGGCGTATTATCTCCGATCTGTTACGAATTCCCAACATGAATATACAGAATGCTATGATCTTAGCAAAATCAGGGGTACGTTCTGTAAAACATCTGTCCAAAATCAATGTAAATGCATTAAGAGTTCAAGTTTTGGATACCATTTCTAAAGAAGGAATACCCACCAGTATCACAGCGAATATGCTTTCCGAATGGATCAGCCTCTCCAAATCCATTTAATTTTTTTCTTTCTTTTCTT
>JAEOSY010000566.1 GCA_016840125.1 Candidatus Helarchaeota archaeon | reverse complement strand
TGGATGGTATTGGCGCCATTCCTCGCAAAACAAATCAATCATATGGTAGCCTTTATGATCTTCAATGTTTAATGTAAGATCCGGGCTGTATTGATACAAAATTGGCAGTATCTCTTTCCAGTTTACAACTCCTTTCCCACAAGGTTTTCCCTGGCGAACAATCCCATTTTCAGAGAAAAACAAAATTGCATCCTTAGCATGGGTTTGGTGACAATAAGGTCCAACCCGTTTTGCGACTGCAACTGGATCTTCACCGCGAGTAAGGACATTTGCTGTATCAAAAGCCACCCCGACCACATCATCTCCCACAGCTTCGATGATCCGCAGGATTTCATAGGATGTGATTTCTTCATGAGTCTCAATGTTTACCCTCGAGCCGTAATACCGTAGGGTGGGTGCCAACAAATTCAGAAATTTACTGGTAGCAATCAATTGGTCTTCCCAAGAAACATCAGTACGGAATCGATCGAAGTGAAAATACCCTGAGTGTTCATATTTCCAGCCTGCTGTCACCCCAATCAGTTCATGACAACCGATTTCAGCGGCTGCTGCGATTATCTTTTCCATTGCGAGCCGATAATCTCCTGCCCCAAGCAGCCAAACTTTGGGGGTTTCGCTGGTATTATAAGGGTTCACTCGCCCCAATCCGAATTCCAGGAACAGTCCTAAACTCTCCGCATACTGTTGAGCAGCCTTTAATTTACCTAGATCAAGACTCTCTGAAATGTATTGGGGGGATTTATAGTACATACCTTCGAAACCAAACGCTTTCACCCGATCAAAGGCAGGTACAAAATCATCGTACGCTAGATCATCGATAAAGCCATGGCAAATTTCTACTCCTACTTTCATGATTTCTCCTATCCAAATACATATTTATAGAATATGGTGAATGGTTTGATTTTCCCTTAGGATTTAATTTTTAATTGGGGTGAAGTTGGTGTAACCCTAGGTTGATATAATCAATTTAACATTAATTTTCATGTACTAATTGATGAAGAATTGTGGCAAGTAATCACAATTGTTTTCCAGGCAGTCACCTAGTACTTGTATGGATATATCCATGTCAGTGATAATCGGATCAAGTAGCATGCATTGTAAAGCTTTTTGACGATCTCCCTCTACAGCAAGGTCAACATACAAATTGGACAACAGTGATTTCACACCTCAGGAGTTCAGCTTTCCTTCGTTTAGGTGATCCACTCCATCAGGTAGCCATCCTGTTTTAATTACGATGATCTTGGTCGGAAGCGACATAGAAATATCTTTTCTTATAATTTCAAACCACTCATTGTAATACCCTCAATAATATATTTTTGAGCAAGAATGAAGACAATCATTATAGGAAAAATCGAGATGGTGGCAGCGGCCATCATAACCGCAAGATTCTTGGTATATTGATTTTGGAAAAGTTGAATACCCAATGAAATTGTTAACATTTTTGTGCTGCTTACGACAATCAAAGGCCATAAAAAATCATTCCATGACCACATGATGACAAGAAAGGCATAAGCTGCGAGGGTAGGGCGCGCCAGAGGAAAGGCAACTCGAATAAAGGTTTGGAAAGGATTACAACCATCCATCACAGATGCATCGACCAAATCTTGGGGAAATGTCAGAAAAAATTGTCGTAAAAGGAATACCCCAAAGGCATCTGCTAGTCCAGGAATGATTAGTCCCCAATATGAATCTAACCAGTTCAACTTGAGAAGGATCATGAACCTGGGAATGATGGTAACCATGTAAGGAACCATCATGATTGTTAGAACTAACACGAAAAGAAAATTTCTTCCCGGAAACTTCAATCTAGCAAAAGAATACCCAGCCATAGATGCCAGGACGAGTTGACCGATCACCCGGCCTGTCGTTACGATGACTGTGTTGAGATAAAAACGACCAAAAGGAACTAATTCAAATGCTTGCTGATAGTTATCAAATCGCAATTGCTCTGGAATTAATGCGAGCGGACGAGTATATACTTCGATATTGTCTTTCAAAGAAGTACTGACCATCCAAATAAATGGAAGAATGAACAAAACTCCTACTAGAATCAACACTAAATGCAACAGGATATTTTGCCTTTTTCGAAATGGTCTATTTATTCGTAGTGTACCCATCGATTTTGTATCCTTAATTGAAATAACGTAATTGACATAATGATGATAAACAAAATCCAGGCGGCAGCATTGGATCCCCCAAATCGAAAATTTCGAATTCCTTCTTCATAGATATACATCACGATTGTACGGGTTGAGTTCATCGGTCCCCCTTTGGTCATGATATATACAAGATCAAACATCTGGAAACCACCGATAAAGGATGTAATAATTGTAAAAAATAATGTGGGCGTCAATAGGGGAAGCGTGATAAAAATTAACTGCTGCCATTTACTTGCACCATCCACCTGGGCGGCGTCATAGTACGTTTTATCGATATTTTGCAAACCAGCCAACATGATAATCATGTGGTAACCAATTCCCTGCCATACAGCAATAACTACGATAGAAAGTAGACCATAATTTACATCCGTCAACCAGGATATCGGTTTTAATCCAAGAGATTGGAAAAGCAAAGCTATTGGACCATAGAGAGGGTTATATATAAATTTCCAAATTACTGCAATAGCAACTGCCATTGTCAAGCCGGGTACGAAATAGACCAGACGATAAATATTCCTGAATTTCAATGTTTTGGAATTCAAAACTAGCGCCAACACAAGGGATAACGTTTGTCCAATAGGGAGTGAAATTAGTACGAAGCGGAGTGTATTCCAAATTGATTTCGTGAAAAGTGGATCTTTAAAGATTGCTTTATAGTTATTTAATCCAACCCAATTAGCAGGATTAAATATATCCCAATCCGTAAAGCTAATCAATAACGAAGCTCCCAAAGCGAAATAAAAGAAAACACCCAATAATATTAAGGTGGGTGCAATAAAAAAATAACCCCATAATGCTTCTTGGCGTTCTTTACTACTCAATTTTAATATTCCCATCAATTACCTCAGAAAAACGGCAGGCATCGAATTGGTTTCGGTGCCTGCCAGATACATATTTCTTGAAGGATTATTTATTTTTAGCGAGTGCTGCGGTTCCAGCTGCGGAAGCTGCAACACAGGCCTCATCAATGGTCATGTTGCCAGACCAGGCATCCATCAGTACTAGGTTAACTTCATTGTTCCATTCCCAGCCTACAAATGCTGGGCGGCGACCGTATGGCAACATATCCAGATAGGTTGCCTGGATGTTCAAGTCTGGGTAAGTATCTGCCCAAAGGGATTGTGAACTTGTCAAAGCCGGTA
>JAEOSY010000565.1 GCA_016840125.1 Candidatus Helarchaeota archaeon | reverse complement strand
CCTGGCTTCCCGATTGAACCGTTTTTTCGCCTCAGGGTCGCCAATGGCTTCTGGCTTCAACACCTTGATGGCAACTATACGCTTGAGCCTGGTATCCTCAGCTTTGTAAACGACGCCCATGCCGCCTTCGCCGAGTTTTTCGAGGATTTTGTAATGGGAGATGGTTTTGCCTATCATTTTAATTCGCTTTCCTTAAATTCGATAATCTTATTTCGGCATTCATCTTTTCTGGTAAATTATCATCTGCATTTTTCCACAATTCAAGAAACTTCTCATACTCTTGAACTGCTTTTTCTGTAAAGCCCTTCTTTTCGTATAATTTCGCTAATTCATAATGAAACCTGGGATGGATAAGTCGCCGATTTTTGTCGTTTGGATCAAACGTAATTAATCGTTCGTATTCTGCGATAGCTTTGTCTATATCCCCTTTTTCTTTGTAGATTTCTGCTAATAAATCCCTGGGATAATGATGATAGGATAATATTTCTCCAGGATAAAAAGATGATACTTCATACCATAAGATTTTTTCACACATGGCGATTGCATTATCAAATGATTTTTCTGTTAGCAGTATATCTGCACTGAGAACTGTATGCTTATGGCGTATTATGGGTTTTCGTGGTATTTCTAGAAACTTGACGTAAAATCACACTATTTTTACGATAGCTATTTTATTGATCCTCTACGAGGATCATTCATTGGAAATGAAAACTGGGTTACAATAATTAAACATCTACGATGTTTGGTGATCAAAACCTCGTAGAGGTTTAATTATTGTAGAATAAATTTATTCCAACAAATCCCAAATCCTCGTAGAGGATTAATAATTCTCAAAGTTTCTCAAATATAAACTGATTCGATGTTGCTACGAATCTCAGTCACTATTCAGGTATATCATCTCAATTCTATCCGCCTTGCCGTAAACGACAAGGCTAAGTAATGGAAGAACACTGAAGTGCCCTATTTAAAAAGCATTCTTTAGGATGCTTCCATATCTTAGCCTGATGGTTCACCATCAGGCGACCTGAATAGTCACCATTTTTTTATTATTCCATAAGGATTAACATGATGAAAAATTGATAAACAAGATGTTATTTATCTTGTTTATCCTGTTCATCCTGTCAAAATTCCCCTTAACATCGATTTAAAAATTAACTTCCAAACCTAATCTAACCGTCCTTGCGGGATGGAAGCGTACAGGATTCAAGTAATTCGGATTAGGTGCAATTGGATTTTCGCTTTCGTCTATAGCAAAATAATGGACTTGATCAACACTAACCGCCTTGCGCTGGTTAAACACATGGAAAGCATCTACTATCAAGGTTGGCTGAAAACCTGGTCTACCAAATTTACCGAGATTGTATTTCAAACGGAGATTCAGATCTACGATGGCAGGGGTACGCCCGATGGAACCTCGTTTACTGAGAAAATAAGGTAACGCTCCGAGAAAGTTTCCTAGTTCAGTTATGGGCGTTCCGCTTTGCCATATAAAGGATGCGCCAAACGTCAGGCCAAAGTCAGAAAGATAAGATCCGGAAAACTTAAAAACATGCGGGCGATCGTTGGGTAGCAGGCCCTCGCTATTGGGAATCTGTATCAGGAAATCCGGAACAGGATTGACATTTACATATCCTGCACCGAAATCGGCATTGAAAAGACCCGGGTAATTACCGTAATTCCGTGACAGCACATAAGAGGCGATAAAATTAAAGCGTCTTGCCATAAATCTTTGTAGAGAAATTTCCAGCGCCTGGTAATCCCGTGTGAATTTTGGAAAAAAATCCAGGTTTCCCTTCCCGGGATTGCCAACAATGTACTCTCCTGTCTCCGGATTAACTGCGTTTTCAACCACCTGACCGAGCGAGCGGTAGATGCCGCGAATAGTTATTTTGAACTCATTCCAGATTCTCCGCTCGTATCCTAGAATGAACTCATCAAAATACTGTCCCTGGAGGTTTTTTACTTCCGGAGGAATGGAATTGTACAAAACAGTACTATCTCCTCCTGATGGATCAACCAGGGGATTGTGATCAAATAAGGTTTTATAATCAAAAGAGTTAACATAGCTATAACCAGGAAATAGTGTGGGAATTTGCTCATAAAAGCGGCCATAAGAGCCAAAAATTTTTGCAGATCCCAATTCGCCGGGTTGATAGATAAATCCAATTCTCGGCTGAAATTGATTGATAATTCGCTGGGCGAGTTTACCATCCATGTCAAAGAAATATTGCCCATCCCAGCGCAGTCCGGCATTTAATCTCAATCTTTTGGAAACCTGCCAGGAATCCTGCAAAAACACAGTTGAAATGCGATTATGCACATTTCCACCGAAGGAACCGTAAAGTACAGAATAGGTAGAATCGCTAATTCTCAGAATAAATCCCATGGGACCGGTACGGCTCACAAACTCATCGAGCATGTTATCCTCATACTCGATGCCCATTTTGAGGTCATGT
>JAEOSY010000564.1 GCA_016840125.1 Candidatus Helarchaeota archaeon | reverse complement strand
CCATCTGCCCGAGGAACATTGTCTTCATCATTTTCTACAATACCAATTTCAGCATATATCAATGGATCATTATTGTATGGCCTTATTCCTTTTTGGTGTATTTTTACATCAAGCCACACAGCTTTCAGAGGAGGTAAATCATAAAAAAGCTCTTCATTATTATCCCTCAATTCCAGTGAGATCAATCGTAGAATACTGCGATCTTTTAATTCATCTTTCTCAATCTTCACCTTAAAATGACAGTAAGACATTGGGAACAAATCATTTACATAGAAAAACATCTGCATAATGGGAAGATCGGTATTGTACACCGTGAAAAGGCCTATTTTATCAATTTGTTTTGTAGTCTTCTTGAAAAGAGAAGGTTTTATTACTGAAACTCCGAGGATTTTGGATTTTTTGTGATCTTCTAACTTAACATACTTCTCACATACTCGTACACTTTTAACATTTTCATTTTGGGTAATAATGTGCTTTAACCGTTTCAGATCATTACCAGCACTTTTTTTCGGCACTGCAAAGAATTCTGGGCTAAAATCCTGATAAATTTCTATAACCTTCTGCTCCTTTACTGTTTTTACCCAAAGAATTACACCATCACTAAATGTTGATACATCTAAAAGCCAGCCATCAAATTCTCTCTCTACATCCAACCTATTCTCTTCCGTTTATATTTTCCTCTAATTTTTCGAGTTTAGCCTCAAGTAACTCAATCTTTTTTTCTTGCTCAATGGCAAATGACATGAAAAGTATTTCAGAAAGCATTGGGCGAGCTGCTAGACTACCAGCGTCAGCATGAATTCGAGTAAAATTCATCAATTTATTAAATATTTTTTGTTCTTCAGGCCTAAGAGCCCTTTTAAAATCTTTCCAGCTTTCAATTTCATGTTCTAATGCCGGTCTAAAAGAAGGAACTGTTCTACCCATATTCATAACCAAAAATAATAATTATCGACAAAATTTAAAAAAAAATACATTGATAGTTTTATAATTTCTGTTAGTAAATAGCGAGATCGAAAACATTATTTATTTTTCAGAATTTAGTATGTAAAATATGAGTAATCGGTATTGTTATATGAGTTTATATCTAAAAGATCATGCCCCATGTGGGATATATTGTAAAAGATGTCCAGGTGTTAAAGCGTTTGGTTGCCCCGGTTGTAGGGAGAAAAAGGGACAGATTTTAAAGTTTCCAGTGTGCAAGACTTATGAGTGTGTGGAAAGTAAGGGTCATAAATTCTGCTATGAATGCGAAGAATTTCCTTGTGAAAAATTACAGCCAATAGTTAACTTCGAAATCTTTAAACCTCATAATTCCAAAATTTATAATCTCCTCATGATAAAAAAACACGGAATTGCTAAATGGAATGAGATGTGTGAAGAAAAGTCAGATTTGTATTATGAAGGAAAAAAAGTTCAATATGGAGGAGATCCATTAACATTGGAAGAAAAGGACCCTACTATGTACAAAAAGAAAGACTAAAACCATGAATCAATAGTCATATTTTTAGTAGCATTTGATAGATTTCGTTTTGGTGTACGTGGCTTCCATTTTAGAAGCTTGTTTTCTGGCAAAAAAGGGTGCTGTACAAGGCTATATTCGACATAGCGCTCATCATCATTAATTTGTACTAAAACACTTCCGAAATGAGACAATATTTTCCCGCCTTTAGGCCTATAAAGAGAAAATTCATTCAAAGGTGCCGTTAATATGATGAGAGGTTTTGTTTTAGAGAGAAGTGTTTTAATTCCGTTAATAGCTGCCAGCAATTCTTCAAAAGTCCGTTTTTGGTAGTCTGGAAAAAGAGAAGTAATTCCAGATATCAATACTACTTTTATGTGCTCGAGATTAGCTAGCTTATGTTCTAAAAGCTCAACCATCTGGTCAAAGGTAAAAGCTCTTGCGATGAGGATGTTTTCTAAAACTTGCTTTGGAGATAATCGAAGAGAAACCGCGAACTTGCTCACATTATAAGGATTGAAACGATTGTTTGCATCAATAAAAGCAACCCTAACACCATCTCCAATCCCTCCATTAGCGTATGCTTTTTGAGCAATAACTGCGGTGGTTAATAAAATGTTTGTTGTCCTTTTTTTGTCCCCATAAAGAAGATAAACGAGGTTTTTGTGGAACCCACCACTCAGTAACTCATCCAAAGTGGTATCTCCACTTGCGACCAGTGGAACCCGCTTATTTCTCTTGTGTACCCTTAGCCCATCAATCATCATTTTTTGTGATGATTCCTTCAAACTAAAGTTGGGTAACTCCGACAATTTTCTAATACTTGCTAGTTTTTTCTTGATGGTTATGTCATTTGCCATTTAATAGGAAAAGTTTTGCTTTTCCGAGAAATAATATTTCATAGACACAGAGGGAGGGGTCATTGAAAATAAAAATAAAATAGTTTTTTTTAGGTCTCCTCTTTTTTTAATTTGTGAACGCTAAGGAGAGATATCTCGCAGTTTTAGATGATAACCAGAGGAAAAAATTGGATTATGTTCCTAATTTTGTGCAATACATCCGCTCAGAATTTGTTGAAATGCATAGAAATAAATTTGAGAATAAGAGCTTACCATTCAATTCAAAATGGTTTAGATTCAATGAAGCATATATCATGGGATTTGAATCGGTCTTTGCGGATGTCCATCCTGGTTTTAGGGTGAGAAGAGTAAAACTGAGAAATGAAAATGGTGAAAAAGTTTTTGTGGGGTGGAATGGTCAGCCTCCTAGTTTGGGGGGATATTACGAGAAAGGTTTGTTTTTTTCTCTAGAAAATTTTGAAAAAGTGAGTGAAACAATGCGGAAGGTTGACGATTCTGATGAAATTAAGAAAGAAATTGATCACTTCGATAGAATATCCTCACATATATTCCCTGTTATTGAGATTGGAGGAATTTTTGATACTGTATGGCAATCTATGGGATTTAAAAATTTTTCTTATCATTATCGGAAAAATACCAAGTTATACCGCAAATTAATCGAATATTTTGCGGAGTTGACAAGAATTCGAGTTCAATCGATTATTGAAGCTACTGAAAATCGT
>JAEOSY010000563.1 GCA_016840125.1 Candidatus Helarchaeota archaeon | reverse complement strand
GATGCTACATTGAGAGATTTTCTCTTTATTGACACAATTAATCGAGAGTTACGGGGCTTTCAAATTTTTCCTGAACGAACTCTTACTCAAGAGATTATTTTGGAGTATGAAGGAAGAGGAATTTTATATTTAAATGTAGAGATGTCAAGCATTCGGCAGACAATCCGAAATACTCAAGCATTAGAGGAATATAAAAAATTGTCTGCTCAGATCTATAGGAATAAAGAGCTGTCCCCTAATGACGAAAAGCAATATTTAGAGTTACTTCGGATGATTGCTAATCCGGCGACTACAGAAATTCATAAATATAAACAGACCTTTGTTAGTTTTCTTCCATCAAGCTCGAAATGATTGTGATCTTTCATAAAACTGCAAGATCTTTTCGTTTAGCCGAACATTCCCGTTGTATCTTGAGGTTTTTTTAAAGACAGAGGATCTTCAGTTGGTGGTTGCATAGTAAATGTTTGGGTACTTTTTTGAATCTGAAGAATAGATGATTGAGAAGCATTTTGTAAAGTAGTCACGGCATTCCAGAACTCAGCTTTTGTTAGGGTTTCCATAAAAATTCTTGTAGCTACATTAAAACCTAGTAAAGTATCGTTTTGATATTGAATTCGAAAATTAATATTATATCTATGAAGATTCATTAAGAAATCAGTCAGAAACTCATTTCGAATTTTTGGTTTCCAGTTTTTAATGATATTCTGATGTTCCGGAGAGGTTTTTACGCCTCGGGCCATCATTATCGAATCAGGTATGTTTTCTTGCACAGCAACTGAATAAAGGGCTGGACTTTTGGGTGGAAAACGAAATAAAAATCCGTAAATGAGACCTTTCTGAGGAGGAATTGATTTTTCGAAAAGATTCTCTTCAGTTAACCAAATTGTAAGTTTTTGCTTTACCTGTTCACTTTTTTTTGTCATATTATCAATAATTTTGGACATTTTTGATACATCCCCTATTCTAGGTAGCTATAATTTTGTGGATATTTTAAATTCTCCTACCTAACGTCATGTAACTTTTTATATCTTATCTGTCTCGGTTTTTCGCTACACAGACAATGGAAATCCCTAGTAAGAAAGATTTTAGAGTATGTCATTAGACTTTGCAATATTTTACCAGATACAAGTTCTTATAAATAACTGAATGAGCATTCAAACTTTTTCAATATTTATTATAAAAAAATGGTGGGCGTTGTTTCTTGCCTAAACCTACTATTATGTTCCGGAGTTATCAGGTGTTTAATTTTTTCCTTGAGAAGATTTTTCTTAACTGACTAAACTTTCCAGATCTTTTCTTGTGTGCTATCCAGCTTGCTTCGGCTACTATGTTGTCATCTACAAAAGCTTTGCCTTTTTGATGAACCTCTTGTGTTTCAGACTTGCGGGATTCCACCTCCACTCTTAGTTTATCTCCAATTTTGATAGGGTGGAAAAATCTAGCAGTTTCTATTGATACATTAACTGAGGATGGATCCAAAGAATCATAGAGCCCTTCAATCGTCAACACTCCTGTTTTACCGCACTGGACTAGTGCTTTTAAAACAAGGCAATTTGGAACTTCTGAATTGGCCGATGTATCCCCAAAAAATGGATCGCCTGGTCCAATTTGCTTCCATCCTACTGTTCTTTCCTCTAGACATTGAATTTCATCTAAAAGTAGATCCGGAAACATATCCACTAATTTTTGGTAATCTATAATCAACCCAAACCCACCTCATAATATTAGTTTTATCACATATATATACTTATCTAAAGACGAAATTATTCTTAAGTCAGTTTTAATGCCCTTTTTTTAAAAAAACATCTTAAATGTACTTTTAGCAATTATCGTTGATCTACATCGCTTCATGGCAGAATTCAAAGAAGAGAAAATTAATAAAAGCGAATTTGTATTAACACTGTTACCCAGAAATTTTCAAGAATTTTTTCTCAATTCATAAAGCATGAGTACATACTTAATTTTCATTCATTCTAAGATTCTTTGTTAAATCTTACCATTTTAACTTAACACTCAGTCCTAATATTCTAAAATTTAATTTAACCTCATTTTCTTTTTTTAAAGACATAAATCTCTCGAGTTAGGCGGCTGCTTTGACTTCGGTAGGTATAGGGAATATACTGTAGGCGAAATTTTTTGAGAATATCAAAAATACGAAAATTTGTTCCTTCAAGAATTCTAGACAGATTAGGCTTCATAGATTTTGAATTATAAACTGGAAAAACAGGTAGAACAATAGCAACTTTTTTCTCCGGCTTTACTATTTTCTC
>JAEOSY010000061.1 GCA_016840125.1 Candidatus Helarchaeota archaeon | reverse complement strand
TTTGCAAAGGGCGTGCACAATTCGTCCGCCGATAAAACCACTTGCACCGGTTACAAGGTTCATCCGTTAATTTTCCTTGTTAATCATGAAATATCACTAAACCCCAATGTTGCCAATTAGCACCGCATTTTTTTGTTCGTGTTTTTTCCGGAATGTATGACCAATCCCAATGATAATCTTGCGCTCGTCTACTCACAAATAATTACACAGAGAGGAACACTAAAAAATTTTTGCAATACAGGTTTTTTTTTCGAAAGTATTTTTTGAAAATATAATAGTTTTTCAGTTGAAAACATGCAAGATTGAAAGGCTAAATTGTGATAAGAAAGGTTTTTAAACAATCTCCGGTCATACTTATCTCACAATTGCCAAAAATTAAAAAAAATGGCAAGTTTGAATGGCAAGCTTGCACGATTTTATATTTTTATAGTTAAAAAAATACTGCCATCACTAAGATAGAAGCGAGTGAGAAAAATTGACATCAATAGATGATTTCCTATCAGCAAATCGGAAAAATAGGACTGATATCCTTCATAATTCAGAAATTATTGTTGACCGATTAGAAGAAATAGAGGGGATTTCTCGGAATCCGATCGATGTCGCTATCCGACGGATCAAGAAACAGTCAATGAAGAGGTATCCGGCTGTAGATTCCTTCATTGATTTTGCGTCCATATCGATTTTGGAAGGGATTTTAAGATATTTTGATCGAAAAGTGAATTCAATAATCGATGGAAGAGAAAATATCCCCCCGGCACCTGTAATTTTTGCAAGTAATCA
This sequence comes from Candidatus Helarchaeota archaeon, assembly GCA_016840125.1. The sequence continues at coordinate 42,268 of JAEOSY010000061.1, read as the reverse complement.
TGAAACTGAGGTTGAGCACCTCTATCTTGCAAGAGCATGCTGTTCATTACGAGATCTTAATTATTTCAAGTTTTTAAAATTTTTAAATCTGAAAGGGATCGCCAATAAACGTGAAGTGCCCATATTTTTCGCGAAATATCAGTTATTTAATTTACCAATAATAGGGTCAATTTTAAGCGCCACAGCCTTTCCAGTAGAGAGAGAACTGCGGGATGCAAAATCGATGGAAATTGGGTCGTTATTCCTAGAACGTGGCTCGAATATTATCATTTATCCAGAAGGAACACGAAATATCGAAAAACAAGTAAAAGCCAAGACAGGTGTAATCAGATTAGCCATTCAAAACAAGGTTCCAATTGTGCCAATAGGTCATGTAGGTCTTTTCGACCTCACAAAAGGAGGCTTCGTTCCTAAGAAGGAAGGAATTTGGTATTGCACATTTGGCACACCAGTTAGTTATGAACAGTATTATGATCGGGATGTCTCCTACGAGGAGCTCCAAGAGTTAACTATAGACCTCATGACCAAGATTGAGGATTTAAAGGATTATGGCAAGCAAAAAATGCAGGAAATTGAAGATGCTGAAATCAAAGCGCTAGGTGATAAAAGTATCAATGAAATTGTGGTCAGAAAGTTTGAGAAACTTGAGAAAAAACCCACAAACCCGTTTGATTCTCTATACCGCAAGTTTGTGAACTTTGTCTCAAAAATTCCGGTAATTGGAAATTATGCAGATTCAATGGCTTATGGGCTTATTCGCTTTTGGGCAGATTTGGTTGTTAATCCATTAACCTTTGATATAAAAATTACGGGTCGCGAAAATGTAATTAAAACGAAACCCGCCATTTTAGCGTCCAATCATGAATCCTTCATAGATATTTACCTTTATGGATTAAAATTAGTCCCAAACGAAATCATTAATTATCATGGGTTATTCATACCCTCTTCAAATCATGAGATCAATGAAAAAATTTGGTTTATGATGAAAAAAGAACTGGCAGAAATTCCAATTGTTTCCAGTTGGACCCTGTCAGCAGGCGGGTTTCCTATTGCCCGAGGTGAGAGTGACAAAGACGCACTCATCATTTCGAAAGAACTTCTAAAGAAGAATAGACATGTGATAGTTTTCCCACAACAAACAACATATTCGGAAATAGATGTGGATGGTGGTAAGACAGGAGCCATTAGATTAGCAGTAGAAACAGGGAAACCTATAATCCCACTTGCTATAAAGGGGTCTCATGAGGCCATGAATAAAGGGGTTTGGAATATACTTGTACCACCGAAAGGACTCCCCATCGAAATTAATATAGGAGAACCAATTTATTATGACAAATATCAGGGACAAGAGTTAAGTCATGAAGATTATAAGAAAATGACACGCGAATTAATGATAAAAATTAAAAATTTGCATGAGGGAAAGGAAGTCCCGAGGTTTAATTCCGAATATGATGGAGAGGCAATTAAATCGCCATTATCAAGAGTGATTGAACAGGCGGGGAAATTATTAAGGTTACCTCGAGTAGATTTACAAAAAGTTAAGAAAGAGAACTTTATCAGTAAAATAATAAATGAAGTAACCGATATGTTAGGAATAACTAGCATAAATAGAAAAGAGGGAGGACCAAAACAGTTCGCCAAACTTAGTCCCATTGATAAATATATTTCTAAACTAAAAAAACGTGGAGAAAAATACGGATTATTTCCATTTCTGGACAATACTTTTTATCAAGTAGCAAAAAATTCCATTGAAATGCTTGTACACACCCTCTATGATTTCACCGTGAGAGGAAAAGAAAATATTCCTGTTAATCAGGATGTTGGAATAATTCTTCTAGCTCATAGTAAAACAACGATAGATTTAATCTTTGGGAATGCCCTGATTCCTGAAAAAATTTATTTTATGATTGATAAAAAAACCTACCAACAACCAGTTCTTTCATCCATTCTTCAATCTTTAGGATTTTTTAGAAAGACAGAGCATCCGGATGATTTCGAGCCCCTGTTGGATCTAAAATTTAAATTAAAGGATAAGAAAATTATTGGTATCTTTGCTCAAACAAAAGGTAAAGAGGCGCTCATTCGAACAGTTGCGGGTGTTCTTAAACTTGCTATTGAAGGAAAGCCGACGGTAATCGTTCCAGTTGGTATTGCAGGAACAGAAACGCCTTTTCCTCCAGTAAAAGTCAATTTTGAAATTGGAGAGGCGATCGGTCCAATCAGGCGTATGAAAAGAGATAAGCGCTACGAATATGCTGAAGAAGTAGCCCAGATACTTAAGAATCTGCAGGATAAAGCATTTGCAGCACGTTATGAAAGAAGATAATGAGAAAAAGAGGTAATTATATGGCAATAACAGTTAATAACAATCTGAAATTAAATAATATCAAAGCAATCGTTTTTGATTGGGATGGTACGTTGTTTAACAACGTTCCTGCGATAAGAGCGGCAACTCAATCGGTTCTAGAACAATATGATGCAGACTATCCAGGAGATCTGGCGATTAACGAATTTATGGATTTAATGACAGAAATGAACGAAAGTAATTTACCAACCCTCTTGTTAAACCATTACAAAATATTAAATAAAATTCCATTCTTCAATGACCTATCATATTTGCAAAAACTGCAAGTGTTATTTTTGATTTACTCGAAATACAAACAATACAGCGAATTTTCGCAGTTATACTCTGGCACGGAGGAACTTTTGAAGAATTTAGCTCAAAAATTTGACCTGGCCATCTTAACGAGTACGAAAAGAGAGGACATCACTCAAATTCTTGAAAAGCATGGATTAGTTGATTATTTCAAATCGATCCTGACCATGGATGAAGTTAAAAATCCAAAACCAAACCCTGAGGGAATCACAAAGACAATTCAACAGTTAAATTATCCTCCTGAAAATGTACTTTATGTGGGTGATTCGGCAACTGATATTTTAACGGCTAAGGCTGCAAAAGTGCCATCTATTGCAATTTCTAACGGATTAATCCCTCGGAAAAGTCTTATGGAGTATGGCCCAAGTATAGTTTGTGATCATGTCACCGAATTATCCCAATTCTTTGATTTACCTGAGATTTCGATCGATATTAAATTAGATCAAGAACAGACTATTGACTATCATGCTAAGAAAATTAGGTCCTATGTCCAGGAAGATTTCAACTTCTTTAGCCTCCTCGCAGAAGTACTTCCCCAAGAATTAAAATTTGATGCAAGACAAGTCGGGATAATTATCCAAGATCCATTGGGGTTCGTTGGAGCTATTATCCAAGATGGAATCGCGCGTTATACCCGCGGAGAAATTAAACTTAAGAAACAATTTACTGCATTTACCAATTCGGAAGAGGATCTCTTGAGATGCTTGGGACTTATTATAATCCATTTTGTAAATGAACGAAGTAATAATTTATTAGAGACTTTAATCACTAATCCGCTCACGAGGCTTCCGTCAAGAGTCACGGTGGCAGGTTTGAAATTTACCTATCAACATTTCTATCCATCGGATTATCAGAAGCGGTTTAGAAACCTGTTTTTGAAATTGTTTGGGAAATTTTTCCCCAATGAGAGTCTAACTAAGTTAGAGGAAATGGATATGAGTGTATTCACCAGTTCTGTTTTAGATGGGTATGAACTGGCTTTATATGACATGGGACTGCCTAAATTGAGAAATTTATCTTCCAAGAGAATAAGTCCTCTCTCACAGTCATTTTCGAGTCTAATCCTTGGTGGGCCTAGTAATATTTTGAGAGGGTGGTATTTCAAGGCTAAAGAGATCTCCGATGACATCTTTGAAAACGACTTCAGGAGATACAAAGATGAATAAACTCTAAAATATTTCACCCATTCTCGCTAACCGGTGGTAAAAATAAAGAAGAAAATTGGCATTCCACGAAGCTTACTTTATTATAAGTATTTTCCATTATGGAAAACATTTTTTGAAGAACTAGGCTTTGATGTTATTACTAGCGATACATCTACAAGCAAATTAGTAGATACGGGTTGCAGATATGCGATTGATGAGATCTGTATTCCGCTTAAATTATATTATGGGCATTTAATAAACCTTTTAGAAAAAGAAATTGATTATCTATTCGTCCCAAGGTACATATCAACAACATTTGGAACCTATATGTGTCCAAAATTTCTCGGTCTACCAGATATGGTTCGCGGAACGATGGACAACCTTCCGCCTATCATTGAAATGGACATTAATGTGAAAAAGAAACCAAAATACGTAAGTGCTTTTCAAACTGGTAGAAAATTAAATCGTTCGGTTCGCCAGATTAAAAATGCCTATGAAAAGGCGGTCAAAAATTACCAATATTTTAGGGAGTTAATGGTTAAAGGACTATCTTTTCAAAAAGCTATGAATATTGTGAAGAAAAATATTCAAAATTTTGAGCCAAAACCAAAGAAACAGAATGGTATTGGTGTTAAAATCGCAATTATCGGTCACGGGTACAATGTTCATGATCCATTCATCAACATGAATTTATTCAAGAAACTGCGAGAGATGAAGGTGCAAGTTGTAACGTTGGAAAACTTGCCGGTGGAAATTTTCAAAAAGCAGAGTATAATAACCAATACATTGAAGAATTATTGGGGAAATGAAGAGGAAATTCTCTCCGCTGTGGATTATCTATTCAAGGATAAAGATTTAAGTGGTCTGATTTTCATTTGTAGCTTCTGCTGTGGTCCAGATTCCTTGATTGATGAGTTGGTTACGCGGGATGCAAAACAACTAAGCATTCCGTATATTTCACTAGTTCTTGATGAACACTCGGGACAAGCAGGTGTCATCACTAGAATTGAGGCCTTTGTGGACATGATTATTCGTAAGAAGCGTGGAATTAAAATTTCAAAGGAACAGAAAATTCCGGCTCAAAGTGCCTCGGGAGAATTCAAAGGTGTAATATAATGAAGGTTACCTTTCCTCATATGGGGCATTCGACTGTCTGCTTTAAAGCATTAATCACAGGTATGGGTGCAGAAGTATATCTTCCAGACTATAATAACCTGAAACAGTTAGAGCCTGGCTTAAAACATTCACCAGAGTGGGTTTGTTTTCCCTTTAAAACCACACTTGGTAATTTTATTGAAGCAATAGAGAATGGGTGTAGGACGATCGTAATGGCCACGGATTGTGGACCATGTCGGTTTGGGTTTTATTACGCAGTACAAGAGCGGATTTTAAGAGATTTGGGTTATGAATTTGATATGCACTATTTACCACAGGGAGATCTCTTAACATTCGAATGGGCAAAGTTATTAAAATCCATGTGCGCTGATAAAACTCTGTTTGCCAACTATTTGGTATGGCGGACGGCAAGGATTTTTATGATGAAATGTAAATTAATTCAAGATATTGAACATTATGAAGGAATCACCCGCTGTTACGAATTAGATCCCGGAGAAACAACTAAGGTTGGTAAAAAAAGTGCTAATATGGTAGATCAAGCAAATCGGTACCATAAACTCCGACAGTTGAGATCAAAAATACGGCGGTTATTTCGCGAAATCCCAACGCGAAAGCGAAATGGGGGCGCATTAAAAGTGGGATTAACAGGAGAAATTCATGTTACCTTAGATCCATTTACAAATCATGATGTTATAAGAAAATTGGGCGAGATGGGCTGTGAAGTCCATATGGATCTAAGCCTGTATGATTGGATAAAACATAAATTTCATGTCAATTTTCATCGGAAATATATAGAGTATCTAAGCAAGATAAATAAAAAGATCGGGGGAATCCAGATGGATCTTGGAGGAGAAGCTTATTGGGTGGTTGGTGAGTATATCAATTGGGCGAATCACGGTTTTGATGGGTTTGTGCATACATATCCTTTTACATGCATGCCTGAGATCACGGCAAAATCCATAATCCAAAAGTGGTATGGCGATAAAATCTTTGATCTCCCCCCAGCATTTTTCCCCTTTGATGAACATGCCGGTGAAGCGGGATTTGTCACTCGCTTAGAATCGTATGTAGAATTGTTAAAAACAAGAAGGGAGAAGAAAAAGAATGGTTCTCGTAGAAGATAAAATACCAACAGATATAGAAGGCGATTTATACCTAGGTATTGACGTGGGAAGTGTTTCCACAAAGTTTGCTATAATTGATGATAATATGGAACTGATCTATGATACTTGGGCACGATCACAAGGATCCCCAATTAAATCTGTTCAGAAAGGATTTGAAGCGATGAGAAAAACCCTTAACGCAATTGAGTCACAAATTAAAGGCGTCGGCTCGACGGGTTCCGCAAGGTATTTGACGAAAGCACTTGTCGGGGCGGACATTGCGAAAACGGAGATTATCGCCCATGCAGTAGCGGCTTCATATTATATCCCGGATGTGCAAACAATTCTTGAAATTGGCGGGCAAGATTCAAAGGTCATTCTACTTAAGGATGGGATTATTACCGATTTTGCAATGAACACAATCTGTGCTGCGGGTACTGGATCATTTCTTGACCATCAGGCACACAGATTAGGCGTTCCCATAGAGGAATTCGGGGGACTGGCTGCGAAATCGAATGTAGAAGTAGTTATTGCAGGCAGATGCACTGTATTTGCTGAATCGGATATGATTCATAAGCAGCAAATGGGACATTCCAAAGAAGATATTATTCAAGGGCTCTGTGAAGCCCTAGTTCGAAATTATTTGAATAACGTTTGTAAAGGGAAAAAATTGGAGCCATCTATTACGTTCCAAGGTGGAGTAGCCGCAAATTCTGGGATTAGAAGAGCATTCGAGAAAGAATTAGGCTGTGAAATTATTGTTCATAAAAATTTCTTAACCATGGGAGCGATTGGGGCAGCGATGCTTGCAAGAGAGCATGTCCTCCATGAAGATGTCAGGACCGATTTCCGCGGATTCAAGGTTAGTGACATGAAATTCACCCCAAAGGCATTTAACTGTAAGGATTGCCCGAATCAATGTGAAGTTACCTATGTTGAAAAGGGTGATGGAGAAGTAATTGCGCGCTGGGGCGACCGGTGCGGTAAGTGGTCTATGTAATGGGTGATTTTAATGACCTTGGAATATGTTGTTAGAAAGAATCTTGAGGTTATAAGAAATAGGATTAAATTATCTGAAGTTTTTGATCTTTTTATGGATAATCTTTCTAAAGTCCTCCCACCAAGTTTAGTTGAACCAATCCATGATATTCTAAGCGACGTAGTTGATGTAGTAATCTTCCTTTAAAACCTTTGCAAAAATTATATCTATAAATTTAATTCTCTTTTTTCATTTAGTAATTATTTGAATAACTGATTTATTCAGTTACGTAAGGGATAAAAATGGGACAATTTTTAACTGAAATCACCTACGAAGGCGATTTTCAAGTAGTTAATTTAATAGATCAGAAAAATTCAGTACATGCTAAAATCATTCCAGCGCTAGGCAATGATTTAGTGAGTTTACGGATTGGAAAAGAGGAACTGATTTATATCCCAGATAAAATTGAGAATTTAGGATTAATAACCCGCCAGTTTTTTGGAAATCCCATTCTCTTTCCATTTCCAGGTCGAATCCCTCAAGGAAAATATACCTTTCAGGGGCAAGATTATCAGCTGCCGATTAATTTCAGTGATGAAACAGCAATTCATGGACTTGTTTACGATAAGCAATGGAATATTGTGGAGATTCCGGGCAGTTCGGACGAAGCAGCAATTTTGAAATCGAATTATAAGATGGATTCGGAGATTGAAGGTGTTTTTCCATCTCAGTTTAAAGTGGAAATGAGCTATATTTTAAGAGAATTTTGGTTGGAAATGGTATTTAAAGCAAGTAATATTGGTGAAGCTTCATTTCCATTCGGGTACGGACTCCATCCATATTTTTTGCTACCAGGAAAGCGGGAAGATTGGGTTCTCTATTTCCCAGCGGATAAAATCTATGAATTAGTGAGCATTCTCCCTACAGGAGAAGTTATGGATATACCGACGCAATTTGATTTCAGGAATGAAAAATCACTTGACGGGATCTTTATGGATGACTTATTTGGTGAAATTAAACGGGTGAATGGTTCGATCTCCTGTTGGCTCAAAAATCGCGAGACAGATTTCAAATTGATTGTTTCATCGGATGAACATTTCGATTACTACGTCCTTTACGCGCCAAAGGAACATGATTTTATCTGCATTGAGCCGTATACATGCATCGCGAATGCATTTAATTTAAGTAATTCTGGAATTAAAGCTGGATTAAGGACATTGGCACCAAAAGAAACATTTACTGCAAAGATCGAGTTCAAGTGGGAAAATTAATATTCATACCGTATGAATTGAGCTTATGTATAAAAATCAAACATTAAATTAAGCCTTAATTTCTTCCTTAATCTTAATTGTTCGTAAGATTAGATAACTGATTAATAAAAAGCCCGCTGTTATTGCGAAAATAATCGCAAAACTAAAGTTAGCACCCTGCCAAATTAGATAATTAACGGAGAGGAAGTCACGAATTGGACCAATTAATGCGCTTGAAACGGGGATTGGGATGACAATTACGAATAAAAACAATCCAGCGAAAAAGGCTTCTCTTCCTTCTAGTGCAAGATCCATTAAAACGGCGTACTGAAATGTTAAGACACCAATCACAACTTGGAGTATTAGTACTATAATCAGAAAGACTTGTATAAAGTGAGTTGGTATTGAGCCAGCCGCTAGGAACATACAAATAGGGAGCGTAAGGGTACCAATAAGAAGCGTCAGTTTAAAGGTTGTTATCCGTCCCTTCGTCTTAGCTAGCCGATTAAAGATATAGAAATAGAAAAGGGCAACAGGGAGCAAAGCAATAAGCATATAAATGATTGCAATGGAATGAAGCTCAATAAACGGCATAAGAATTAACACAGATATTGAATATCCGAGGACGAAGAAAAATGTGGCAAAAAGATATTTTAGAAAATTCCGTTCGCCCAGACATTCTGAGAGGCATGTGAAATAGGATTCTGTTTTTGGCATCTTTCTTAGTTTTTCTATATCTTCTCGTGGCCCTAAAAAAAGAGCAAATAAAATAGTGCCGATATACACAACCCCAACTATCACAATTACTGTTGAAAAGGGGATAGAGAGGGGAGGTTCACTTAGAATAGGGGTTACAAAAAGGGCTCCCACCGTTCCAATCAACCCAAACATATTGAAAGTAACGGAAGTGGTTATCCTTTCTTCCGGATTCGTTAAATCCATGTAAAGCGACCAAAAAGCACAGTATTGCACGCGATCCAAGACCGCGTAAACTGTGGCAATGATCGTAACAAAAATGAAATTCGTCATTACGGGTGTGGAAGGAGAGAGCACTCCAAGAAATAAGTAGCAGATCCCAGCAGGAATTGCTAACAAGAAAAAGGGTCTTCTTTTCCCCCAACGTGTAATAACTTTATCCGATATGTAACCAGCAAAGAGATAAGTGATAGCACCTGCAGTGATTGAGATGGTAATCACGGAATAGGCGAGTGTATTGGCGAGCTCATGACCGGTAAAGATGTTATTGATTAAGAAATTAGGTAGAAACAAAAAAATCATCATGAAGGCCCAGGCATTACCAACATTCCCGACCGAGAGTTTCAATAAATCTGATTTTTTCAATATTGAACGGACTCCAAGAAATTAAAATATCTTAAGATAGTAACTTAATTTTATATATTTATTGGACATGAGCAAATGGAAGAAAAGATGGACATTTTATTTGAAATATTTACGGGTCTTCCAAGGGCAGGTCCTGGGAGCAAAGAAACTACTAGAAAAGCATTCAGTATGCTTCCAAATGTGCCCTCCCACCCTAATATATTAGATATTGGGTGTGGTCCGGGTATGCAAACCATAGAATTAGCGAAAATGATTGATGGCAAAATTGTAGCACTGGATATTCATCAACCATTTTTGGATTACATTCTCCAGAATGCAGAAAAGGAAGGCGTTTCAGAAAAGATTGAAACTATTAACCAATCAATGTTGTCAATGGAGTTCGAAAAAGAGCGTTTCGACATACTTTGGGCCGAGAGTTCGATTTTTATCATGACTTTCGAGAAAGCGCTTAGGGAGTGGCAAAAATTTTTGAAGAAGGGAGGTTATTTTGCAGTATCTGAACTAGTTTGGCCACTAGAGGACCCTCCTGAAGAAATGATAGCTTTCTTGAAAGAATATCCTACAATCCAAACACATGACGAAAATTTGAGAGTAATTGAGAAGATTGGTTATAAAAATATAAACAGCTTCTTGTTACCCGCCGAGGATTGGGCAGCATATTATGAGCCAGTTGGGGAACGACTGAAAATTTTACGAAAAAAATATCAAAACGATGAAGGAGCCATCAAGGTCCTTCAATTCATGCAAAACGAGACAGATCTTTTTAAAAAACACCCAAAATTCTTTAGATATATTTTTTATATAATGCAAAAGTGATGAAAAATGACTTGGTTTAGTAGTTCTCTTCGCGATTTACCGCGATTAAGACCCTCAACAACGAAACGTCGACGTGTTTCCAGCCATGATCCAACCCATGGTAATAAGGATTTTTTGCAGATAGAGCGGGGAAAAAAGAAAATTATTGCAGATATCCAAGGAGCCGGGTGCGTAACTCATATATGGATGACGATGGCAAATCCAAGCAAATATTTCTTACGTAAGGTTATTCTACGTGCATATTGGGATAATGAAGAAAATCCCAGTATTGAAGTACCCATTGGTGATTTTTTTGGGATTGGTCATGGAATTAGCAAAAATTTTGCATCATTACCTTTAACCATGTCACCTGAGAATGGACAGGGTTTTAATTGTTTCTTTCCGATGCCATTTTCTGAAAGAGCTGTTTTTGAAGTTGAGAACGAATCGAGAGGTCGTTTAATGTTTTACTTTTACATCGATTATGAGCAATATCACGAACTTGATACCAATTTGGGACGGTTTCATGCATGTTGGCATCGGGAGAATCCCTGTCAAGGAATTTCCGAGGATGGATTGAATAATGCTCAATTTCAATTAGGGGGAATTAATGAGGATTTTACACGAAACTATGTAATTTTGGAAGCGGAAGGAAAAGGACATTATGTTGGATGTAATTTAAATATCCATAATCTCCGAGAGACCGAGTTGCACAATTGGCCGGGTGAGGGTGACGATATGATTTTTATAGATGGTGATGAAATGCCAACTATCTTTGGGACTGGAACCGAGGATTATTTCAATACGGCATATTGTCCAGCCCAAGAATATAATACACCGTTTCATGGAGTGACGCTTCCCGGTGGGAAAAATTGGTCCGGAAAAATATCATACTATCGATTTCATATTCAAGATCCTATATATTTTGAAAAATCAATTAAGGTCACTATCGAACATGGCCATGCGAACCATCGATCAGATGATTACTCATCGACGGCCTATTGGTATCAATCAGAACCACATAAGAAATTCCAGCAGCTGCCGACAGTTGATCAAAGACTCCCCCGTAGAAAGCCTAAAGAAATAGAATAGTTTGATTCCAAGCTTCAATCTTAAGGTCATGTCAGGAAGATGCAAATAATAGTAAGATAAATACCTTACTTATTCTATAATCAAATTATATAGGAACATTTTGTGGTGGTTCGTATTTCAGCAGATAAAAGGAAGAAAACATATACCCCGTTTGATCGGATGATAAAGGCGATCTCATTTTCAAAGCCAGATAGAGTTCCCATGATTTTCTTTCCAGAATGGGATTTTTTAGCAGATTTCGCAGGAGTCACAGTAAGAACTTTACTCAACAGTGTGGATTTGCAGATTGAAACCAATGAGAAGTTCAAAGCGCGATTCCCTGGAGTTTATGCTGCAGTTTCAATATATGAACCTTATGCTTCAGCACAGGCCTTTGGATGCCCCGTGTCAGATCAGGAAAATGAGATTCCAGCAGTGAAAAACCCGATCATTGATCATCCTAATGAAATCCAATCTCTAAAAGTTCCCGATCCTTGGGAAGCTGAAGGAACCCGGGATTGGCTTAAAAAGATAGAGTATGGTAAAGAAGTTGGAGTAGTAGCAGCAGGAAATGGGGAATTTGGACCCTTTGAAGTAGCGGGGCAAATATATGGGTACGATCGGTTAATCCTCCATATGAGAAAACGCCCTGATATTATGCACGCGCTCCTAGAAAAAACGACTGAATTTCAAATAAACTTCTTTATAGAATGGGCCAAAGTTCTGGGAGGAACTGCAACCATAACACTTATCGCAGATCATGTATCAGGATTCATGAATAGAAAATTAATCGAAGAATTTTTTGAACCCTATCATACAAAATTAGTTGATGGGTTGAAAGGATATTCAGGCGGCATGCTGTACCATAGTGAAAATAGGAGTGGGCATATCATTGATAAAATAGGTACATGGGGGTATCAAATTTTTCATGGTCAGGATTGGCACGTAAATGGCAGTCTCGAAAAAACAAAAGAAACTATGCGAAATTCTCCAAAACGGTATGCATTAATGGGACAGGTTCCCGGACGCGATGTAATGCTTCTTGAACCATCCGATGCAGTGGTGAAGCAGAAAATTATAGAGAATATCCAAATTTATGCTCCTGGAGGAGGCTATATGCTTTCTACAGGCGGGGGGATCAACCGAGGGACGCCGTTAAGGAGACTAGATATGATGGTTCAACTCGCCAATCAATATGGACGTTATAAATCAAAAAAAGTACTGTATGGGTCGGATGAAGAATGAGTGATATCAAAGAATTAATGTGTAATTTGGAAGATGAGAAACTACTCCAGGTCGTTGAAGCTGATTTAAACAAGAGACCTCCCTTAGAGATCATAGAAGACCTCAAAGAGGGGCTCACCAAAGTTGGAGATCTTTTCGAGTCGGAGGAATTTTTCTTATCAGACTTAATTTTCGCGGCGGACATGTTTCAGCAAGCAAATAAACTCATTGAACCGCATATTATGAAGGATGTTAAAGAAATCAAGGGTAAAGTCGTAATTGGAACGGTGGAAGGGGATTTCCACGATATCGGTAAAAATATCATTATTACCTTAATGCGTTCCAATGGGTATCAGGTGGAGGACCTTGGGAAAGACATTGGGTCTGAAATATTCCTCGAAGCGGTTCAAAGAACACAACCAGATATCCTTGGCATGTCAGGCCTTCTTACTACCTCAATACACCCGATGAAAGAAACTATCGATTTAGTTAGAAAGGAATATCAAAAGAAACTAATCATCATTGTGGGAGGCGCACCTGTTAGCGAGAGATGGGTTGAAGAGGTGGGGGCGGATTTTGGGACCAATAATGCAGCAGTCGGGATTAAACTAATCAATCAAGCACTTAAGAAAATAAAAATTAAATTGTAACTAGCTAAACTTCAACCTTAACTATTTCATGCCCAAGATAATGAAGAAATGAATTACACGATGGGCAAACGCCTTTAATTTTAATCCATTCTAAGAAGTCGGGTTTGTGTGCTAAGGTAGAACACTTCGGGCACTTTATTAGTTCCTCCATTTTATACATCGGTAATAGACAAACCACACAATAACCGATAAATTCACCCTTTCTTACTTTCACTATAGAAATTTCATTATTGGATGGAGGATTTTGGGATTCGATTTGGATTTGGTTTTGATTTTGTTGATTTCTATTTAGTCTAAATTGATTATATCTTAAAAGGAGGACGACTATAATTCCTAGTAAAGGAACGTAAATAAGACGAAAGATCGATAAAATCCTATAAAGTATCAATAAATTTTCGATCACCCCCAGAGAAACGAAGGTTAAAATTAAGATTAGTTCAGTCCATAAAAATTTCTTAAGAACAATTTTATTCTTAGGGTTCACTTCTCTACTACCTTGTAAATTATTGAGATTCCATATTATGTAACTTAAAGTCAATGAATTTCAAATTAATTCCACAAGCGGGACAAACGCCTTTAACTTTAATCCATTCTAAGAAATCTGATTTGTGTGCTAAGGTGAAGCAACTAGGACATTTAATAAATTCCTCTAATTCATAAAGTGCCAATCGACATACAGCGCAAATTCCAATTTTTTCACCGAGATTAACTTGTAACAGTGGTTTTTCTTCTTCCTGAACCTGAATTTGTGAAGGGAAATCAAAGGGTATAAGGGGGATTGGAAACTCAAGGTCAGACATTCGAATTGTGGTGTCGTAATAGTAATAATCGGGGTGTTTATTTTTTTTCTCCTTTATTCTCCACATCAATATTTCCTCTAGATTTGTCAATAAAGAATAAAATATAATGTTAATCCATATGTTACATATTAACTAATATGGAGTTGGTTAAACCAAGGGGAGGGAGTATAAAGAAGTATACCATAGGGGAAAGTGCAGGGATTTATAAGTTTCATTCACAATAGAGTCAATTATGTCTTCCGACGATAGTTCGATTACAATTGGCAGATTTTCCCAGATGACGAGGTTGACTCAGAAAGCATTACGGCTATACGATCAGAAGGGACTCCTAACTCCAACGATAAAAGATCCCATGACAGGCTATCGGTATTATTCAGTAGGACAAATTGAACGAGGTTTGAAAATCAAATTCCTAGCTTCTTTGGGATTCAGTCTCAAGGAGATTAGTGGGATTATGGACGCTGCAGATCAAGGCGACGATGACCGAATCAATAAACAGTTTAAAACTAGGTTAAGAGAGGTTCAGCAAGATATGGAACGTTTGGAAAAAGTTGAATCGATCTTGCTCGGAAGAACATCTGTAGAAGGTATGTTTATGAGCACAACGGATCCTACGACTAAAGACATTTCTACAATGCGAGTTGTGAGTAAGCGGGAAAGAGGCGCGATTGGTGAAACGATAGGTAAGTTAATCGGCGAAATCTTTGGGCAAATTTATAATCCGCGGAACCAAGGACAAGTCCAAATAAGTGGAGCCCCGATGTATATCTGTCATGATGACAGCTTTAAAGAAGATAATATGGATATCGAGATGGCAGTTCCCGTTACAGGGCGGATCACTGTCGATCCCGAGTTTGAAGTCAAGAATCTTCCGGGTGGAAAAGTGATCACCGCCATTTATACGGGCGGTTATAGCGGAATTGGTGAAGCCTACACTAAGCTATTCGAATATATGACAAAAAATGGTTATAAGCAAAAAGGTCCTAGCAGGGAAATTTATCTCACGAATCCAAACGAAAAGCCCGAAGAGGAATTAATGACCGAATTGCAACTCCCCATTGAGTAAGTATTTTTTTTATAGAAGTTAAATATAACAGAACTTTACCTTGGGTTAGAGAACGAGTATCTTTCATTCTTAAATTGTTATATTAAATTCGTTAAGTTCTCCCACTTTCGGAAAGATTTGGTAATTGCTACCTGAAATTGTGAGATTATAAATTCCATAATACCCTTGAAACTCAAGATCGCCACTGCTATCCGTGTTTTGAGTACCTTCCGTATGCCAGTCATGATTCACCAATTGATCGATCATCTCATAGGCGGGTTTCGGGCTAAAATCAGGATTCACTAACCCAAAACCATTTCCATAGGTATCATTCACACGATAAGCACCATCCCTGAAACCCCACCAGCTAATGGAATCCACTGATGGATGGCTAAATACCATGGTATACAACCGACGGATGTATTCAGCCTGGTTTTCTTCGCTCCACAACCCTTTTTTCCACGAATTCGTTATTGGCACAGGAACAGAGGGCACAAAAACCTCGGTGATATGGATCGGTTTGTTCAATTTCTTAAATCCTTCGAGAGTCCACCAAATTTCATAAGTAGGGATCCAATCATTTTCAAAGGCATGGGCTTGCATCCCAATAGCATCATAGGGAGTATTCATTGCGTTTAATTGGGAGTACAATTGAGCAGTAGGACCGTAACCAAAATCATGTCCAAGCATGGCATAATCATTTATGATTAAGCCCGCAGAGGGATCAGTCTCCCGGGCCCAATTAAATGTCAAATTAATAAGTTCTTTCGTATCAAACTCGGGGAAGGGGCGATGAGCGATCTCATTGATGATATCCCAGTAGGAAATTTTATCCTTATATTTTGTGAGAGTGTCCTTAATATGATTTTCAAAAGCCGTGAGTTTCGCTGTGTCGTTCATGTTCTCATAGTCCATCCAGTCGGGTATGCAGGCATCGTGATTCCAAATGAGGCAATGCCCTTTCGTGGTGATATTATTTGCCTCACAGAATGCAATGGTCTCATTAACTCGTTGTTCCTCCTCAAACACATCAGGGGCAGACCAGATATCCCAGTAAAATGCAATTAATGCTAGGTTGAAGACTTTCTTGAAGAGGTCAGCGAACGATTGATTGGCAGTTGCATCAAAACCACGGGCTGCAGTGTAAATATTATAATGAAAACACATAGCTCCAAATAAAAACTCATGGCTGGAATGATTGTATAAGACACTAGTTCCGACTGCGGGAGAACCATTGCTATATTGCACATGAATTTTGATTTGTCCTTTACGAATTTGTTCTATCCGTTCCTGGGCTTCCTGGAAGTATTGCTCGTCAAGCATTTCCCCGAGAACATTTGGTATATAGGGTGAAAGCATGAGAAATATAAAGGAGGCATTGATTAAAAGGAACGTAAGGAGCCCTACTTTTCCCATCCGATTGAACTGCAGACGTGATTTTCTATTGGCCATTTTCATATAACCTCCTTTAAGCAAATTGTAGAGCAAGTTGATTTCCAAATACAATCGCAACAATGACAATGATCCCAAGAAATAAGATATGTACTAAAATTGGAACTAAGCTCTTTTTTTTGGAGAGATTGAAGTATTGTTGATTAATTCTGATTTGGATTACCCATCTCCAAAGGAGCATAACCATCAAAACAGAAAAGTAAATTGTAACAGGGAGAGTGAAATCAACAAATGGGAAATTCACACTTGCATAATTTATTTTTTCAAAGAAATATATCCAGAATATATTGAAGACACCGAAAAGGGCCAAAGGAACGAGACTCAAGCCGTAAATATCGTAGAAACCTTTTAAATTTCCAGAGTTCGAGGAACTACCCCGAGCTAACAATTTACCGAGTCCATAGTGAATTAACCCAAAAAAAAGAAAATTAATAATGGTAATGAGGAGATATCCGACTGCAAAAAGTAAACCCAATAAAAAGGGATCCCCTAATGTTATAATATACATTGAAGGACCTGATTTAATAGCATCTGGGAACCAATGCAATTCGGGATAAAGGAAGGTGAACATAACTATTATCCCAAGGTAAATACTAAGAAGCTGGACAAATGCGAAGGTTAATAGGAACTTTTTCCAAGAAATCGGTTCGGTAGCGAGCTGTTTAGTATACTTCCGTGGTGAAAACAACATACCTGCGAGGCGTTCCATAAATCCTGTAGGCATGACTTCACAGACCTCCCTTTATATTCTCCGTCCCAGAATAAGGTTGACCAGCATTTTTGCAGTGCCTACCACACCACGCCGGCTTATCATAATCTTTCTATACTTAGCCATTTGATTGACAGGGGGTACCTTCTGTCGCTTATGCTTTTGGAGTTTAAGCGCCTTAGTAGGACATTTCGTTACGCAGAGCCCACATCCAATACAATAATCCAAATTAATTGATGATTTTCCGTCCTCGATCGTTATAGCATCCATTTGGCAGCGTTTAATGCATGTCTTACAGCCTTTACATAGTTCCACATCCACAACCGCAAAGTAATTAGGTGCTAAATATTGAGATGGACGATCTAATCCCATTACGCTTCTTAGAACACCACAACAACATTTGCAGCATGCGCACATAAAAGATGGATTCTTCGAATTATCAGGTTGAAGTACTAAACCTGCTTCTTCGAACTTTTCGAGAAGCTCAAATAGCTCCTCCTTGGAAATATACCGTCCAACCCCTAACTCTTCTACGAAATGCCTTGCGCCCGTCCCAAACCCGGTGCATACCTCCAAAAGATCTGTCTGCTTACATGGGTCATCAACGAGCTTCTTGCCTTCTTTACAGACACAATTAAAGACGGCAATGGGCCCTTCGTGATTTTCAATTATTTTTCGGACATTGTTGTAATTGCTAACATTTCGTTCAGAACTGATACTCTTTTCTACAGGAACAGTGCGTATTTGGGGTGTTCCTTTAACATGGAATGCTTCACGAAATCCTTCCTCCATGTATTGCTCCATATCCCTCACATATTCCTTCGTTTGCTTGCCCACGTGGAATTCATGCATCCCAATTGCGAGATGAATGATGCTATAATATTTTCTATCCCCTTTACGTTCATACATTGCACCACCTGCTATTGCCCCCTTCTTTACCATGCGATCCAGCATCTGTTCTAACTCATCTATGGAGATATCCATTCCAGCTTTCTTTACGCGTCGAAAAATTACCTTCAAGGAATCTGGCAACACACCTAATTGCAAAGCCACTTCGGCCTCTTCTGGTGTAAAATAGTAATCCTTTAAAATCTTTAATTCAATACCTGATTGGGTGGGAGGATAATCAATAGGCATCCTGCGGAGATGGTTTGCAAGCCTTTGATACACATCATTAGTAGTCATAATCCAGTTCACCTTTGAGATATCAGAGAGTTGAATTAATTTCAATTTTTTTATGTTTTTTATGGAGAAACTTTTTAAGCTCGCTATGAGGGTTTTTGTGTCCGAATTATGTCAAAAAAGGATAGAGTACCAGGTCGTCCGGTTTTTGCGCCTATCGAGTTTGGCGACGTTGTTGGACTCACGGATGAAGAAGCAGCTGTGCGTTTCGCACGAGATGGTCCTAACGAGATCGCTAGAGAGCGATTAGGGTCAGTTTGGGAGGTTTTAAAGCATACTATAACCGAGCCCGTTTTAGTTTTATTACTTATTGGCGCGATTTTATATATAATAATTGGAGATGTTACTGAAGGGTTAGTTTTACTGTCGTTTATTGGAGTCATTATTTTTATTGATATTTATCAAGAAGCTCGGAGTTCCCGTGCTGTAGAAGCTTTACGAGCAATGTCATCGCCAAGGGCAAAAGTCTTGCGTAGTGGAATTGGAAAACTCATTCCAGGGCGAGAGGTTGTTATGGATGATATTGTCTTTATAGCGGAGGGTGATGTCGTTCCTGCGGATGAAATCATATTAACAGCGAATAATTTGAAAGTCGATGAAAGTCTTTTAACAGGAGAGTCGGTACCTGTAGAAAAGAAGCCATCATCAGTTAAGGAAACCTCTACACAGGAGGATGTGAAGAATCATCATATTTTTGCAGGTACTCGAGTTGTTGCAGGGCGTAGTGTCACCAGAGTGGTAAAGGTCGGTAAGGAAACGGAAATGGGGCGGATTAGTGAACGATTGAGAGATATTAAACAAGAGGAAACACCATTGCAGAAACAAACAGGAGTATTAGTAAGACGTATAGGTATTGTTGCTCTAGTTAGTTGTCTAATTGTTGTCTGCTATTATGCCTTTTGGCTCGTAGATCTTATTCCGGGAATACTTGCGGGTATAGCCTTAGCACTTGCTCTGATACCAGAGGAATTTCCCATTGTTCTAACGATCTTTTTAGCATTAGGGGCGTATAGAATCGCCTCTAAAAATGTTTTAACTCGGCGGGTTCCTGCTATTGAAGCATTGGGAGCCGTTTCAGTATTATGCACAGATAAAACCGGTACTCTGACTGAGAATAAGATGAAGGTTGTCGCACTTGCGGTTTTTCCTATGGTTAAAACAACTGCGTCAATAAGTAGCGAATTTACAGAAGATTTAATATCCATTGAGCCTATACTGGATGGGGATGAGCAATGTATCAAGGATGTAAAAAAGGATGACTTGAAGGAGAAAATCAGATTCGTAAATCAGGTATCACAGGAGGAATGCGAGCAATGTCCCGAAGAATGTGTAATAAAGGGCGCGGTCATTTTCAATCTTGCAAAAATTGAGGCAAAATATAAAAAAATCCATGGAAAGGATAGAGCAAAAACTGAATTAGATCTGCCCTATCAGTTAGATAATCTAGCAAGATACGCGGTTTTAGCGAGCGAACCCAACCCCTTTGATCCCATGGAATTGGCATTCAATGAATTAGCGGATCGGTACGTTTGGCGACATCAAGAGTTGGCAATTCCAGAACGATGGAACATTTTAAAGCACTATGAATTATCGTCGGATTTGCCTGCAACAACACATGTATGGGCTCATGAAGATAGCGATGCAGAGCAGCCATGTATGTTGTCGATGAAAGGGGCACCAGAATCAGTTCTTGATCTCTGCCACATGATGGAGCATGAAAGAGATATTGTAGAAAAAACCATTAGAATCATGGCAAATGAAGGATTGCGAGTGCTTGGGGTAGCAGGCAATGATATTGATCACTGCCATTATCGGGATCTTCCACAGAAACAACATGACTTAAAATTCCGATTTTTAGGGTTGCTTGGCCTCCATGACCCGCCTCGTCCCGAAACTGCATCGGCTCTTGTTCAATGCCGAAATGCGGGTATTAGAGTCATAATGGTAACTGGAGATCATCCGGAAACAGCTGAAGCAATTGCCAAATCAGTAGGACTTACATTTGGTGATAAAAAAAGGAATATCAATGGAGTAATTACAGGAAAAGAATTGTCTGAGCTTAAAAAAGAGGGGCGGGATAAGGAAATCATAAAAAATCAGGCAGTTAATGTGATTAGTCGTACATCACCAGCTCAGAAGTTAGAAATTGTAAAGAATCTGAAAGGGTCTGGCGAGTTTGTTGCAATGACTGGAGATGGAGTAAATGACGCAGCCGCCTTGAAAACTGCAGATGTGGGGGTTGCAATGGGCGCCAGAGGGACAGATGTAGCACGAGAAGCAGCAGATTTAGTCCTTATTGAAGATGATTTTTCATCAATTACTGAGGCTGTAAAACAAGGACGTAGAATTTTTGATAATCTACAGAAAGCAATGATGTTTATAATTGCAGTTCATGTACCGATAGTAATATTGAGTATTGTTCCATTATTTCTGGGATTTTCAGGATTTCTAGCACCTATTCATATTGTGCTTTTGGAATTAATTATTGATCCAGCCTGTACACTAGTCTTTGAAAATGAGCCTGCGGAGGAGGATGTAATGAATAAAGCACCGCGAGATATTAATACACCTATAATATCGAAAGCACGATTTGGGCTGTCAATCGCACAAGGTCTGGTAATAGGTTTAGGTTTGTTAGGGTTAATCCTTTATTTGACGTCAATAATTCCAGGAGTTTCAATTATTACTATGCGAACTGTTACTATGATTGCACTTATCTTAGCGAATTTAACACTTATTTTAACCAGTCGATCCATGAAACGGAACTTTCTACGATTACTTTTGGTAAGAAACCGGATGTACTGGATTTTGATTATTTTTGTGGGGGGTTTAACAATCTTAATATTAGGAATTCCAATGCTGCAGGATCTGTT
The DNA here is from genome assembly GCA_016840125.1 of Candidatus Helarchaeota archaeon. Next base: position 20,877 of record JAEOSY010000061.1, on the reverse strand, counting down.
CTTATTCACATCTCTGAGCTTGGATCTTGTATTATTGGCAGTTATTGTTGGATTCGCCTCCGTCCTTTGGATAGAATTACTTAAACCGTTTCTGAGTGCGTCCCTTAAATAATTTTGGAGGGTGAGATCTTGACAAGTATGAAAAACCATGAGGAGTCTATTGGAAAATTAAACGGCGTCTCGGAATTCCCAGCTTTTTCATTGCTTCTTTTATATTCAATTTCGTAGCTACTTGACGCTGATGAGCTGGTATTATCATTTTTGCCTCGCTGGCTATTTCTGTTTCTTTCTCCAAACACATATAAATTTGAAAAATAATTTAATTATGTGAATGAGGAGCTGTTCTACTGTCAGAGTCCAAAGATTTGAATTCAAACCGAACTCGCTTAGGAACTATTTTTATCTGCTTTAATTTAATCCTTCTTTTTTCTGCTGCTATTGCAGCTTTTGGGGATATATTTTATAGTTTTTGTTTAGAAAATAATCTAGATAAACTATTAGCGTTATTTGTAAGCCTCGGAGCAATAATTGGTGGGTTACTCTGGGCAAAAATATGTAGAAATATCAAAAATCCCTATTTTTTCTGTTTTTTGAACATTCCGCTTGGACTTTCTCTTCTCAGTGTTGTATTATTTCGTAATTTATGGATTACTATAACAGGATATTTTCTGGCGGGATTTATTGGTATAATAATGATGATAGGTTATATTTCTTTTATTAAGAATGTTACTGAGATTGAAAGCAGAGGGCGTAATATTAGCTTAATAGTTACTTGTAACGGGGTTTTCTATGCGTTTTATGCTATTGCGTCAGTGTATATTCCCAATAGTATTCACGTTTTTATGATAATTAGTGGTGTATTTATACTACTCGGAGGCATTAGTTTTTTTCTCAATCAAAAGTATTCGTTAGTTAATGTTGAGAAAAAAGAGGAGGGTTATATTCAAGATCTTAATAACCGCGATATTATTTGTTATAGTATTCCTATTTTTCTGGCTTGGATAGTTGTTGGCCTCTTCACATGGCAAGTTATTGTAAATCCTGTGATGCACCAAATTGCTAGTGAAGCCGGCGCTCTATTTTTTGGAGGAAATGCCTATACTGTTACTGGAATGGAAAATACTAATTTCTTTATTGCCCTAACCATGGTAATCATGGCATATCCCGTCGGAGTATTAATGGACCGCATTGGTCGAACGAAACTTATTCTTATTGGATTATTTATTACTTGTATAGGACTATTTGCTTTTGCGTTTAGTTCTAACACATTGACGATGGTTATAGCTTGGATTTTTTTTGGAATAGAATTTGCAATTTTTTTTAATATTGTAATAACCGTATTTTTGGATATTGATGAGAAAAGGTATAAATCCTTTATCGGAGTTCCTTGGGCATTTATGTTTGGCGGACTGGGATTGGGACATTTAATAGGTGAGCTAACCAAATCATTTACTTTTTCATACGTTGCATTAGTTGTTCTCGTGACATTCCCATCAGCTATCATTGCTATCCTCCATGCAAAAGATAGCCTCCCTTCAAAAGACGAACGGGAGTGGAGAAGTTGTATCAACCATCTATTTCTCATTGCACATACTGGTGTATGTCTCGTTCATCAAGCATTTCGAAAGGAAAAATTAGTTGATAAAGAGCTTTTTGCAGGAGGCATTAGCGGCATGATTGCACTCATACAAGAATTAACAAAAAGTGATGAACGAATTGAGGTCTTTAGTCAGAAAAATAAAAAAATCATCATTCACTATGGAAAATATTTAACTGGTGCCCTAATTTCATCCAAAGATCTGAAGATTCTCCATCAGAAATTGGAGGAACTTCTTTATAATTATGAAGATATATTCCAGGATTATTTTGAAACCTGGACCGGTGAGATCAGTCAATTTGATCCGGGAATTCACCTCATTAAGCGGTTCTTTACTTAAGTATAGGTCTATACAAATCCCCTTTTGATAAAACCTTAATTTATTATTAATTACGAATTTTTAGTGTTTATCATGTAAACATTTACATTGATGATGAATAATATGAAATTTGAATGGGTTTTTATGTTTAGGAGCTTTTGAAATGGATAAAACAGAAATTATCAAGACTAAAAGTGGAAAAATCCAAGGCTATAAAGAGAGTGACTTAGAAATATTTAAAGGCATCTCATTTGGTGAACCGCCCGTAGGTGATTTACGCTTCCAGCCGCCAGTTCCAGTAAAAGCTTGGGATGAGGTGCTTGATGCTACGGAATATTGTTCTTGCGCGTTTCAAGCATATTCACAGCTTGAAGAATTCTTTGATAAACTCAAACCTGAAAGTGAAGATTGTTTAAATTTAAACATTTGGACTCCAGCAGCAGATAATGGTAAGCGACCCGTGATGTTCTGGATCCATGGCGGAGCGTTCCTTTTCGGAGGGGGAGTTGATCCGGCGTATGATGGATCAGCTTTAGCACGTCGTGGGGATGTTGTTGTGGTCACAATTAACTATCGACTAGGTTCTTTTGGCTATTTATATCTTCAAGGACTCCCAGTGAATGTGGGATCACTCGATCAGATATTAGCTCTTGAATGGGTACGAGATAATATTGAATCATTTGGGGGTGATCCAAATAACGTTACGATTTTTGGTGAATCTGCAGGAGGATATTCAGTAGTTTCTTTATGTGCGATGCCCAGGGCAAAAGGATTATTTCATCGGGTTATTGCTCAGAGCGCTCCTTTTATCGATCCAAGAAAAAGCAACAAATTTTCGAAGAGAATTTTAAGAAAATTAGGTATCAAGAAGGATGACCTCCAAAAATTGTTTGAGATTCCACCCGAAGATATAATGGCGTCACAAAATAAGGTTTTTGCCCAAGATCCTACAAATATTCTGGCTTTACGTCCTGTAATTGATGGAGATACATTACCCATTCATCCTTTAAAGGCATTTCAAAACGGTGATTGTGCCGATATAGATTTCATGATTGGAACTACCTTAGAAGAAGCGAAGTTATTCACAGCGCTTAATCCATCTATGAAAGAGATTAAGGATGACAAATTTGCCATTGGATTCTTGCTTATGGCAGGTATAGATAGGGAAAAAAGTGAGGCAATGCTTAATACTTATAAAGAAGCAAGGAAAGGAAAGATTTCTACGGATCCCAAGGAGATCTTCAATGCAATCATTACAGATATGATGTTTCGTATCTCTACCACCCGTTTATTAGAAGCGCAAAGCCAGTATCAGTCGAATACGTACAATTATCTACTCACCTGGACGTCGCCCATTTTTAAGGGGATGTTTGGGGCTTGCCATGCACTTGATATACCCTTCGTCTTTGGAACATATGCAGATCCCAAATGGCGTATGTTCGTGGGTAAGGGACCTGAACTCAAAGTATTAAGTGAGAACATAATGGATGCGTGGATAGCCTTTGCACGTACTGGAAATCCTAACCATGAAGGACTGCCCGATTGGCCAGTCTATGATAAAAATACAAGATCAACCATGGAACTTGGAAAGGAATGCAAAATTATTAATGCCCACTTTGAAAAAGAGCGGGTGGCCTGGGACGGCTTACTAGAAGTTTGAATTTAGTAATTTATTTCTCTTTTTTTTGCATCAGGATTGCATAGAAGTATTGGGGATTACCATCAGCTAGAAGAGAGGGCATGTGTTTAATGAATTTCACCTTAAAGTACTTAGAGAAGTGATGAGTCAAATTGTGTTCAGATAGAGGATTCCATGTCGGGTCATCTTTATAGTTAGAGATAACAATTAGGTAATGTCCGCCTACATTTAATACGCGTGAAATCTCTTTAAAGACAATATCGCGATCTTTGAAAGAAATATGATGAAAGCATCCCAAGTCCAATACTATTTCAAATTGATTATCGGTATATGGCAGTTTAAAATAATCGATTCCAGTCGTATCGCGATCATCCAGTACGTGAGAGATTAAATCAATGCCAGAAACGTCAAATCCGTTTTCTGATAGATAAAATGCGTTTGCACCAGTTCCGCTGCAGAGATCCAGCACGTTACCTTTTTTCAGCAAGTCACTTTCTACTAAATTAGTCAGGATTTTTCTAGGCGTACCAACTTCCCAAGGTACATTTATCGGGAGTGTGGTTTCTTCATTTAAAATGCTATTTTCACTATTCATAGACAGTGTAAATTTCACCTCTTTATTTTTATGATAAGAAATACTCAATTAAGTAAGAAATCAAAAATTGTATTAAAAAAAACCACTGATTGTTCCATATAAAAAATGAGTAAAAGCACTTTTAGAAAGTGGAAAACAATGGAAGGAATTCCTGAAGATTTAAAGGGTGCAGTCCAGTTTCATGGGCATCTCTGTCCGGGTTTAGTGATAGGTTATCGTGTAGCAAAGCTAGCTCAGAAAGAACTTGACTTGGGTCATAGTGAAGATGAAGAGCTTGTTGCCATTGTGGAAAATGATAGCTGTGCTGTAGATGCAGTTCAATATATCACAGGGGCAACTTTTGGTAAGGGGAACTTGATTTACAAAGATCATGGTCTCCATGCCTACACGTTCATTGAGCGTACATCAGGAAAACAAAGACGTATCGAATTAAAAGCTGATGTTTTTGGAGATATGTCAGAACAGCGGCGAACCCTTCTGCAAAAAATTCGAGAAGAGATTCCTTTGACTCCGGAGGAAAAGGCGAACCACAAAAAATCAAGGGAAGAAACTATCCAGCGAATGTTAAAACTTCCGGACCAAGACCTTTTTAATATAAGAAGCGTGGAGATTGAATTGCCCGAAAAAGCGACAATCCATCGTTCAGTAAAATGTTCGAGTTGTGGATTAATGGTGATGGAAACAAGAGCACGGGTCTTAAAACAGCAATTATATTGCATCCCTTGTTGGGAACGTGAATTAAATAAGAATTAATTCCCCTTTGCATCTCAATGTTCTATTAACTAAAATATATATAGTAGAAATGCAGATCAAGGTATAAGGGTGAGAAATATGAGTGCCATCCCGGATCAACGAAAATTTAAAATATTACGAAGAGATTTGCTCGTTGGGATAAAGCGGGCAAGAAACTTAGATGATATTATTGCCTTATTAGGAAGAAAAGTTAAGGAGTATTCCGGCTGAGAGGGATTATATGTATTCCGACTCGAGACGATTCAAAGTTGTTAGAAGGGATGTCCTACTAGCAGTGAAGCGAGCACGAACGCTGGAAGATCTCTTAGCAATGATGAAGCGGAAGTATTTTGAACTGACTGGTGGTAGTGATCCTTATAATATAGGGACTTTACAGTCGCAGTCAATGGTAAGCACACAGCATTCGCAGCCCACCGTAAATGTTAATTTCGCGCCACCCACACCTCCAAATTCATCAGGATTCCCACCACCGCCACCCCCAGATTTATCAGAACCGCTGCCGCCTCCACCACCTCCAGAGCCATCAGCACCGCTACCGCCTCCACCATCTACACGTGTAATTTCTCAAATTGTAAAATGCTCTCAGTGCGGAGAACCGTTAGATTTGGACAGAGATATTATCTTCTGCCCTAATTGTGGCACACCCCGTGAATAATATACGAAAATCTTTCCTCTTTTTATTTTGATAATAAATCGTTAAGTTTTGTTGAAACAATTATTTTATTTTGATCGTTGGATCACCAAAGAGGATGAAGGCGTAGCCAGTGGGATCAAAGTATTCACCGTTCTTTAACATCTTCAAGCTCTTTTCATGAAGAAGTTGGCGGCTTTCCAGGATGATATCACCCAGATTTTTATCTAGCTCATTTAAACTCCCATAAAGATGAGTAGCAAATTCCCGGGCACTATCATCCATTATTTCCCACAGGGTTCCAATAAAACAGGTTGCGCCAGACTTAATAAATTGAGAAGCCAATCCTTCTAATCCTGAACCAGCTTCTTGAATTTGTCCCGTGATACAAGCGGAGGTAAAAACTAAAGGATATCCAGTAATTGGTCCTGAATTCGTTACAAATTGCTCTAGATCGTCAGAAAATAAGAATACGGGGGCCTTATCTGCTGAAGCTGAAAGGATTAAACAACTTTTATTATCCGTATAAAACCCGTGCCCAGAGAAGTGGATGATTTTTAAAGGTTCTTTTAGTATTTTAAAGATCCATTCTTTATCTATCACTTCATCAATTTTCTTTATTGTTTTATCTTTGAAAATCTTCTCTAGTTCCTTAGATAGTGTGTTAGCTTCATTGATTGCATCCGGTAAGGCATAATCTCCATCATATTTGGGTGCCATGATCAAAATTTTCTCACCAGATTTCATAATCATCTGCCGCATCATGTTCAAGGTCAGCATAATACTCGTATCTATAATGTCGGTGGAACAAACTCTGCCAATACCCTTGGAGATGCAGATGGGATTACTGTTGTAACTATATAGTTCAAAAGGTATTGGTATTTTAGTCAAAAGAATAATATTTTCAGACCCTTCGATCTCTTTTTGGACTAATATATGAAGTGAGTCTTTTATAACCGCTCCAATATCGTTAAGATTTTTCTGTTCCACGGATTTAGTTTCTGTAAATCTTAGATCCTTTAATTTACTGATAATATTTTTCTCCTGTGTTTTGAATTCATCATCTTCTTGAATAATTGTCATTGTTGCCGGTTTATTTGTGGCATAATTACTGGCTAATGTTAAAAAGCTATAATCCTCTTCACTAAACGAAGTCAAAATACAATTATTAAGAAGGTCCTTTTCGGTATGCCCCGGATATATTCGTTGTAAATAGTTGGAATCCATATAACTCTTAAAATCGTCTTCAATTTTACCTCGAAAAATTTCATTAATTGTATTTACGTCTTTTTGGAAAATATTGTTCTGGATAAGAGTTAATTTTGTTGAGGCTTTTTTTGGTATTTTCACACCTTTAAAATCACCAATAGCCCAGATCTGCTTCGCCTTTTTGAGAATTTTCTGAGCTTGTTCTGATTTTAACTCATCTTTAGATAAAATCGCAGATTGAGTATATTTCACTAAAGGAACCAAGGCGAATGCCAAGATGGGATTTTCAACCAAATACACCTCTTCAAAATCGTGATTGACTATTTTTCTATTTTTATTGTTTGCATTTGAAATAAATTCAGAAGGCTGAATATATTCGATATCGATAGCTGTGGCCGTTGTACTTTTGTAGATCCTTGTTAATTTCTCATTTATCTTATTTAATTCTGCTTCAATTTGGAACATTTCTTCATAATATTGTTTATTTGATGTAATGATTTGAATGACACTTTTCTCGTCTATAGCTAAATGAGATATAGATGCAATCATGTGGATCAAATTCATTAATTCAGTTTTCCGATCTTCTAAAGGTCTATCGCCCATAAAGTCCCCAAAAATAACAATATGTTTAAGAAGACCAGGAAACTCCCTCCCAGTATCTTTCAAGAAACCAATAGATTCACCATCTTCAGGCTTGTTAAAGAGCTTTAGAGGTATATTCCCATCTTCAAGGAACAGGATCGGCGAGAAATCGAAATTAAGGAAATTAGGATACCAGTCCTTTTTGTATTTAAGCTTGTTCATGTATAACGAGGCAGCTAAACAATATTTCCAGTTCGACGGATCAGAAAAAATATAGGTTCCCGAAAAAGTTGGGTTAATATTGCAATATAATGTAAATTTTATGCTTCTCCCGTAGCCTAAATAATCCATTTCTTCTTTTTCTGGAAGTGAGCTTCTAGGACCTTTCGTACCAGATATTTTCTTAATTAAATTAAATTTAATCGTAGTTATTCCATTATTTTTCGTTACTTCTAAAGCGGGATCGTTCACCCGTAATGATACATCACGTTCAGTAATCATAGTCGCATGTTCTTGCGCATCCACTTCGCCTGTCGTTTCTATCACTAAAATATAATCTTTCTTCTCAGATTTTTGAGGTACTATTGAAAAATTTTCCCGTTCAAAAGCATCTTCCCTTGATCGAGCGGGATTTTCTAGAATATAATCTAGCTTTAACCCATCATCATATCTCCGCTCTATTTTCGGGTTCAGGGTTGAGAAGAAAATTCTTGTCCGCATTATTTTAGCTTCGGGATATGCCGATTGTGTCGAAATTTTAGTGGATGGGTCAATATACATCTTAAACTTTATTGACCTGTTGAAACTATCATTCCGGAATTCAACATCATCACCATCAACGATTAAGGTCCCACCATAAAATGAAATCTGCTTATTCCCTTCAATGTTACATGCATGTTTGTGGCTCCATTTTCTGGCCCAAAACTTTGCCTTCGGAAAATCGAATTTTGCTAGCTCTTCTATTTTAGCTTTAAGTTGCTCATTAGAATCGATAGCTTCTTCTTTTGATAGCGTTGCCTTTTCTAATAAATAGCGAAATTCACCAATGGTGTATCGATACGGGATCCGCTCGTCGCTGGTTAAAAAGGCTTTATCACCTAATTTACTACTAATTTCTTCTTGCTTTTTACAATAATCGATTAATTTCTGGAGCAATTTTAACCGTTCATCAACAATAACAAATTCAAAGGGAATACGTTGCCACAGTAAGTAGATTAGATGATCGTAGATGTGTTCGAGTAACTCATATTCCTCACTATCTTTAAAAAATTCTAATGACTCTTCAATGGCTTGATACGCCCTTTGATTTACGCTCAAACGGGTTTCATAAATCTTATATGATTGTAATTTTGAGGATAACATTGATAGTCCAATTGAATATAAGAATTTGGAAACTGCTTTTGTTCTTGGAGTTTTAATTTCTTCGATTTCCTCAAAGACTCTAAAGTTTTTTTCAAGTTTTTTACTGAAAATATTACTTTCTAACGAATAATAATCGTTTAACAACTCTTCGATTAATTTCTCAATCTCAACAACTTGCATCTAATCGCTACCTCCAAATCTGAATGTTTCATCTCCAAACAATGAAAAACATAACCAAGATGGATTCATCCCCCAATATCTTTCAAACAACTTTCGGCGGGTGTTTTTAAGGGCGATTGCTATTTCTGGCCCATTAAATAATTGGTGATAAAATTCTAGTATAAATTCTATGAGCTGAGCTCTTGATAAAGTAACAAAATTTGTTAGAAAATTGCCGTTGGCTTTAATGACCGGAAGTGCATTATTGAATGACTCCTTTAAATAACGCATTTTTTGTTGTTGAAGTAAATTACCAATAATAAATAGCTTAGGTGGTTGTTTCATGTCGTTTAATAGGTCTGGAAGCACCAATGGAGATTTAGACCATCTTAAAGCAGGTTTACCATCTTCAGAATTAATTGTTCCAAGATAGCTTATTATATCATATCCAGATGTTAACTGATCTCTAACGTCTTGATACCCACCCTTGTTTAAGACTACAATTTCAGAATTATCAAGTGAAAATTTGTTCAAAATTTCATTTGAGGCCTTATCTTGGGTCTTATTGAGAAATAATAGTTTTACCTTTTGGTTAGAGGAAATACTTGGGACATTCGAGGGAAATTTCACCTCATTTTCAGTAACTTTTCGAATAAGATTGTTCTTCAAACAAGCATAATCGCGCCCATCATATACCCATTCATACGGATAACAGAGACTTTGTTCATTATTTTCGATTATTATGCTATTATTGTTGGTCAATCTATATCTAATATTCACAATATCGCCAAGGAGATATTTCCGGAGATATTCTCCGAGTTTTCTAAATTTTTCAAAGTATTCTTTTTTCAACTTTTTATCTACATCTCCTGCGCTCTTAACCTCATTTAAAACATCAATATATTCATCAATCTTCTTTTGCATGTTGCCGAAGACCCGCGTACTAATTTTAATCTTATCCTTCGAAGGTTTGATCGCATAGGGGGGCGAGTAGAAAACACTAAGATGATCTCCAGAGAATGAATAATTGAGTAAAAAGTCATTTCTAATTGAGGGGCGATAACCGTTCAAGTTGGTTTTGGTTGTGCCTATTTCATCCCATAATTTTTTTAACAGAGTTGCATCGTTATACATCTCTTCTGTAGGGAATATCACATATGCTTCCTTGTTTTCCTGTAATAAAGTATTAACTCTTTTAATTAATGTAATTAAATCGTTGAATTTGTGCAGATAATTATTCCAAGATGCTCCAAAACCATGTAATCGTGTATAAACAATCTTATCCTCAATGAAATTAAGGGGATTTGCGAAGAGTAAGTCAATTGTGTGCCCAATATTTAATTCAGTAAATGACTGTTCTAGTTTGGGAAGTATTTTTTTATCACGCCAATTCAAACCTCGGATTTCCCAGAAAAGGTTGAAGCCGCTTAAATCGATTGAGCTAAAAAAATCACGTAGGTTTTTGAAGAAAAAATCATTAAATTCAAGTGAAAAGTGAGGTTGAATCAACATTTTAGTACATTTCAATTCATTTGCCATGGCTTTCATCTTTTCCATGGTTTCAAGTGCCTCATCCCGCAATTTGGAATGTTGAAATTGATATTTGTGAGTAATAAATCGATTTACTTTAAGAATATATTCGAAATCAGGAAATTTTTTATTGTTTTTTGCCATAGTCGTGAGATCCTTTTTTGACAAAAACCTGTAAAATGTATTACTCACTTCCCCTACTTGAAAATACTTGGGGTATTCACCTATTGATAGACGTGTCACTTTGGGTAAATATTTACATCCAATTTTTATCATTGTATTCCATCCTTTAATTCGCTTCAGAATAGATGTCAAAAAATCTTGTTTTAGACACACAATTACCTAATAATATATTAAATCTTTGCTGAAGCAGTATTCCACATTTAAATGGGAAAAATTGCTTCACTTGTATTAAGTCTAATTAATCAATATATTAATCTTATTAAGTTAATAAGATTTATCATGTTAATAACTCACTTATCTTATATGCCTATTGATTAATAAACAGAAACTCGTCTATGAATAATAACGCTTAATGAAAGGTTTAGGTAGGGATTTTAAAATTGTCTAGTGAATCTGAAGAGAATGAGTTCGATTTCATAATCAAAGCACGACAAGAAGCCCGGAAAGTAGTTGAATATTATAAGGATTATCTGGATGATGCTAAAAATGTGGAAATCCCCTTTCAAGAATTGACTGGTATTAAAAAGCCGCGAAAAATTGCAGCTTTAGATGGAGGAGAACGCATCAAAAAGCTTATAGCGTCAAGTATTATCGTAGTTCGTGGAGGTGGGGGAATTTTTGAGAAAGATAAAAAGATTCGGAAGAAAAATATGCATGATATTTTTATTACGTCCATGACTCAAGATATAGAGAGATTTATGCACCTACTCAGAGACATCGTGGAGTTTAAGATTTCTTTAAGATTATTAGAAGAAGAACCAGAGGTTCTAATTATGGATGGCTCTCTCGTGGGTTATGCTACTCGAGGGCTCCCTCACAATGTAATTGGCCATTTGAATGATCGGACAATTAAACAAAAATCCATTCAAGAATATGTTGAGGCCTATAAAACTTATCTTAGATTATATAATAAATTATTAGAGACGTGTCGAAAGAAAAAAATCTTGCTGTTGGGTGCGTCAAAGGATTCCAGGATTCGTTACTTAGTTGATAAATATCATCTCGATCCTGTTTTAACCGATTATGCGCTTTTAAAGCTTAAAATGAGAAAGCCGAGTGTTACAGATCCGTTCATCGTGAAATATAAATGGCAAACTGAGGCCTTAGTTGATTTCATTACAGAAAATAATTATCTCCAAAACGGTCTGGCTTCGTTTTACATATGTTATTTTAAGTTAAAGTACAATTCACTTCCGATTCGAGTAGATTTTCCAGAATGGCAACGTGGTCGTTTCCGAGAGATCATGTCAGTTATGGAAACATACCATGACCAAAAAGGATTTTTGATGACAGCCCATCTGGTACATAATTGGGCAGTGATGAAGGAATCTATTTTAACGAGCACTGTGAATGCGATTAAAGAAGAGGTCTTGAAATTAGCACCTTCTGTATATGATGCGATTTTTTCACCTCAACGGAGAGAAGGAATTTAAGAGGTATAAAAATGAGTAAAAAGAAGAGTATAAAAAAAGCCAGTAAAAAACTCAGTGAAAAAACCAGCGAGAAACCTAAAAAAGAAATTGTTGGGAATCTGATAGGAGTTACAAAACCGAACTTAGTATCGATTCTGATAGATCCTAAAGTTACTCGCTCAAAACCTCTTGAGATTGGAGAATATGTAGCAATTGAATATCCTGGTGAAGTACTGGAATTTGAAGTTTTAGCATTTATTATTGATATCGGGCTAGAAAATGAAAATATTCCCGATTATCTGATGAGATCCCCTGAAAGTTATGAACAATTAGGCAAATTAGGCGATTTGACTGAGGGAGAGCGTTTAACTGCTCAAGCTCGAGTTGTGGGGTACTTTGATCCAAAACAAAAAAATGTCTTCTTTCCGCGATTTCCACCAGTTCCAGGTGCACCGGTGTATCGAGCAAGTCTCGAGAACTTATCCCAAATTTTTTCTGCCGGACATATCAGGGTGGGACATCTGAGAGCACATTCCGATGTTGAAGTCAAGTTAAATATAGAAGAATTGATCCGCCGACATACCGCAATTCTAGCTATTACAGGGGCGGGTAAGGGGAATACGGTAGCCGTCATGACAACTCGAATGCTTGAATTAAATGGAAGCGTTATTATTATTGATCCACATGAAGAATATCCGGAATTGCGGAATCTTTATACAACCACACCAAATCCCGTTGTCGTTTTCAGTCCAGGTGGAGATCGTACAAAAGGTTATTACCCCATTTATTTTAAATGGAGTAATTTCAATACGGGAGAAATTTTAGATATTTTGGAAATTAAAGAAAATGCAACTAATCAGCGCGCGTTGGTTAGGGAAGTTCTCGGGAGGTTAGATGGAATTGAGTGGGATATGGAGAACTTTGAGCAAGAAATGGACAGATTTGTCCTTGGTGATGATACCTTGGATGAGGATGAGAAGAAAAAATATCAAAAACAGCCACATCTAAGACGATATCAAGGACCGCGATGGGCCATAAGAGATCACATAAGAGGGATCAGAGAATCTCAAATCTTGAATAAGACAATGGAAACGCCGATTTTCGAGAGTGGATCTATAAGTTTAGTATCAAAGAAGCAAATTACCGTTATAAGCTTGTCAGGTTTACCAATACGGATGCAGCAGGTCATTGTTGGACGATTGAGTAAGAAAATTTATGAGGCAGGACTCGCGTGGAGGAGAAATTTCTCGGGAAAACCTCATCTTCCATGTCCAACTTTCATGATTGTAGAAGAAGCACATAACTTTATTCCGGCTCTGGGGGGTGCAAAATCTACGGCCCCGTTAAGTAGAATTGCAGCAGAGGGGCGAAAATTTGGGATCGGTCTTTGTATAGTCAGTCAACGTCCCAATAAAGTCGATCAAAACGTCTTGAGTCAATGTAATTCTCAAATCATATTAAAGGTTGTTAATCCAAGGGATCAAACTCAGATCGAGAATTCTTCTGAATCGATTAGTACGGAATTAATGGATGACCTACCCAGCCTGAACAAAGGAGAGGCTATTATCGTGGGCTCATGTACATTGCTTCCAGCGTTAGTAAAAATCGATAAATTTTGGGGAAAATTGGGAGGAGACGATATTGAGGTTTTAAAATATTGGACAAATTCAGAAGAAGATAAAAAAATCAAATCCAAAGGAAAAACGAAAGCGGATACTCAAAAATATGAAGAATCCGGACCGTTAATTTAGGTTGTGAAATGTCATGGAACCAATTGTGTGGTGTCATTGTTCAGATGCACATTTAGGATATAAACAATATAACTTAGCCCAGCGGCTTCGTGATTATGGAAGTGCATTTAATGAATGTATAACTCAAATAATTGAACAAAACCCCAATTTTGTATTGTTTTCAGGAGATTTATTTGAGCACTATAATCCAAATCCGCCAGAACTGCGCCAGGCGATTGCAATTTTAAACAAATTAAAGAATCCGAATGGTGATGGGAAGTCTATCCCAATTTTCGTAATTTCGGGTAATCATGATGTTTCATATTCAGCTTCAAAAAGATATGGGGGAGATATTTTAGATTTTTTACAAGATCTAGACTTAATTCATTACCTCAAGGATAAGATCGAGCTGGTAGAAAAGGACGGAAAGCCAATTGCTCTGATCGCTGGACTTCGTTATTATGGTAAGAGGACACCAAGAAAATTAAAGGAATTTCTCGATAAGGAGAAAGAACTCCTGGAAAGGACAGATATTCCAAAAATATTATTATTACATGCTTTTGTAGAGGGGACTGTCGCGAAACATGATATTTCAACATATGGATTAGCTACATATGGATTTGACTATATAGCTACAGGACATTATCATCTACGCTGGCCTAGTGATTTTAGCGATGAGAAAAATAAAATATTTTCCGCGGGTGCAACAGAACATCGGACATCCGTTGAATGGGGGCATGAAAGAGGATTTATCACCGTTTCTACCGAAAGGGATGGTGAAGATTGGAAAATAAAACCTAAATTTACCTCTTATCCCGTCAGAGAGAAAGATATTATTTTACATAATTTTGGAATAACAACTGCAGATGAAGTAATTAAAGTTACTAACAACCTTATCCAGCAAAATGACGAGAATGACAAGTTAGTAAAGTTAATTTTAAAAGGTAATTTAAAGAAGGGGGAATTTACATTCTTGAACCTTCATGAAATGAAGGGTAAAGCAAAAAATGTCCTTTATTTTGATATTACTAATCACATCACTGCAACAGCAGCAGGGATAACTGCACCAAAATCAGATCGTGAAGCCTATTTGGAAGTCTTAAAAAATAGTTTCAATGTAGATGCAGAGCACATGGATAATTATGTCGCTCTAATTGAAAATATTGTAAAAATCGTCAATGATCGAGACTTTTCTGAACTAAACGAGAAAATTTTGGAGGATTTTGTTACCAAGACTCCAGAGGCTATTAAAAGTCCTACCGTTGTTCAAAAAGAGCCGAAACCTGTAAAAAAGAAATCAAAAAAGAGGGTAAAAAAACAACGGAAAGCAAAATCAACCAAAAAACTGAACGCTTTCAAAAAAAAGGAGGAGTAATGCAATGATCTTCTTAAAAACATTAAGATTAATGGATTTTCAGTCCTATGAAGATGAAGAGATCGAATTTGAAGATGGAAGGAATGTAATCCATGGATTAAATGGTGCAGGAAAAACTACTATTTTAAAAGCAATTCTTTATGCACTTTTGGGGCGAGTACAAAGGCTCGGAAAGACAGTCCACAAAAAAGATCTAGTTAGAAAAGGAAAGAATTCATTTACAGTTGAAATGGAGTTTGAGATTGATGGAGAAGAATATACTGTAAAACGGACGAATTATGTAAGTGGTAGAGAGGCGACTGCTAAGCTATGGAGAGGAGAAGAATTAATCAGCGAAAAACAACAAAATGTCACGCGAGAAATAACAGATCTACTGGGAATTGAGATTACTACATTTGAAAATGTAATCTATATCGGGCAGGGTGAAATTCCACAAATTGCGACTCAAACACCTCAGAAAAGAAAAGAAATTTTTGATAAATTTCTCAATTTAGATGTTTATGAAACAGTTCATAAAAAATTTAGAGAACCTGCAAGCAGGAATAGAAATAAAATTGAAACCCTTGGATCAAGAATTGGTGAGCTAAAGGGAGATACCAAGTCATTGCCTGAAGAAGAGAAAAAGTTGGTATCTTATGTAGATAGGTTGGAGAATAAAAAGAAGGAGCAAGTTAAGGTAGATAAAAAGTTTGATGATATCAAAAAAGAATTTGCATCCGAAGAGAAAAAAAAGGAGGAAATAGATCGCTTGGAAAATTCTCAAGGTGAGAAATCAAAGCAAATTAAGGGAATTTATTCTCTTATTACAAAAAAACAAGGTGAAATTGAAGGGATTTTAAGTAAAAAGATATCAATTGAAGCCCCAGAATTACAAAGCATACTGGATTCGCACAAGAAAATTAAGGAAAGTTCAGAAAAGAAAAGTAAAGAATTAGATGAATTCATTAAAACTCAAGAGAGTACCGGGAATGACCTGAAGTCAGTTAGAAAAACAATTGAAGTTTATATAATAAACCAAAAAAAGAGCCGAGATAGTATTGAAACTGATAAAAAAGGAATAATTACGGACCTACCTGAATTGAAACGCTTGGACATTTCCCTCTGGAATTCATCCATAGCATCGAAATTGGATATTGCAAATAAAAAAATTGAAAAGTTAACGGAAAGCCGTGATGAAGCAACTAAAAAAGAAACCGAGCGTACAAAATTAGATGCTGAATTTCAAATGAAAGAAAAAATTATCAAGGAAAATACCACAGAATTGAAAAGGGAAATTAAAAAGATTAAAGGATTTGATGCTGAGTGGGAAAAATCCTTGAAAACCTATTCTGGGATTGATTTTGAGAACGTTCTAACAGTACAAAAAGATATTATTAACAAGATCGATGAAGATAACAAATCTCTAATGAACCAGCTTGCAGTATCAAAAAGTAAATTGGCTGAAAAGAAAAACGAGTTAGATCAGATTGAATCTCTCAAAGAGGGTGTTAAGTGTCCTCAATGTAAGCAAAAGGTGACCGATGAGCATAAAACAAAAATAATTGAAGAAATGAGGGTTCAAATTAAAGAAATAAATACTGAAATAAAGGCCACAAACGATAATTGTATGGGAACGGAGAATAAACTTGAGGACGTGAAAAAGAAGAAGAAAGCTCTTGAGAAAGATTTCAATGCCTATCAGAAAATAAAACCGCTTTCAGAAAATGTAAGAAAACTGAAAGAACAATTAAATGCGGATAAAAAAGAGAAAAATGCAATAAAAGCCAAATTAGATAAGATCCTAGTCGATAAAACTCCTGAAAAATACAATATAGAAATTTCAAGTGAGAATGAGAAAAAGCAGGTATTTTCGGGTGCAGCAGCAAAAATTGACAACATAAAAAAAACGCAAACCTCATTAAAAGATGATACTTTAAAATTAGAGGAGTTGACCAAGAAAGAGGGGAAGTTAAAAGAACAATATAAACAGGATCTTTTAAAAGAGGCTAAAGAAGAGAGTAAGCAGCTTGAAACCACATTAAAAAATGAAAATACACTATTACCAGCGCTTTCAAATGTTCTTGAACGGGTAAACGAGAAAGATGGGATTACAAAAGAAGTAGATAAAATTAAGACAGAATTACTTGATAAAAAGAAGAAATTTGACTCAAAGAAATATGAAGAATTAAAAATTAAGAAGGATGATATTAATCGAGAGATTGGGGCAATTGAAGAAGAAATTAAGAATCTCATAAAAGATTTAATTCCCAATACAAAGGACATCATTAAAAAAATGAAGGAAAAGCTGGATGAACTAAAAGAAAAAGAAGTCAATCTACTAAAGGAAACGAAAAAATCCATCTTGATTAATACAATTAGGGAATTTTGCCGGGAAATAACGCCGCTTTTGAGACAGCAGAAGACCACACAAATTTCCGCGAAGGCATCAGATATCTTTTTAGACTTAGTTGGAACCTCAGGGGAATTTGATGGGATCAGTATTACCGAGAATTATGATTTATATGTTAGCAGATATGGTATGGATGAAGATATTACAATTTTAAGTGGCGGAGAACAGGTTATCTCATGTCTAGCTATTCGTTTGGCAATTTCTGAAATTTTAGCTAATCAAGGCCTTATTTTACTCGATGAACCTACTTCACACCTAGATGAAAGCCATGTTAAGGATTTAGTTGAGGTTTTTGAAATCTATACTCCAGCAAGGCAACTCATTACTGTAACTCATGATGATGAATTTGAAAAAATAGCAGATTTACTTATACAGGTTTATAAGACTAAAGGAGTATCTCAGATTATGTAAATAAGTATTAGGAGGGAGTTGGGTGTCACCAAGAAAAACTGCTAAAAAAGGGTCTTCAAAAAGGAAAGTTGTTAGGAGTGGAGAAAAAAAAGCAACTAAAGCTAAAAAAAATGAGGAAAAAGATAAACCTATTCATGATAAGAAAAAATATAAGCAATTTGATGAAGTTCTGAGAGAAGCCATTAAAGTAAACAATTATATTGAAGCCTATACAATATTGAATGATGCAAAAGATTTTGTCACGGGAAACCTACTTACAGAAAAATCTTATCTAAAGCTTAATCTACACTTTAACAAAAAATTAAAGGAGAAACTGAAGACTCTTGGCTTCGTTGATGTTTCAGAAAAGATTTTAACAACCACCTTCTGGGCGATGGTAAGTTCAGGAAATTTAGCTTTAAAAGGCCCTCCTGGAGTTGGTAAATCCTTCTTTTCAAAAGTAATATTACCAAACTTGTGGATGGAGAGGGATATTAAACCACAGGTCCTAGTAATTCAACCTGATCGGAATATGGATATTGCTTCGCTTGTTGCAGATCGTGGAATCAAAAAAGGAGACACCGTCGTTGAAGAGGGACAGATTGCAGATGCCGTTAATCTCGCTAATAAGGGGCGAAATGTTATACTTGTATTGGAGGAAATTAATCAATGGCCTCCAAAGGTTTTGAAAGACCTAAACGATTTTTTGGAAGAACGTAAATTAGAAAGGAAAATTGCGGGAAAATTTATAAAATTGGAATGCCCCAAGGATAAACTATTTATAATAGCGAATTATAATCCTGAGGGGTATACTTTAGGGGAAGATGATACTGGAAGTGTTAGTTCCCGTTTCATTTTTTGCGATCTCCCATTTCCCGCAAAAGATGATTTACAGAAGATCATCGAAGTTAATGTTGAGGATAGAGAGTTTAACCCGACGTCAATAGGAGATGAGATCAAACGGAGACCAACTAAACCTTTCTTACGAAGTATGAGTGATATTTGCTATTCAATTAGGTCCTCTATTGATGCAGGGGAATTAGGTCCTCTAGCTATGCCTATTGGAACGAGAACTATTATTAATTTCTCTAAGGCGCTTATAAATAACAATATAATAAGTAATGCAATCACTAAATCATTGGTTGATCCAGTTTTAGAGAAGTATGTACGAGAAGGACCCTTAACTAATGTTGAACCAAATGTTTATGATGAGTACGTCCGGACTGTTTTTAAAGCGGTTAAACAAATCTTGGGAACTGTAGATCCAGTAAATGAAAAAGACATTAGGTCTCTGAAAAAGGGATTAAATATTACAATTACAAATCTCTTCAAGTTTCAAGGTAAAAAACCTTATGAGATCACTATTAGGAAGGCTACAAAACCCATTAGAAAAAGTGTGACTGTAGAACCGTTAAGACCACTAACATCTGAAAATATAAGCGAACAATCAGAATCAATTGAAGAACCAGAGACACCTCTTATAATTGAAGAACCTAAGATTCCAGATACTAAATTAGAAGCTGTAGAGACTGTTAAACCAGCGGAGCCCACACCTAAACCCCAAGAAAAGCCAAAACCCAAGAAAAAGATAGTCAGGGCTGTAAAGAAGAAAAAAATGATCCCAGAATTGCAATGTCTTAATTGTGGCTCAAGTATGAGCATGGCAAAAGATACACGAGGTAAAAGAAATCTGATCTGCAATAACTCCAATTGTAGGAACATTTTACCTATTCCGCAGTATGGGGAAATAAAAATTTTCCCAAAGAGTTGTAAGATTTGTTCGAGTATGGTCTTGCAAATCATACGCCGAAATGGAAAATTAATCCATATCTGTCCCGTGTGTTGGAGAACCCCGTCTGTAAATGGACCATGCGAAACTTGTCAAAAATTTGCGACATGTGTGAAGTGACATATATGCAATCCGAGGATTCGTTGATTGGTCCAGCGACACTCTCTGAATTGAGAAAAACCATTGCGATTTGTACTCAAACACCTCAAACTAATCTTCAAATAGTCCCAGTAGGCTGTTATACGGATGGAAATACAATTTTTGTATGCCCCCCACCTCATGATCTGGAATTAGTGAAGCGATGGATTCTACTCGAAGCTGTTACGATACATGAATCTTGGCACATTTTATTTGAGTCTGATTTTCAACTGCTGAGGGAATTTGTTGAAAAATACGAGAAAAAATATAAAAAAGAAATTCCTTTTATTGGAAAAATAGCCCATGATATCGTAAATATAGTGGAAGATTCTCGTATCGAATACCTTGGAAAGAAACGGTTTCTAGGCACAAAAAGTTCTATCTTGTTTAATAATGTCTATTGGTTGCGAAAAAGACCCTCCTTTAAAGCAATGAAGGATTGGCAGATATTTATGGAGGGTTTGCTACAATTAGGTGTCTGTGGGGGATTAAAAGAACCAATACCGAATAAAAAGGTAGCGACCGTTATTCGGGCTGCTAATTTCTACCTTCATTGGGCGAAAATTGATGAAAATTCTAAGGCAAGTTTTCTTGCCTCCGAAAAAATCATGAATTTGATGTTAACACACTTTAAAATTAAGGGTTCGTATTCTCAACAGGTCATTTCACCCCCTAGTAAGGTTGGATTTAAAGAAAAAGAAACGTCCTCAGACAAGAGTTCGAAGGATGTACCGAAGTTACCAAAAGAGATTCAGAAAGAATTAGAAAAAATTCCGAAAGATCAAGAGGAAGACTCCGAAAAATCGGAGGAGGGGAATGATTCTGAAAATTTTTCGTCGGATGAAGAAAAGAAAAAGGCTGAAGAGGGTGAAAAATCATCTGATAAGGAACGGAAGAAGGCTGAAAAGGACGAGGAGAAGGAAGATGGTAGGAGTCAGCCAGGAGGTGAAGAGGAAGGAGAAAGCAAGAGAAAGGTAGGGGATCAAGAAGAGGAGGGGGGAAAAGGCCAGGTAGGGGGTGGAAAGGGTGAAGGAGGCGGTGAAGGTGATGAACAAGGTGAAGCAGGAGGTAGTGGGGGAGGCGGGGAAGGTGATG
>JAEOSY010000562.1 GCA_016840125.1 Candidatus Helarchaeota archaeon | reverse complement strand
TTTTAATTAAACAAATTTATGAATTGCTCCTGATATCTGAAAAAGAACTTAAAACAAAACTTAAGGAGGTGGGCGACAGTCATCAGGATTGGAAGGATCTCACTAACAAAATGATTATTATTAACTCTACATGGAGTGAAAATTTTTACCCTGTAAGAATGAACTTAAACAAACCAATTTTTGAGGGGTGGCATAAATTTCTTATCCATCCATATTTAGGTTTAGATGCAACAAATTTTTTACTAAGTGAGGGGCTCGCGGGCATAGCGACAGATACGGTATCCCTAGAACACCCGCTTTTATTCGTCGATTTTGCGTCGCATAATTATCAGCCATATCTACGGGATTTAGGCCATCGCACCAGCTTTGCACCCATTTTTGGTCCATTCCACCTTCTATTCCTATCTAATGAGAAGTATATTATCGAAAATTTATGGAATTTAGAAAATTTGATGATCGATGAAGAAGGAAATCCAACACAAGACCCGTTTAAGATAGGGAAATTCTATTTTTACCCATATCCCTTAGGTACAGAGGACTCAACGATGGTTTCAGCTTACTTCAAAGAAATATAATGTCTTTTCATTTTTTACTTGAGATTCGAGATTTTGTTCTTGGCAGCTTCTCGACGGAGCTGTTAGCGAGGTGGTACCACGCCGGCTCATAATCAGGGTTGAGTTCCACCACCTTCGTGAAACACTCAGCGGCTTGGACGGAATTTTTCAATCCCTCATAACCCAACCCCAAGTGGAACCACGAATGCCAATTCTGTGGGTTAAGTTTCAGCTCCTGTTTGCTGCACCGAACCACATGGTGGAAGCACTCCAATGCCTTCTGGGGATTCTTCGTCCGTTCGTAGATATCACCTAGGGGGCCCCACCCCGTGGTGTAGTCCGGATCGAGTTCAACAGCTTTCTGATAATATTCAATGGCTTTGGGAAAATCCTTCAAATCATTGAAGGCGTCGCCTATTTGCTTCCAGCGGGTGGGATTGAACTTGTCAAGGTTTGCCGCCTTCAGTAGATACTTTGCAGCGTTCTTGAAATCATGTAAGAATCCGTAGGATTCACCGATGACGCTCCACGCATCCGCATTTTTTGGATATTCCTTGATGAGCTTCATGAAAAAGTCTATAGCTTCTTGATAACTTCCGGTTAAGAAGTACATCCCACCAAGGAGAAACTGCGCTTCCCTGTCGCCCGGGACCAGATCGATATATTTCTCCTGGTAGGCTGCCGCCCTATAATAGTCTTTTAAGAGAAAGGCGATCTTGGCTAGCTCGCGCCAGCCCCCTCCGAACTCCGGCTCGAGTTCAACAGCCCGCTCAAAACATTCCTCCGCATTTGAGTACTGTTTCAGATTTGTGTAAGCCCATCCCTGCTGGTACAAGGCAAAGGCATTTCGCGGATTACTCTCAAGGGCTTTATCACAGCTCTCGATAACCCCCCAGTAACACGCTGTTACTTTCTTGGACATCTTCAGCTGGCCGTACAATTCACACAGCGTCACCCAAGCGTCCATATCGAATTGGTTCAATGCGACCACTTTTTCAAGGCATTCTATAGCGGATTGATCCTCCCCCAATTCTTTATGTACTGTACCCAGCTGGTACCATGGCTCAGGGTCCGTTGGCTCGATCTTTATGGCTCTCTTAAAGTGTTCGATTGCTGCCTGGTAGTCCTTTCTTTTGGCGAAAACCTCGCCCCGGCGACGCCAGACTTCCGGGTCTGCGGGATTCAGTTCACTACATTTCTGGTAGCAGTGGAGCGCCTTTGATAGGTTCGCGGCGTCGTAATGCGTCTCCCCCATCAACTTCCAGGCGAGGGGGTCTTGAGGGTTGAGTTCCACCGTTTTCTCCAAATCTGCGATGGCCTTAGTAAAATTTTTCACCATCCGGTGCGCAAACCCCCGGTGGTACCATCCCGCGCTGTCCTCCGGATTCTGCGCGATAACCTTATCATAGTGGTGGATCACCTGCTCGTAACATTCGACCGCTTTCTGGGTGTCGTTCACTAACCCGTAAGCATTCGCCATGAAGAAGAGCGCGTCGACAAACTCTGGATCGAGTTCCACCGCCTTCTGGAAGCATTGCAATGCCTGCTCGTTCTCATTTCGCTTCCCATGCACGATCCCCTTGTAGAACAGGACCCACTTCTCATCATTTTGAGTAATCGGACTCACTCCCAGGTCCAGCCTTTCAGGGAGTGTGGGTGCCGCTACTCCGGAGGGGGGAATTAATTCGCCCGTCGCGGCATTCACGATGAAGTCTTCCACGGTCGGCTCGTACATGACCGCGCCGCACCCGGGAAAGAACTTGGGCATCCGACGGGTGAGGTACCGGTAGAACTTCTCGAGCAGCGTGACCTTCCTCTTGATGAGATCTTCTGGGGGGCGCGGGAGTCGGTGGTACTTGTGGAATCCCCGCAGAATCCGGGGAACTGTCTTCGGATCTTGGAGGAAAAACCCCTGAAAGGGTTCCATCTGCCATTCGTCTCTGACCACTTCCAACACGGTCTTGAATGGCGTATCGATCGGGAACTCGTAGTGCCTGCCTCGCTTCACTAACGTCATAAATAAGAAGCAGCCCCCATCCGTCCCGCTATGCACAACCACCGCATCTGGCAGCAGGGTTCCATCAATTTCAAAGCCTTCGCTCATACTCACACCTAGTTATATTTATAAATTTGATCGTCCGCCAAACGTCTCAATTTGGCGGTGGGATTACTCATACTCATTATTTCTATAAAACATATTTAAACATACCAACTCTTCGTTACACGCTTGTACTCAAAATTGAAGAGATTTTCACTTTATTACAGCAGCACTTCAATACCCATTTCATTCACTTTCGCCTGTACCCTTTTTAATTCCGCTAATCGCCCCGCTGCGAAGGATCGCGCGATACCAAAGCTCTCACATTCATCACAAAGGAAACATCGGCTTGGAGGGTGGGCGCACTGGTCCTCGGCGCAGAAAATGACCAGGCGGGTAACCCCTCGGATGGAGAGAAATCCCATCTTTCCAATAATTAGATGTTTGGTCTGAACAGCACGCGGGGATCTTGACTTTTTCTTTACCACTTTGGTTGATTTCATTTTTTCTTGTTCACCAAGGTTTTAAATCCTTATTTTGTATTCAGAATTGGTACCAACTGTGAAATGAGGTGAGGTATATTTTCGTTAAATTTCAAATATTAGGTATACCTTCCAACATTAGTATGATCTTCTTAATTTTTATACTTATTAAACCACCCCATTTTCTGATGGAAGGTATTCAAACGCGCCATAGAATCTAATTACTCTTCGGGTTGATTTTTTTCCATAGAGTTGAGGCGAGGT
>JAEOSY010000561.1 GCA_016840125.1 Candidatus Helarchaeota archaeon | reverse complement strand
TATCCACACTAACATCCTCAAGCATAAATTTGTCTATATTCGGCAAACAAAGGTATTTAATTTATTTGGTATGAAAATTGTTAGAAAATAAATTTGAAAATCAAAGGCGGAGGTATCAAACCTCGATAAAAGAAGGTATATGGGTTTTGAAAATTTTGATCAGCAAGTTGATATCATCATTTTCTTCCGTAAGCATGCCAATATTATAAAGGTTGTTTAAATGATCGTTCGAGAGCCCACCTGATGCCATTAACACTTTCTCTTTATCTTTAATAATCATAAACATGCTAGTAAATACATTCGCAATATGTTGAATTTTATCGAATCCTTTTAGTAGCTTGAATGCTTTCTGAACCTCTTTATCCTTGATTTGGTGGCTTTCTTTAGTAACCATTATAATTTTCAAATCTGGCGAGTTGGTCGCTTTATCCATTAATTTCCCGGTGTAATCAACATCCATATAAGGTGTAATAAGAAGAAGTTGCTCTTTTGCACCTGAAATTAATTCATTTACGATTTTAGAAAGCAGATGGGTTTTTTCCATAGCTTGGACTGTAAGAAATTTATGGCGCTCTAAGACTTTGAAGATTTGATCTTGAAGAAATTTGACCTTTTTCTTATATTCTTCTTTCTGGTTCCAATATTCTTTGGAAGTTTTCTTTAAACGTTCAATCTCATCTTTTAATTCGCCTTCTTCCATTTCAAATACCTCCAATTTTATCTTGATAGATTTCGCATTTCAATAAAGACAGGTTTTAGAACGTCAGCATTTACTTTTTCAACATTTTTCAGGATTTTTGCCGCAGCTTTCTTTAGGATTTCTCGAAATAGAGAAGGGTTTTCATCTCGCCTAAGAACTAATGCAACAATATAATTTGAAGCACCGATATAATTCTCATCCATGCCGCTGAAGAAAGACGAGATTTTCAAATTGGTGAGTGTTAATGTGACAAAACTTGGGTCTGTTGATTGTCCGCGGTGCTGAGAATAAATGTTCATCAAAATTTTCGATGGAAACTTGAACTTCTCAGGATATTTCGCAACAAGAGTGGTTCCGAGTTTATCGTCCCATCGAATCAATAATATGCCTACCGGTATTTTAATCACCTAATTCTTGTTAAAATCTTTTCAATAAAAAAATATAACTAAATAAATTCCTTAAGTTTGTTTTTATTCCAAAAGAACCTTTCTCATTTGGAATGAAAAAATCGGTTAGAAATCATTCAAATTCTTTCAAAAAAAAGAGAAGTTACATAGGAAAAGTAACTTTCTCTCCCTCGACTATTAGTAACCCTTCTTTTTCTAACCTGAACACTAACCTTCTGGTTTGCCCTAAATTTTGTCCAATCGCCTTCGCCAGAGCTGTCATTTCCAAGGATTTAGTTTCTTGTAATATGAAATATATTTTGAACATCGGTTCCATTTCCAGCATTTTCTGTAATTTTTTGACGTGTGCTTCGAGTTTTTCCACATTTGCAAGTCGTTTCTCCCGTTCTGAATCTACCGAACCTGCTTGTTCTAATTCGCCCTCGAGGGACTTTATTTGAGCAGCCTTCTTTATTAATTCAGTTTCTAATTTTGCATAATCCACTTTTTTCTGATTCAGTTCATTTTGTATAGTCATCATTTCAGATCGAAGTTCAGCTTCTTTCGCAGCTACCGCGTTTTTTATTTCCATATCGATATTATCCATGGATGCCTGCATTTTCTCGATATCCGCTAAGAGTTTGATTTCCCGTTCTTCACGCTTATTTAGTTGGTCTTCTAATTTATCAATAACCTTTTCTTTTTCTAAAACTCGAGCATCGATCTGGCCTAATTTAATCCGTAATTCTCCAATATCTCCTCGATCAACTCCCATTTCCTTTAAGAATTCTCTTGTAGTATGTAACTCCGCCTCTAATTCCCTTACTTTAATTTGAGAGTCTTCTACTATGCCACCCGATTCCCCAACTTTTTTCCGAAAATCATTCAATTTGGTTCGCAATTCTTCTCTCTGTTTTTTAACCATTCCCAGTTCTGATTCTAATTCATTAATCCTCCAATCACGGTCACTTATTTTATCCTCAAAAGCTTCAATTTCTGCCCGCTGCCTCCCTATAATCACCTTCAACTCCATGACATCAGTAGGTACTTCGACCATATCGTCTAACTTCTTTTGTTGCTCATTGCAGGATTCCTGTAATTTGGTGATTTTTTCTCTTTGCTCACTGGTTAATTGAGTTAATCTTTTTACTTCATCCTTTAAAGAAGCAGAGCTCTGTTGTTTCTTTTCAAGATCTGAAATCATATTTTCTATATCTTTTGACATTTTTCATCAAACCTAAACCGCTAATTTTTTAATAACTTCCATTCTGAGTTCCATAATTTTCTTATGGATTGCATTCTTTCGATTTTCTAATTCGATCATATCTTTTTCAAAATCATCGTGATTCATATCTTGGGCTTCAGCCTTCAAATTCTTAATGGTAGTATTGATTTGTGACAGTTCATTTTCTAACTTACCAATTTCTGCTTGAGGATCTTTACCCGAAACAGCCGTAGCTGGAACCGGCGCAGGTTCAGGTGAAGCTATCTTAGGTGCCCCAGCTGGGGTTGGAAATGTTGGCTGGGGTTGTTCTACGCCAGATGGAAGCTCAACCCGTGGTGCTGCTTGTGTGGCAATTGGTTTAGTCATTCTCTTTTCTTGTACCTGTTGCGCCGCTGCTTGTACCTGTCGGGCTAGTAATTTGGATTGCTCAAGAAAAATTCCTGCCATATCATCCTCCCCCAAATTTTCTGATAGTTCAGAGATATGTTTGTAGATCTCAGATGCTTTTAACAGGTTACCTTGCATTATCGCACCTTCGGCAGCTTCTACAAGGCTTTCACGCTCTAACATAGGTTGAATAAGTGATGTAACTCCAACAGTAACTTCCACGACCTCAGCAACAATGTTTAACATAGCTCCTCGTTGATTAGGATCAATAGCAATTAATGGATAGGTTCTATATCCTAACGCATTTGCAACTCCTTCTGGGCTAAGGGCTCCTGGTAAGTCCTGTTTATTTGCCACTACTGCAACACGTGCTTTGGGGGCTTCTTTTCGAATTAAATCAACAAAAAATTTTGACTCTTTTAAATTGTGATCAGAGGAATCAACAACTAATATAATCGCATCAGATCCTTTTACGAACCGGGACCAGATAAAGGAGAATTGCTCCTGTCCTGCGAAATCCCAGAGGTACATATGAAGTGATCCCACTTTTATTGCGGCAACATCCCCAGTAATTGTTGGGATGTGCTTCATAGGAATTTCCTCCGCTCGAATTAATCGCGTTATCGTGGTCTTTCCAACCCCTGAAAAACCTATTAATGCGATTTTTGGGCGAAGTTCTCGAAATGCCTCATCCGTATCATGGCGAAGCGAATCATAAGTTTCAGGTTCATAATTTCCTTGCATCAGGAACTCAGAAAACTTATTTACAAAAATATCTCGAACTTTTACAGTTTCTTCTTTGACATTATCTTCCTTGTCCGTCTGATCGGTAACCAAAATAACCAAGACGTTATAATACTTGGAAGTAGCATAACAAACTTTCATATTAACGATATTCATGAATTCAATAATGTCCTCATTCGATTGTTTTAAAAAGTCTGTCAGGGAATTTAAAATTGGAGACAGGGCTTCCCACGAAAGCGACTTTCCATACTCCCTTTTGTAAATCGGTGTTTTTCCTAATAAAACTATGACCTGGCGAAGCAATGTATTCAACCTACTCTAACTTTTTCTTTGAACTTTCTCTCTTCAAAGTACAATTGCTTTATGTCATTGACATAAATACTCGAATGTAGTCTTACATCTTTTTTCTTGTGAATTAAATTCTTAATAATACTTATTTTTTTGGTTTTATTATTACTCTTCATTAGCATATTAATGAAGGGCGTTTTTATATATAGTTAATTTTTAAAAGAGCGACTATAAATTGAAATCCAGTGTTTTGTATCATATAACCCTTATTTTTTTCGTTTTTCTTCTTCTTTCTTCCTCTTCAAGGCTTCTTTTCGCTTTTTCTTGGCGAAATAAATCCGATGAAAATATTCCTTCTCATCTAAGGGGTCCTTCGGGAGTAACTGGGCAAGTACCCCATATTTTTTCATCCATCTAAGCCATGGTAAAATGCTGTCCATAAATGTAATTGCGGTCTGAAACGGGCCATAGAGCTTGAGACCAAGGCTAACCTCAAACCAAAGCCTATCAATTAAGTATTGAATCCGTAGATGGAATTTTCGATAGGCATAGAAAAGGATCATTTTTAATTCGTCTTTAGTAAAATTGGTTAGCTCAAGAACAGGATCTATTAATGTGAATCGGGACCAATCCTGTGGAATTTCTTTAATTAATCTATCTTTCAAAGCTTGTTCAAAGAAAGGCGTTCCTGGGTATGGTGTAGCTGACGCAAAGACAACAAAAGATGGTTTCAAATCAATAACAAATTGGATAGTCTTCATAACACTTCTCTTTGTCTCGCCGGGAAAGCCAAAAGCGAGTGAAGCAATAGTATCAATGCCAAGCTTACGACACCATTTAAAAACATTACGAGTTTGTTCCAAGGATGTCCCTTTCTTTACACTATTAAGTATTTGCTGATTTCCAGATTCGACTCCAAAATATATCATCCCACATCCATGTCGGGACATTTTATTAAGCATATTGAAGTCAGGGATATCTACGCGCATTGCGCAACCCCAAGCACAATCGATTTTGCGTTTTTTCATCATATCACAGATGTCCCATACTCGCCTCTTGTTAAGTGCGAAACAATCGTCCATAAATCCGATAATAGATTTTTTCCATTTGTTTTGAACATATTCCATCTCATCGACAACATTTTGCGCACTTCTGGGTCGCCAGCGATGGCGGAAGAGTGCAGCTTCCGAACAAAATGAACATTGGAATGGACATCCTCGACTGCTAATGAAACTCGCTCCCTTAAATTGCGAACCGAAAAATCGATAGTGTTGCACAGGAAATAAATGTCGTGCTGGGAAGGGAAGGGCATCTAAATCTTCGATTAGGGGTGCATCGGGATTATGACGAATACCTCCATTGTACCGATAAGAGATCCCTTTTACTTCCTTCAAGGAGGTTCCTTTTTCTAAAGCATTCGCTAATCGAACGGAGGTATATTCACCTTCACCTCTGAGACAAAAATCGATACTATTAGTATAGTTCAATGTCTGATCAGGCATAAATGTCGGGTGAGGACCACCGATCAGAACTTTTGCATTAGGACATACATCTTTAACTGCATCTGCATAATCGACTGCGTAATTAACGTTAGGAGTGAATGCTTGCAGCCCAACAAGGTCTGGATTAAACATTTTAATCCACTTTTTGGATTCTTCCGGAGATAATTGAAAACATGCGGCATCTAATGCTTTCACATTATGACCATCTTCTTCCAAAGTGCCAGCTACATAAGCTAAGCCTAAAGGAATCGCTGTGAAATTGATACCTGCGTGCTTTTTATATTTTGAAGTGTGTCCTGCTGGGTTGATTAATAATATTTTCATGATTATCTGCCAAGTCTTTTAAATTAACAATATTTCATAACACAATTTGATTAAAAAAGATTTTTTAAAGCAAATTGATTGGAACAGCACAACAGGAATGATATTTCCGGATTTCGAGTCCTTTTTGTGTTGCATATTGAATGGCTCTATATGTTGGGATCTCTATCCGATTAATCCCTGCATCGATTGCATATTGATCAATTTGAATTCTGACTTTTTTCCCCGGTCGCATGCATCCTAAACTAATTGGGGTATTTGGAAATAAGATTCTGGTGGTTGCAATAATTTTAGCGATATTTTGTGCATTTGGAGTGACTTCCTGCATTGGTGTGTCAATTGTTGGTACTAAGCCAAGTAATACAATTAACGATGGATTTGTACTACTTATGAGTTTTAACGCTCGTATTTCTCCCGATAATGTACCTTGCTTTAATCCTATACATATATGTGGGACGATATATGGAATCTTTGATTTTGTGAGAAATTTTATGGATTTAAAATAATCTTCAGGTGTTTTTTCAAGACCATACACTTCGTGAATCGTGGTTTTATCTCCTACGATATCAAATGAAACAATATCGACTCCTGCTTCCCCTAATTGCATAGCTATTTCTTCATTAACAAGTCCCGTATGCACATTTAAGATCAAATTTGTTTTTTCTTTAATTCTTTTAATTATAGGTAAGAATTCTGTAAAGGGAACCATCGCCTCCTTGTCGTATCCCCCACTCAATAAAACACCTATCTTTCCTTCTCTATTAAGTTCCTCACATAGTTCCCATAACTTAATAGGAGTTTCAGCATGAGTCATCAATGCCAGATAATGTTTATTGCAATGTTTGCAATTCAGAGCGCATTGGACTCCCGTTATAGATATTGCGGGGAAGCTTTTTCCTGGATAAAATGTGTTAAGAACGGAATCAAAATTTTCTTGACGAATCTTCCATGCTTCTGACAAAAGATTGGAGAAAATTTCCTCATTCATATTGGAAAGAAATTCCAGCACTTGTTTTCCAGAAGCGTCATCTTGAAATTTCTGAAGGATTTGAAGCTTTACATCCATTAAAACCACAATCTTACTTATAGTTTAAAATTCCAATCCTTAGTTTTATATTTTTTAGCTATTAATTCATTTACCTTCTCTTTTTCATCGTCCGATAGGGTTTGCATGTCGAATTTTGTATTTAACGCCCCCTCATATCCGTTAATTAAGGCTTTTTTGACAGTTTCAATATTATATTCTCGCTTGGATTCTTGCTGGAGTGTCGTTACTTTCTGGTATACTGAACTAACGACTTTTGGTTTATTTCCTACCCTTTTAACTTTTAAGACTGAGTACATTAACTCGGGATCATAATGTAATAGTATTGTACCATGTTGCAGAACTACACCCTTTCTGATTGTTTGAGCATTTCCCGAAATTTTTCGCCCTTCCACGAAAATTGAAGGACAATGATGTACTCCATGCTCAGCGGTTAATCCAAAATCTCCCAGTGCAACAATAATCCCCTTACATAATATCCGAAATGTTTTATCAATATCCATTGGAAGGAAATTCTCTTTCTTGGCAATGATGGAGTAGGTAATTTCTCCGGTATAGTCATGATAGACAGCACCGCCTCCAGTGATTCGCCGAACATAATCAATTCCCAACTTTTCACAAGCTACTATATCAATCTCATGCTTCATTGATTGGTTTTTCCCAATGGATGCACATGCAGGCTGCCATCGATACAAACGGAACGTGTTCGGAACTCTATTTGCAATCCGGGCTTCCAGAATGGCCTCATCAATCGCCATGTTTGCATACCCATCATGGATCTCAAGATCAATTAAACGCCACGAACTCATATCATATATTCCCCAAAATGATCTAAAATTTCGTTAATCTCTTCACTTGATAATGGTCTAGGATAATTAAAAAGAATTTCACCCGGACGTTCATTATAATATGGTCGATTGCATCCAGAACATCCACTTGTCATGAAGGGCAAACCACTTCTAATAATATCATCAATTTTTTTTCGTTCTAACCCGTAACTAACTAATTTTCCTGTTTCGTCGAAGGAAAATTGGTATAGCTGAGAAATTTTGTGAGTAAGTAAATAACGAGCTAATTGCATTTTTCGATATTTCAAAAGAGTGGGGCGCGAATCACTTTCAAAAGCAGTACCTTTGATGGGTGTAAAGGTAAAAAGTGCTACTAATACTTGAGAGTCTATCGATTCCTGCATGAATTTAATCGCTTCATAATCAGTCTCGCCCAACCCGATTATTAAATGCGTACTAACATTATGGGTTCCAAAAATTGTCTGTGCTATTTTAATCGATTCAAGATTTTTTTCCCATTTGTAGGGTCCTTTGGCTGCTTTCCCTTTCACTCGAAGAAATATTTCAGGAGTAGCTGCATCAAATGGGATTCCTATCCTACTTACTCCTAACTCATGTAGTCTTTTCATTTGTAGCTCAGTTATAGGTTGTACTGAAACTGAAACCGGAATTTTAAAATTATTGAGGCTTTCTATAATTCCAGTTAAATCATCAAAAAATCCTACATAATTGATTGCTTGCACACAAATGCGCTTGAATTTCTTGGACACTTCCAATTTTTCAAAAGCTCTCTTTAATTCAGACAGTTCGAAACTTGGCCAGAAAATTCGTGACAGCGCATCACTTCTAGCTTCGCTTTCCCGTGCTTGGGGACAAAATCCGCAATTCCCTAAACATTTATCTTCCGTATATAACATTAAATAAGCAGTAGTAGGGATTGCATCCATTTGCATTTGTCTTAATCCTAAGACCGCCGCGGTACCAACAGAAACACGAATATATTCAGGAATCAAGGACTCCTCTCCAGTAGAAATTTCAAATCACTCATATTTATAATAATGGTGCATCATTCACGAATGTAAATGCAATTAACTCAATTAATATTCCAATTCTCAAAAGTAAACTTATTTTATTAAATTTTTTCGTATCTCGTAGACTTTTCACGGTAAGAAACGCGGCCAAACCTATGAAAATCAACCCAATAAGCATGAGATAAAGATATGGCATTAGATGGTGAATCGTGATAAGCGGAAGAACAAAAAAGATTATAGCTGTTACTTGAAAAGCCAATGGTAATTTTAATTCTTCATAATTTGGATTTTCTCCTTCGTTGAAGCGTTTCATAAATTCCCGGGATAATTGTAAAAATAAGGCTGATAAAAAGAATAAATAAATATATGGAGGAATTTCAAATCGATTATTTAAATCATTTAAAAGCGTTCCATAAATAATTCCAAGAGTAAAGGCGAGACCGACTATCAAATCCGCAATATATTCACCCTTTTTTAAGTTAGATGTAAAATAACTCAATAAAAACCACAATAAACCAATTGCTGTGACAAAAAACATTAGAATAAAGTTAATTTCTGCGATTATCATGTTATAAATCGAAATAATACATCCAGTAATATACAGCGCCCCAAAAATGCCAAGCCCCTTCAATATCCCTGAATTAGTAACAGAAGAATCCTCTAATTTTTGGAGCGTTTCAAAAACAACCAAACCTGAGATTGCCAGGAAAAAAAATGCGAGAGGACCATAGATTATATTTATGAAAAAATCCGCTGGGCTAACCCCGAGCCCCCTACCCGATGCATAAATACCGATTAAAACCATTATACTGCCTTTGATACCAGATTTAACGATTTTCCAGAGCTTCATATTATATTACCCCTCTTGATATTGCCTCGAATTGTTATTAAAATAAAGCCCTAATCGCATAGTGCCATGTTGTATTACTGTCTGCTTGGTACCGAATTCTTGATAGCAATAAGGATTATCATATCGCGGATATGGACCCAGATCCACAGATGTGCCATTTACACTCATTGGACCAT
The DNA here is from genome assembly GCA_016840125.1 of Candidatus Helarchaeota archaeon. The sequence goes on along the minus strand of JAEOSY010000561.1, from coordinate 2,468 downwards.
CCCACGCCACACTCACCACTCCTTGTGACGGTGAGGTATATCGAACATTATAACCTAGAGTTTGCGGTGTAACTACCAGAGGCGCTTGTTGAATCGCCAGAACAAATTCATCGAACGAGGTATAATTCTCGATACTCCCTAACTCTACGATCCAACAGTTTTTATAGCCCCAGACCCGCAACTCGTAATTATTTTCCCACCAAGTAGGCTCATAAGAATAGAGTGCGATGTAACTGTCATTTTTCCTTCCAAAAACCCATTTATCATCATATCGCACCTCATCAAAAGCCCACCGTGGAAAATAGGCATGCTGGTAAAACTTGTTATCTGAAATGAGGTTTAATATGAAAATTATGAGTTCTCCCTCTATAGGCATGAGTTCTCGATCGTATTGAATAACCCCCATATTTTTATGTAATGTAGCGCGGGGCATCCATCCCCCCATCCATTCCTGGTCAAAATCTTTAGTGATTCCTCCTGGCGAATTTGTAAATACCCAAGTTTCATTGTCTAGGGTCGCCTGCCAGATATGTTCCTGCATACTATCCATACCCTTTTGGTGATCTTGGGCCCCGGATAATTGATAATATGGAGTACGGTATGTGTAAATATTCGTCGCTTCTAAAGCGACTCCCTCTGTAAGAAGTTTTAAGGATTCGCTATACTCACCTAGGGTCTGCCCGTGCAGGAAAGCAGAGACTTCTAAAAAATCCATAAGGATTGGAGGCCCCATAATAGTCCATGGATCAACATTATTGTTACTTATGAAGTCGAAGGATTGTTGTATTACCTGAGGTGCCATTGGCGCGGACATTGACCACCAAAACATCAAGTCTTCCTCAGTATAGGTTATATTATAGCTGGGCCCTTCATCCAAATAAATGGAGGTTCGTTCTTTGTGCTCATAATACGCCCGAGTATCATTGGCAATAGCCTCTAAGACGGGTGGTGGTGCATAATGGTCACTTGTCGCGAGAGCCGTCGCGGCTTTGTTAATATTTGAAGGCACATGCTTTCCGATTCCCAACATAATCCACGCCGCTTCAGCATTGCTGTCTCGATCTACTGTTGAAGGTGACTCTGCTACTTTGTCGCCGTCATAACACCTTCCAGCCGAGGTTGCATAGCCTTCCTGAAAAAAATTATTTGCGAACCCAAAAGCTATTTGATCTAATATCATTGCTGATTTATAGACGATTTCTGGGTCCATCGCAAAATCTACGAGATTGAGGAGGGCTGCAACATCGAATCTTAAATAAGTGGTCGAATGCCATTCGGTAAATCCTATTTGCCCCCGTATATCCAGCCACCTTTTAAGAAGTGGTGTGGCGTGTGCTACATGATCATCGCCAGTCATCCCCGAAACTGTGAAGGTATCATTTGGATAGAGCTGCCCGACGAGTAGTTCGGCGGAATGAAATAAGATCTGGTGATTTTCTGTCCATATTATTTGATCATCAATTTCATTTAATTCCTCGTACCAATAAAAGGTTTTACCAAAGGCATCAGAAATGTTATCCTTTAGTTCTGAACTCAGGACACTTCGATTAAGATCTAAATACATTATCCGTACCAGAGGATTTAAGTTAAAATCTAATAAATGCTCGAGCCCGAGCAATCTCAAAAGCGAATTCCGAATGGTTGCTTCATTCACACTTAAATTTAGATACACGCGGACGGCTTGTGCATCTAAACTATTACTCAGTTTAGAATCGTTTAAATAAACAGCTTGTCGCTGCCTGTACCCCGCCGTGGCATTAAAATCCGCAAATAAATCAATGGTGCGATTAAAATCCGTTCTCATTGAATATACCCACTGAGCAGTAGAACTAAGAGAGGTATCTGATTCTAAGGGAATTAGAATAAATATTTGGGGTGTAAATACAATTATAAGAATGAAAATTGCAGAAGCTTTCTTAATTTTATTGTTTAGATTTGGAATATGAATCACCTTTCTATCATAAATACCGAGGAACCCCGGATTCGAAGTCCAAGATCACTTATCTCCTCGATGAGGACAGGATCTGAGCTATCTCAAATCATTTACACCTTTCTAATACGGTGTATGCTGTTATTAACAACAACAATAAAAGCAATTTAAATTTTGGGACAGTTGTTTTTGGATGATTTTTGTCTGAAAAGTGCTTTAATTAATCCAAAGTTTCTCGTATAACCTCGATCCGCTTTGAAATTGTCTGTAATTTATTTAATAACTGACTTAATTTGTCCTTATATTCCTGATCACTCAGGATTCCATTCTCACGATCACTCTTCAGATCACGTATACTTCTCTCAATAGAATAACGCTTTCCTTCCAGCGAAATTAATTCTTGATAAAGGGTTTCCGGGTCGCCACTGGCTCTTGGTGTCTGTGATATCCCTTGTGGAAAAATTTGGGTTGGTTGCTCCCCTGGCTCTATGGACGCCACTTCTAAGTCTAAGTCATCGCTTGGTGGAGATGTGGAGGT
>JAEOSY010000060.1 GCA_016840125.1 Candidatus Helarchaeota archaeon | reverse complement strand
ATTTATCTAAGCCAGTAGATCTAATTGATTTAGATAATGAATGTTTATTTACTAAGCTTGTGGAAAGAGATGGGGTGGTAATCTACGGCTAGTATAAAAGAAAAGATTGATGCAGAAAATGAAAATATTTCCAAAATCTTAAGCGAATTAGAAAAAGTCAGAAAGATAGAGGAAAAAGAACTAGTAGTGCTTGTTGGTATAGGAGCTTATCTTCAAAATATTTACCATGATTGAAAGCCACTTCCTTTAGGGAGTGGATGGGTTAAGAATACATTATATCTTAGTTATGTATTAGCATTTTTCTTTTTGATACGTAAAATACTTTCAGATATCTCTTAGGCTTTTATAGGATAAAATCCAATAATAGTTTAAGTAACTTATGTTGCTTATCTACCGTAGGAACTACGGAAAGTCACGCCTCTGGAAATCGTATAAGACCTGAATTCGCAGGCAGTGGTCAAGGAAGGAGGAATCCATCTGCCTTGAGGCAGTGGTAGTTCAAACTGGCATAGAAAACGTTCTAAAACAAATTTTAATGCATAAAAAAATCTCAATACCTGACACGCCAACATGGCATAAGGATTTATTAAATTTAGCAATCAAGAGCAGTGTCATCTCTAAAGAAATGGCAGAAAAATTAGGTGAATATCTTACATTTCGTCACTTTTTCACGCACTCATACGGTTTTTTACTGGATAGATTAAATTAAAACCGTTAATGGAAAAAATATTTGACCTTTATTCTGAATTTAAAAGGGAAATCGAGAAATCTCTCTCAGACATTAAAAAATAAGATTAAAAGTTAATAGTCAAAAAATTGTTAAAGTGAAACTCGCACTATTTCGTATGAAGAGCAATATCCACTACTTTTTTCATCCGAAGAGTGTGGCAATAATCGGTGCCTCTGATAAGGAGTTCTCATGGGGTTATTGGGTTGGAAAGAACCTTTTGGAATATAAAGGACAGGGAAATGTCTACGTAATAAATCCAAAACATGACACCGTATTAGGGGAAAAATCCTACAAAAGTGTTAAAGATTTGCCAGAGGACATTGATTTAGCTGTGGTGATAAACCCGGCACCTCAAGTGGTGTCAACGTTAGAGGAATGTGCAACAAAGGGTGCTAAGGTGGCCACCATTATCTCCGCGGGATTTGGAGAAACCGTTGAGGGAAAGAAATACAGGGAGGGGCTTAAGAAAGTTGTTAAAGACTACGGAATTCGTTTGCAAGGGCCAAATTGTGCGGGATTTTACAACATGTCATCACCGATTAATTCAAGTCCCTTAGATACCCACTTTTTAAATGAAAGTCCTGTTGCGTTTGTTACTCAGAGTGGATATGTGGGCAATTCTTTGACGGTTTGGGGCTCGGCGCGTAATCTCGATATGGGAAAATACATCAGTGTGGGAAATGAGGCTGATTTATCAGTGGTTGAATATATTGACTACTTTGGTACAGATCCTACTACAGAAGTAATTATGGTATATATTGAAGGATTACAGGATGGAAAACGATTTCGGGAGGTCGTACAGGATGTTACTCCAAAGAAGCCGATCATTGTATGGAAGGCGAGTGAAACAACTGCAGTGAGGCGGGCCGCTTTATCCCACACAGCTCATTTAACGGGGGCGGAAGGAATTTTTCGAGGGTTGGTGAAGCAAACAGGAGTTTATCAGCTTCGACGATTAGAGTATGGTTTACTGGTTTGCCATGGTTTACTCCGATATCCACCCCTTCAAGGTAATCGGATGGCGGTGTTAATGGTGGGTGCAGGATGGGGTATAATTTTAACGGATAGCCTTACAAATGCAGGGTTCGAAGTGCCAGAATTCTCCACGGATTTAAAACGGAAGTTAAAAGAGTTACTCCCCAGCTATCGCGTCTCAGTCAAGAATCCGATTGATTGGGGTGCTGCCAATTCTATGGATTTTGGGATTTTAAAAAAAATAACACAAGGAGTATTTGATAGCGGAGAAGTGGATGGATTCATTATTGCAAATATTGGGGATCTAGCTCCCTTTCAAGAAGAAGCTGGAGTTCTTGAGGCTCAACTAGCAAGGACTTTATTACGTGTGCAGCGAAAAATTCAAAAACCCATCTATTTGTTTACACCCCTCTCGGAACTAGATAGTTCGAGTGTGTCCATCATTAAGAAGAAAATGAATATGTACCATACAACGGATTCGTTACTGGAAACCCTAAGAGCACAATTATTCTTCCAACAAAAGAAGAGGGCATGAAGTCGGATATTTTGGTTGAGGTGAATTATTTGAAAATAATTGATAATGCAGTAATAAAGGACAAGTATGATTGCATCGTAATTGGAGCGGGAATAGGGGGTCTTACGGCCGCCGCATTATTGGCGCATAAAGGCGTTGATACTTTAATGATAGATCAGCACTACTTACCCGGAGGAGCGTGTACTTCAATTAGAAAGATGGGGCAATCGTTTGATGTAGGAGCTGCACTCTTATTTGGCTTTGGAGAAAGTGAAGGGGGATTTGCTCCCCATCAATATGTGATGAATATCCTTGAAGAGCCGATCAACTTGGTTCAACATGATTCCATTTATCGCTGTAATTTCGAACAGGATGGCAAGTTAATCCAAATTTGTTTTTGGGAAGATTTTGATCGGTTCTTTAAAGAGTTGTGCGCGGCATTTCCTGAACATAAAGAAAGTTTGAGCAATTTTTATGCCCATTTAGAAAAGGTCTATAAAATAATTATAAAATTGGATTCTCCAGTCCCTGTTTCAGAGACTTCTATGATTGATAAAATGAAAATGTTTTTTAAGGCACCCCTCGCGACATTTAAGATTTTAAAATGGATGAATCAAGATATGAAATCCTTAATGGATGAATATTTGCCAGAAGATCCGCGGGTAAAAACGTTCTTTGATTACTTACTTTCACTAATGTTAACCACGAAAGTGGAGGAAACCCCTGTTTTACTTGCAGCAATGATATTCATGATAGCCTTTCATGGAGGAGCGTGTTATCCTCAGGGATCTCCACAAATGCTGCCCAACGCCCTGGAGCGTGCCTTTGAACGAAAGGGCGGGTCTGTATTATACCGTCATAAAGTCGAGGAAATTCTTATTGAGAAAAAAAAGGCGTATGGCGTTCGTCTTGATGATGGGACTGAAATTCTCGCTAAGTATGTCATTTCCGATGCGACTGTTTGGCAAAATTATAACAAGCTTATTAATAGAAAACACCTGACGCAGGAACGAATCGATTGGGCAAACCATTTCAAACCTACATTGAGTGCGCTGATCATGTATATTGGCGTAAAGGCGGAGGCGATCCCCGAAGACGCGCGTGCGATTGAAATGTATATAGAAGATATAGGTAATTATGAAGGAGGCATAGCAGTTCTCTATATTCCATCTATGGATGATCCCTCCATTTGTCCTCCAGGAACCCACTCGATAACAGTCATTGCGCAATTAGCTGAGGAATTTCCGCGATTGGATGATCCAGAATATCAATCTGAAGCCTATTATAAGTTAAAGGAGAAAGAAACGAATCGAATTCTTAATGATCTGGAACAATACCTCCCGAAACTGAGGGATAATATTATTAGTATACAGGTGGGAACGCCCTCTACAATAGAACGATTTACCTTACGAGACTTCGGGAGTATCGGAGGACCAAAGCAAGCCATTGGCCAACATCTCACGAATCGCCCCCCTGCAAAAAGTGAATTTAAGAACTTATTTTTTGTAGGGGATAGCACGACCATGGGAGAAGGTGTGCTTTCCACAACCCTTTCAGGGGTAGGGGGAGCCAACTGGGTCCTCAAAGGGGAGAGCAAAAAAATCTATAAATCCCAGAAATTTGATAAGGATTACATTAATTTTGTTGAGGGGATACCCCGCGCTCCATTACCCGGCATAGATGAAGAGCTGGATGAGGAGAAGGCAAGAAGGGTAGCAGGCGAATGTCAGTGGTGCCTAGATGCAAAATGTAACAATAATTGCCCCGCTGGAGTGGATGTCTCTAACTTTATACGGAGAATGGAATCCAATAATTTCATTGGGGCAGCCCGATCCATTCGCCAAATGAATCCACTAGGAGAGATTTGTGGCATCATTTGCCCTCAAGAGAAGTTTTGTCAAAAAGACTGTGATCATAAAGAGTTTTCTGATGAAGCAACACGAATTGGGCAGTTGCAGGCATGGGTCTGTGAACATGCAGGGGAGGAAGGTTGGGACACAGCTGTAGAAGATCTTAATGGCAAGAAAGTCGCAATCGTTGGGGCAGGACCCGCAGGGCTATCTTGTGCCTATTTCCTAGCCCGCTTAGGTTATCAAATTGATGTGTTTGAGAAGCGTGAAAAGAAAGGGGGAATGCTTTCCTACGTGGTCCCCGCCTTTCGGTTACCCAAGGATGTAATCCAGCGGGATTTGGACGGTATCTCCCTGCCAACTATCAATTTCAAGTACGGAATGGAACTCGGAAAGGATATCAAGATTTCACAACTCTCAGCAGAATATGACGCAGTATTCCTTGCCCCGGGGTTATGGTCAAGTCGTCAATTAGATATTCCTGGGATCGATACTGTTGATATCACAGATGCTTTATCGTTTATTATGGATTATAATCAAAACGGTAAGGTCGATGTGAAAGGGAAATTATTGGTTATTGGTGGAGGCTCGGTCGCAGCGGATGTCGTGCAAGTCGCGAGAGAAGCAGGGGCCAAAGATGTAACAATAGTCTGTCTAGAATCGCGAGAGAACATGCCCGCCCTAGCCTCAGAAGTCGAGGAAATTTTGGAATGTGGCGTTGATCTACAAAATGGGTGGGGTTTGAAGGGATTCTCCGATGGAACACTATCATGCATAGCGTGTCTCTCAGTTTTTGATGAAAAGGGGAATTTTGCACCAAAATACGATGAGAATAAACTCAAAGAAATTCATTTCGATAAGATAATTATGGCCGTAGGTCAGGAGATCGAATCAACCCTCGCATCACACTTAAAAGAAGAATTGGGAAAATCGGAATTAATTCAGGTCGAGAAAGAAACGTTATTGGTAGATGGTAAATCGAATATTTATGCAGGAGGAGATATCATTCGGGGTGCTGGGACTGTGGTCCAATCCGTCGCCGATGGGCGAAGGGCAGCTAGGGCGATTCATTCGAAATTGATAAATTGAAGTTTATTTTTTTATTAATTATTATATTATATGGAGATGGGTTTTCCTTTGGAACTTAGTAAGTACATTCGCGATTTACTTCAAGAGGGATTAGTGGAGAAGGTTCTTGCTAAGCTGAAGAAGGCGTTATTTGACTCCTTTGAGTTATTAAAGGAATTGCGGGATAAAGTTAAAGTAGGGCAGATCGCTGGGGAGGATTTTCAGGCACAAAAGGTAAAGATAGAGAAACGCATTGATAGCCTTTCGAATCGCATATTGTACATTAAAAAGGCCAAAGAACGAGCGCCCATAATCGAAGAGAGAATTCAAAAAGAAGCCGAATTGTTAATGAATGAATTTCAAGTTGAAAGAATAGTTATGATGATGATTAATGCGATCGGGATGGTGGAGCGCCGGGAACAGGAACTTCAAAAGCGAGTGGAGGCGGTCGAGGAAGCTGTAGATCTAATTAAATCCTTTATCTTATCCAAGCCAGCCCCACAGCCCAGAGCCACGGCTTCCACCATGACCGCGCCGTCAGCCCCACCTACAATACATGCTACTCGTTCCACGTCGGTGCGACCAATCCCATCACCCTCACCACTCTCATCACCACGAACAGGCCCCCCGTCCTCATCGGCACCACTAACCGCTCCAACTTCACCTGACAGGGGACCCTCCGAGGATGATATCGCCGCCTTTAGGAAAAAGTTACTCAAACCAGCCCCTAAAGAGGCTAAAGAAGCCAAACCCAAACCAAAACCCGTTTCTATCCGAAGCGCCCTTTTACAAGAGATGAAGGAATTCTTTGGATCCGCTACAGACGCTTTAGAAAAAGAGAAAGAGGCGCCGGATGAACCGCTTCTAGCAAAAGACGCCGTCGAGGAAGAGAAAGAGGAGTCGGATGATGCGCCTCTAGCAAAAGCCACCAGCGAGAAAGAGGAAGTGGAGCCGGATGAACCGCTTCTAGCAAAAGAACCCCTCGAGAAAGAGGAGTCGGATGAACAGCCTCTAGCAAAAGCCACCAGCGAGAAAGCGGAAGTGGAGCTGGATGAAAAGCAGCTAGAAAAAGACGCCATTAAGGAAGAGAAAGAGGAGCCGGAAATTCTTCTAGTCGTTGATGATTCAGATACTTGAGAAGATTCAACGAAATTTTCTTTAAAAATCTCATACTAATTTTATGCAGGAATGAACTATGGCGCATTTACTTGAGAAATTAAAAAGCTCGAAGGTACAGGAACGAAGAGATGCAGTGAGTATGCTGATCAACCGGACTGTTTTCGATTGGGTTGCGGACCGGGATGAGCGCGAAATTGATTTTGCCATTCCAGATCTCGCTAAGGCGCTTTCAGATCCTGATGAGGAAGTAAGGAAACTAGCAAGTGAAGCTATTAGAATTCAACAAACTAGTTTTGACTGTAAAAGTGTATTCGAAGCAGTTCCTGCAATTATTGAAGTGTTACTGGATAAGAGGCGAGAGCATATACGGGCGAAGGCATCCTTAATTTTCAGGGACGTCGTTATGGAGGAGTATAAGATCTCGAAAATCATTCCATCACTGGTTAAACTTCTGACTGATAGCAACGATTCGGTCAAATTTGGGGTGGCAGATGCCTTGACCTTTTATTTTGCCTCAAAGGGGCAGTGGGAGGAAGTATCCAAGTTACTAAATCATGAGGATAAGGATGTGCGCCAAGAAGCGGCAGGGACCTTGGGGCATTATCAAACGACCACCAAGGTCGATATCACACCTTTGATTCCAGATCTTGTCTCATTACTCTCAAATGAAAATAAAGATGTTCGATTTGTGGCGGCGCGATCCTTGGCTAAAGTTGCTAATAAAGTTGAGAATTTAAAGCCATCGCTTGAAATTCTTGTTGATTTTTTGTCTGACGCTGAGAAAAAAGTTAGAAATAATGCTATCCGTTCTCTGGCAGATTCATTACAGTATAAAATCAATTGTCGCTCAAACCTTCCAAGGGATAAATGGGAAGTTTATGATCCAGTCATTCAAGCGTTCGAAAAGCTGTATAAAAAGAAAAATAAAACCGTTAAAACAGCGGTTGCGCGGAAATTGATGGGATTCTATCTTCATACTCACAATTATGAAAGAATAGAACGTTTGTTAAAAAGTGAAATTCCTGTAATTAGAAAAGAACTGATGTATGAATTGTATGGCTGTCTCTCTTTTTGTGAAGTGGATTTTACACCCATTATACCAACGGTACTTCAAATGTTTCTTACCGATACCAATGAGGAGGTACGAGACGCTGCAGAAAACCGATTGGGCGATTTCGCAGATAGGAAACAAGTTTATGCTGAGCTGATGCTGAAAGAGTTGGAGAGACTAAAAATTGATCCAAATCGGATATGGAAATTTTTAGAACGTCTCAACAAAAGTGTAAATCATAAAAAAAATAGGGAGTTGGATGATAAACTTGATGGATTAGACGATGAGGGGAAGTTAAAACAGTTGAAAGCCATCCTACAAGAGGCGGATCCTGCAAGCAGGGCGTGGGCGGCCTATCAATTATTCAATTTAGGCGGCTATTCAACTCTTAATATTAATAATGCCGTGCCTGAGCTTGTTCTGGCACTTCAAGATAAGAATATGTTTGTGAGAAACCACGCCTCCAATGCCCTGTTCTTTGTTAAAACGAAGGCAATTTCTAAGGCGGTTCCCCCACTAATTACACTCTTGTCAGATTCCATGGATGAGATCAGAGCGCATGCGATCATAGCGCTTAAAAATACATTTGATGTCGAGGTGAGTGTGGTAGAGGCTTTTCCGATTGTGCAAGAGCTGTTACTCACCGATCCGTCAGACCAAGTGAGGGCACAAGCGTCCTTCTTCTTCTATGATGCAGCAGTTAAGGGGATCAATATCGCCTTTGCCACAGACGCTTTAATTGCTGCACTTTCTGATTCCGATGAAGTCGTGCGTGATATGTGTGCAAGAACCCTCGCGCGATCTCTAATGACATCATCCCTCGCCCAACGGCTTCCCCTTGAAATTAAGCAAAGGAAAATAAAAAAGAGCTCGGGAATACGGGAATTATTAAATAGATGTAAAAAGGAACTAAAAGAGTAATTCCAAATTTTTTTGGGAGTGATTTTTTGAAGCATGACGAGGGAACTTTCGAAGGAGTGAAAGGACTTAAGATTTATTATCAAGCTTGGATTCCGGATGAGCCAAAAGCAGTGGTCCAATTTGTACATGGAGTAACTGAACATTCAGGCTTATTCCCCCATCTTGTAAAAGAGTTGACCTCAAATGGATATGCGATGTACGCTGATGATCACAGAGGCCATGGGAGATCGGAAGGAGTTCGGATTTATGTGGATTCATTTGATCAATATATCGAGGATGAAAAACTATTTTATGATATAATAAAAGCTAAACATCCAGAGCTACCAATTTTTATAATTGGTTATTCACTTGGCAGTATGATTGCGTTCCAATTTGCTAAAAAATTCGAGGACCTAACAAAAGGACTGGTTCTTGTTGGGACAGCATCGAGTGTTAAAGTTGGGCTGATGATAAAACTTTTAACGAAGTTGTTAGTTCTAATCCGGCCGCATATGAGATTTGGTGATCCATTAGCTGCTGACTTAATTTATAATGAGCCCACCGCGTTACAGATTTATGAGAACGACCCATTAGTAACGCATGAACCCTTTACAATAAAATTTCTCAATGAACTTATGAAAGCACTGTATTTTATGGTAGAAAATGCAAAAGTTCTAACACTGCCATTATTAATCCAGTGTGGTGCAGAGGATAAAGCTTTAGAGGCCTATAAGGCTAAAAATGAGGAAGAGGAGTTTAAGCAAATATTCACAATGGAAGATAGAACTATTAAAATCTACGAAGGCTTAGGACACGAAATCTATAATGAATTCGAGGATAAACGAAAGCTGGTATTGCAAGACCTGACTCATTGGTTAAATAATCACTTATAATGGTTTAAATTAGAGAGTAATTTGATGAAACACACTGAAGGCACTTTCAAAGGTGTCAAAGGGCTTAAAATCTTTTACCAAGCTTGGATTCCACACATACCGAAGGCGGTTGTGTTATTTTTACATGGAATAACCGAACATTCGGGAAGATTCCCCTATTTAGTAGAGGTATTGGTGGCGAATAATTACGCAATGTATGCGGATGATCACAGAGGTCATGGGAAATCGGAAGGTAAAAGAGTTCATGTGGAGTCATTTGACGATTACGTGGAAGATGAGAGACGGCTTTTGGATATTATCACGGAGAAGCATCCAAATTTACCAATAATAATGGTAGGATATTCTTTAGGTGCAGCAATCACCTTTGCATTTGCACGAAAATATCAGGATCAGAATCTTTTACAGGGCATTGTTCTCGTGGGAATCCCATCGAGCGTTAAAATAAGCATTTTTCTCAGATTTTTAGCAAAATTCCTTTCTATATTGAGACCAGGTATGCGATATGGCGATGTAGAATATACCTTATTTAGTAGAGATCCAAAACTGGCTGAATCGTATGAAAACGATCCCTTAGTGTTCAAAGAAAAATATACAGTTGGATTAGGCCATGGCATTGTGAAAATCGCCAATGGGATGCAAAAGAATGCAAGTGAACTGACTCTCCCCGTCTTAATCCAATGTGGATCAGCCGATAGAATGTATGAAATTTTTAATGCGCGGATAGATGAATCGGAATTTGACAGCATACTAACCATGGTGAAGGATAAAGCGATTAAAATCTATGACGGGTTGTACCACGAAATCTACAATGAACTTGAGGAGGATCGAAAGATAGTTTTAAAAGATCTAATGGAGTGGCTAGACAATCATATTAAATAGTCGGGACTCTCAATTTCGGTTAATTTTTATACTCTACGAATTATAGTAATTCGGAAAATACGATCTGAAGGGATTAGTTTGAAGAAAATCAAGAAATATATTTCGTTAATGATAATTTTTTCGTTGTTTTCGATGTCTTGCGTATATTTAATGAATGATGAGAAGTCGTTAGTAAATATTAATTCGGAATTACCACTTAAAACCAATACCGCGACTATCATAATTGATGGGAATACGCAATTGGGTAACAACGCAACGAGTGGATCTGGGAACAGCACACATCCCTACATCCTTGAAAATTACGTAATTAATGGATCTGGGGGAAATTGTATAGACATCAGAAATACGGATGCTTATTTTATCGTACGCAATTGCACCGTGTTTAATGGTTTAAATGGGATCTATTTCGTAAATGTAACGAATGGAGAAGTACGAAACAGTACTATTTATAACAATACAGGGGGAATGAACAATGGAAATGGCATTTCACTTTGGGGGGATTGTCATAATAACACACTGACCAACAACACGATTTTTGGTAATACTGGCAGTGGAGACCTTGCGGGAAATGGAATTTTCCTTTTTATCCCTTGCGAAAATAACACAGTGACCGATAATAGGATTTTTAACAATACTGCTGGAAGTGGAGATTTTGCTGGAAATGGAATTATCTTATATATTAATTGTGATAACAACACGATAACCAACAACACCGTGAATAACAACGCTGGGGGAAGTGGAAATAATGGTGGAAATGGAATTTTTATTGATGCTTGTGATGATATTACGGTGACAAATAACACCATTTTTAACAATACGGGCGACGGATTGTATTCTGGAAATGGCATTCGCATTTATGGTGATTTTAACACGGTGACCGGTAACACGATCTATGCAAATAGTGGAACTGATCAACATTGTGGAAATGGAATCTACGTCTTTTCAAGTACGAATACCACGCTGACTGACAACACCGTTTATGATAATACCGGAGGCAACTCTAACTCGGGAAGTGGATTTTTCCTTTACGCCTCTTGTAACTATAATACGCTGACTAACAACACAATTCACGGTAACAGCGGGAGTGGAACGAACGGCGGGACTGGAATTTCTCTTGTTAGTAATTGTGATGATAACACCCTGACCAACAATACCATTTACGATAATAGTGGTAGTGGAACGAATGGCGGGAATGGAATTTTCTTGGATAGCCTTTGCACGCAAAACGCTTTTGTTCAAAATATTATCACCCATAATACAGGATACGGAATTAACGTTGAAGGCGATTCTAATGATTTCTTGGTAAATCGAATCAGTAATAATAATGATGGAGTGCCTACTAACCAGACACGCGACGTGGGAAGTGGTAATTTGTGGGTTGGCAATATTTTTATAGGTGTGATTATTATAATCGATGGGAACGCGCAATTGGCTAACAATGCGATGGGTGGATTTGGGAACAGCACACATCCCTACATCCTTGAAAATTACGTGATTAACGGAACGGGATTTGGTCTGAATTGTATCGATATTAGAAATACCGATGCCTATTTCATCTTATGCAATTGCACCGTGTTTAATGGCCTCAATGGGATCTATTTCGTAAATGTTACGAATGGAGAAGTACGAAACAGTACTATTTATAACAACACGGGTGGAATGAACAGTGGAAATGGAATTTCACTTTGGGGGGATTGTCATAATAACACGCTGACCAACAACACGATTTTTGATAATACTGGCAGTGGAGACCTTGCGGGAAATGGAATTTTCCTTTTTGTCCCTTGTGAAAATAACACAGTGACCGATAATAGGATTTTCAACAATACTGGAAGCGGACAGTTCTCTGGAAATGGAATTATCTTATATATTAATTGTGATAACAACACGTTAACCAACAACACCGTGAATAACAACGCTGGCGGAAGTGAAAATAATGGAGGAAATGGACTTTTGATTTCTGCTAGTGATAGTAACACGGTGACTGATAACACCATTTTTAAAAATACTGGCAACGGATTGTATTCTGGAAATGGCATTTCCAGTAGTGGTCACGATAACACGGTGACCGGTAACACGATCTATGAAAATAGTGGACCCGATCAAAATTCTGGAAATGGAATCTATCTCTTTTCAAGTACTAATAACACGCTGACTGACAACACCGTTTATAATAATACCGGTGGAAGTAACACTAACTCGGGAAGTGGATTTTTCCTTTATGCTACTTGTAACTATAATACGCTGACTAACAATACCATTTACGGTAACAGCGGTAGTGGAACGAATGGCGGGAATGGAATTTCTCTTGATAATGATTGTGATGGTAATACCCTGACCAATAATACCATTTACGATAATAGTGGTAGTGGAACGAATGGTGGGACTGGAATTTTACTTATTGATGATTGTGATGCCAACACCCTTACCAATAATACCATTCACGATAATAGTGGTAGTGGAACGAATGGCGGGAATGGAATTTTCTTAGATAGCCTTTGCAACCTAAACACTTTTGTTCAAAATATCATCACCCACAATCTAGGCTACGGAATTAATGTTGAAGGCGATTCTAATGATTTCTTCGCAAATCGAATCTATAATAATAATGATGGAGTGCCTACTAACCAGACACGCGATGTGGGATATAATTTATGGGTTGGCAATATTTTCACAGACGATCAAGATTGGGATGGATTAACCGATGCGGAGGAACTTGCCCTAGGCACAAATCCTTTTTCACCAGATAGTGATGGGGACGGGTACTCTGACGGGGTGGAAGTCGCCGCCGGCACCGATCCACTAAGCCCGAGTGATTATCCTGGAAAACCCAGTCCATTTGATCCCGTATTGATAATTCTAATAATCGCAATTGGTGCCTTGGGTGTGGTGAGTGCCTTTTTATTCATGAAAACTCGAAACCAGGGGAAAATAATATCGGAATTGGAAAAGAAAAAAACCAAATCACAACCAATAAAGAAAACCAGCAAAGCTCCCCAAAAAGAATAAGAAAAGTAATCTAAATTCCTCTTTTTTTGTATATTAAAATCTATGAGGGGTTGTACCACGAAGTCTACAATGAACTCAAAGAAGATAGAGAAATAGTTTTAAAGGATTTAATTGATTGGCTGAATAACCATATTTAGTATCAAATTTTAAGCTAATTCCTTTTCGATTTCTTCAATTTTTCGCTCGAGGTTCTTCGTGGTCTTCAGTAATTGTTTCTGAAATTGTTTTAGCATTTTAAGGAGTTGATCCTTAGGGAAATGTTTGGGAATGAGATCTAGGGGATCAATTCGACCTGCCATGAACTCCATAGCTGTTTTTGTAGGGGCCATATCTATAGGGGCGACGGATTGAATTATTATTTTCAGTTTTTCAAGATGCTTTTTACCCACTTCATTGAGAGTATATAATTTCTGGGTGCGCCCGTCTATCTTCTTCTCCTCAGCGTTCAAGTACCCCCGCTCCTTAAGATCTTTAAACAAACGGTATACCATGGTCTGAGATAAGAAATTGGGTGTATCAGCATCTTCTGAAGTGAATCTACTTTTAATGGCGTCAGTTATTTCTTTTTTAAGCTTGTAACCAGAAATACCTTTATTAATTTCCTTGATTTTGTTCAATAACATATATTCAAGGAAAATTTTATGAATTGGAGCAGGCGGTAGGAAACCCGACACGAAAACACTTCTTTTATGCATTTCAGCTAGAAAAAGTTTATATATTTACTTTGGTTATATACGATATCACTATATTAACCATATTTAAAATTTCCTACAGACGCATTTCAAAAATAGTAGGTGTAATAAATAATGAGTTATGCAATTGAACTCGAGAATGTGACAAAAGTATTTTCCGGTAAAAGAAAGATTCGGGCCTTAGACAATATCTCCTTCAAAATAAAAGCGAGAACAGCAGTAGGATATTTAGGACCGAATGGTGCTGGAAAAACTACGACGATTAAGATTCTAACAAATATTTTAAAGCCGACAGAGGGTAGGTCTCTGATAAATGGTAATGATGTGCAGAAGAATCCAATGAGTGCTTTACAATCTTGTGGAGCTATCCTTGAAGTTCCGGAATTTTATCCTTATCTATCCCCCAGGGAAACGATGATATACCTAGGGAAAATTCGAGGAATGAGCCAGCAGTATCTCGAGCGCAGAATCAAGGAGGTTATGGAAGAAGTGGAGATGAGTGAATGGATTGATGAGAAAATTGGTAAGTTTTCAACTGGTATGAAACAAAGAACCGCCATAGCTCAATCCATGCTCCATGAACCGCCCTTACTTATTCTCGATGAACCCACGAATGGTTTGGATCCCAAGGGAATGGCTCATATAAGAGATTTAATTATAAAATTAAAAAAGGATAGAACGATCTTTTTATCCTCACATCTGCTGAATGAAGTCGAACAGATTGTGGATACTGTCATTTTGATAAATAAGGGGAAAATTCTAGCATTTGATTCCCTCACCAAAATTCAGCACATGTTGAAGGCTACACAAATCAAAGTCGACTTCCTAGAGGTCATTGATAATTTAACACTTAAGAAAATTAGGGATTTAAATGAAGTTCAGAACCTGCTTCGAGATAATAATTCAATAATGCTTTCGTATGACGGGTTAAATAAATCGGCGGCAACTATCTTAGATTCTCTAGTCAAGGACTTGAATTTAAAAGTGGCAGCTTTTCATCCTTTAGAAAAGGGTCTCGAGGCTTTTTACATAGATCTCATTGAACAGGATAATATGCAGAAGGGAGGTAAGAACCTTGCCATTTAATAATGAAGACATAGCACCTGCGTCGGGTTTTAGAAAGTATCTAATAATTGCAAAGTATGAATGGTTAAAACACTTCAAAAAGAAGCGTTTGTATATCACTTTACTTCTTTCGGTAGCAGTGTTAATTCTCCTAAATATTCTTTTGCCTATGGTAATGGCACCGATGTTAGGTGGATCTTTCGAATTTCCCCCTGCTTCGGTTCAAGGGTTTCTCGGGGGTGGATTCTTCGGCCCTTTAAGTGGTATTTGGACGGTCCTAGTCATTTTAGCAATTTTCTTTGCTAGTGATTCGATGTCGATGGAATTTGAGAACAGAACAGGGCTCTTGCTCTTTCCCAATCCAGTTAAACGCGAAACGATCGTTGTTGGTAAATATACAGCCAGCATGCTGATGACGACAATCGTGCTAACGGTCTATTACATCATTACTTGGGGATTTACAATATATTTTTACCCAAGCACTGCGGGAGATTATATTCTTCCCTATTTGGGTTCGTTTGGGATGTGCATTCTCATTGCCGGGGGATTAATTGCTTTTACCTTCATGCTCAGCGCCATCTTTAATAAGGCGATGGTAACCAGCATCGTTGCCTTCTTCCTCTACTTCATGATCTTCAACATCGTGGGTGGCATTTTTCAAATGGCAGTCGGACAGGGCAATTTTGCGTTTGAACCTTGGTTCCTAATTTCCTACAATGCGGATCTCATATCCCATCTGATTGCCTACCCTGCGGAACGTATTATTCAAAACCCTCCACCAATGGATACCACATATACAGTCGTGCCTGATATTCTCGTAGGGATCTTGGTCACTTTGATTATGTATATTGTAGTGCCATTGATTATCAGCACCCTTATCTATAAGAAACGCGATATTTCATAACCCTCTTTTTTTAAATTGAGGAAGAAGTATGATGTTTCATTCAAGTGGAGGCGAAAATTTCATCAATTTTAATAAGAAAATTCTGAATGAGTTTATTCAAGATGGAGATTGTGAGAAATGTCTGAAATTATCATTGAAGTTAAAGAATTACAAAAGATTTTCGATTCAAGGCATACAAAAGTCGAAGCAGTGAAGGGAATTTCTTTTTCGGTAGCAAATGGAGAGATTTTCGGGTTTTTAGGTCCCAATGGGGCTGGAAAAACGACGACTTTAAACATGCTTTCCACGCTTTTATTTCCCACATCAGGGACCGCCTCAGTTAATGGTCATGATATTGGAAAAGACCCTGATGCGGTAAGAAAGAGCATCGGGGTAGTGTTTCAGGAGATGAGTCTAGATATAGATCTCACAGGGCGGGAGAACCTTGAATTGCACGCGATCATGTATGGACTTGACAAAAAAACAAGAAATAAACGTATCCAAGAAATGTTGGAAATAGTACAATTAACAGATAAAGCAGAAGAATATGTAAAAAACTATTCTGGCGGGATGAAACGGCGCCTCGAAATTGCAAGAGGGCTTTTACATTATCCTAAATGTCTATTTCTTGATGAACCTACTCTTGGGCTCGATCCACAGACGCGAAGAAGTATTTGGGATCATATCAGACGATTGAACAAAGAATTTGGAATCACAATCATACTTACGACTCATTATATGGATGAAGCGGATTTCCTTTGTGACAAAATTTGTATTATCGACCATGGGGAGATTATTGCACTGGATACGAGCGATCAACTGAAAGAAGAGTTGAAGGGTGACATAATCACTATTGAGTTCGAAGATCACATGGCGTTAAGGAAGTTTGAGGCTAAAATCAAAGATTTTCCGGGAATTCAAGCCATAAAGATGGTAGCACCGAAAAAATCTATGAATGGAATGCCAGCAGACGTTTCGGCTCTACATGCAAAGATGGGGAGAGGAAAAGTACCCCCATCTAGGGGGGAAAAGGAAGCGCAAATGCCACCCACTAAAATGCCAGCTGAGATGGCTGCAATGCATGCCAAGATGGACTCTGCGAAAATGCCAGAAGCGATGGCGAAAATGATGGGATCTTTACCGACTAAAATGAATATCATAATTGCGGATGGAAGTGAAAAAATAGCGTCTTTAATCCAAATTACAACCGACCTCGGCTTAAAAATTAAATATTTGACTATAAGTCAACCGAGCTTGGAAGACGTATTCATCCACTATACGGGTCGAAGCATTAGAGAAGAAGGAGGGGAAGGAATGACGGGCTTTATACGCCAAATGATACAACGAGGTATGAGGCGGTAAGATGGAGGTTTATGAATGAGTAAAATAAATGTGAATTTTACAGTTTCATTTGCACTAGCAAAACGCGAATTCGTGAAATATACAAGGAACCGAGCGCGATTAATAAGCTCAATTTTTCAGAGTTTAATTTTCCTGTTCATCTTTGGATTTGCAATTGGAAATCAAGCATTGGTATCTGCTGGTATCATACCTCAAGCCATACTATTTTCGGGAATTTTTGCAGGTATTTCAATTGTGATGGATCGAATGTTAGGTTTCCTAAAAGAAATCATGATCGCACCAATTAGTAGAACAACGATTACAATAGGCAAAGCCTTCGGAGGTATGTTGGTTGCTAGTATCCAAGGTCTTATTCTACTAGTCTTAACTTCAGCAATTGGTGTTTTTGGGTATAATCCATTGCTTATTCTACAAATTCTTGCCGCCATTCCGATAGTCTTTTTAACTGCTTTCCTAACCGTGAGTCTTGGAAATCTTATCTCAGCGAGAATGAAGGACTTCCATCAAATGCAATTCTTAATGACATTTTTAGTCTTACCCTTATTCTTTACATCGGGAGCGATTATCGATTTTGTAGGTACGCCTTTCTTCAATTTCACGTTGATCAACCCCATGACTTATTGCGTTGATGCATTTCGGCATATATTGCTTGCAGGAAATCCTGCGATTTCCGTTGGATTACCACTCTATGTCGATATAATTGCTATGATTGGCTTTGGGTTGGGCTTCATCATTCTTTCGGCTTGGATTTTTAGGAAGTCAGAAGCTGTTTAAGCGAACGTTTCAGGGTAAAAAAAAAGCCGACCAATCCTTTGGTCGACATTATATAAGTATGAGAAAAAAAAAGATTGTAGTTATCTT
>JAEOSY010000560.1 GCA_016840125.1 Candidatus Helarchaeota archaeon | reverse complement strand
TAGAACATGCGGAAAGAGGATTTGCCTTTGCCTCTGGAATGGGCGCCATTACTGGAACTATTCTCGCCTTAACAAAAAATGGTGATGAAATTATTACGGATAATGAAATTTATGGTAGTAGTTGGAGCTTCTTTACGCATTATATCCCAAATTATGGGGTTAAGACTCATTTCATCGACTTATCGGATGAAACTTTACTTGAGGAGACAATAAATGATAAAACTCGGATGATTTTCTTCGAGAGTCCTACAAATCCAACATTAAAAATAGTGGATATTACAAGGATTGCAGCTATTGCGAAAGAACATAATCTACTATCAGTGACTGACAACACATTTGCCACCCCATACAATCAGAATCCGATAGATTTTGGAGTCGATTATGTGATCCATAGTTGTACAAAGTATGTTGGAGGTCATGGGGATGCTCTAGGCGGTATTACAATTAGTACAACTAAAAATTTAATCAAAGTGATGCCCAGCGCCATAGAATTTGGAAGTACGCTTTCACCATTCAATGCGTGGTTATTCCTTAGAGGATTAAAAACACTAGAGGTTCGGATGGAACGACATAATGCAAATGCACTTAGATTTGCTAAGTTTTTAGAATCGCAAGATAAAGTCGAACGTGTCTTATATCCAGGGCTTCCAAGCCATCCACAACACGAATTAGCCAAGAAACAAATGCGTGGATTTGGAGGGGTTCTATCGTTCTACCTAAAAAAGGGGATGGATGTATCCAACTTCATCAAAAATCTAGAAATTCCAGCTTATACTGTGAGTTTGGGGGATGCAGATACATTCATAGAGGATCCTGCCGCACTATCCCATTCATATATAACTCGGAAGGTGAGAAAGGCGATCGGAATCACGAAGTATATGTTGCGGGTTAGCATAGGGCTTGAAAATATTGAGGATCTCATTAATGATTTTGAAAATGCATTGAAACAGGTTTAATCGTTTATTTTCCTTTCTTTCTGGATTTTTTAGGTGTTTTAGCGAGTTTTTTTCGTGCTTCTAGAATTTGATCTACTACCATTTGAATTGAGGTTTCATTGGTAAACGGGCTCATGATGAAACTTTTAATGGCGCTAATTGCTTTAGAAGAGTCATACGTGGTAGGACGGTAAGCTTCAGTAAACGAGAGAGCAATTCCCTCACCCTTATATGCTTTTTCTACGGTGTATTCATAAATTTTATAATTATATTCATTATGTTTTTCTAAATCCTCTGAAAAGGCGGGATCCGACATTTCCTTGGCGCTATGTGCCTTGGCATCTATATTACCAGGATATACTCGAAAGAGGGTCACGGAGCCATAGTTATAGTCATTAAGAACATCTATGAACTCAAACTTTTCCAAATCTTCTCGTAATATTTCCGCCATTTCGACAACGTGTCCGATAATAGTGCGATACCCTTCCTTCCCTAAGAGTTTCAAGTTGGAAATCCCATTTATTGGCCCGCTGGGATCTCGCGAACATTCCAGAGTAAAGACTCCGGGGTGGTATT
Source organism: Candidatus Helarchaeota archaeon (assembly GCA_016840125.1). Next base: position 30,201 of record JAEOSY010000560.1, on the reverse strand, counting down.
TTCCAGTTTGATAAAGGTACGGCATCGTTTCCTTATCTCGAGATAATAATGTGAGATCATCTCTATCCTTCACTAAAAATAAGCTCGAAATATAGGGTGCATAACCCGTCTTGTGAAAATCTATACCCAAACTGTCTGTGAGATATAATTCCTTTATCAAATCGGAAGTTACTTGTAAGCTTTTTAAGGTCCTTTCTTTAAATCCAAGTGGATTAGCTTTGAAGTTATAGTCATTGAAGACTGACCAGATCCAACCTATAACTGCATCAGCGTGGATGTGAGGTTGGTAAGAGAGATTATATTCTTCAGCAAGTCTATCACGGATCTCAACAATTTTTTTCAGATTATCAATTCCGAAAGCATCTGTTGTACCTTCTGTCGCAATTATGCAGGCAATTTTGCTGTTAGCTTCGATTTCTGCTCGCATTTTCTCTTCTAAAACAGATAGCTCCATTGCATTGTTTTGGCCTGTTGGAATAATCACCAAATTATCACTGCCAATACCAAGCCACTGGGTACAATTATATTTCGTGTAATGCGCACAATCCGAGGCAAAAACTTTGATTTTTTCATGGATCCCTTTTTGAAACGTGCTGGGAGAACACTTTTCGAGCCCGATTTTCACCCCGTATAAGTTAGTACCAGTCCCCCCAAACGTGAAAATTCCGCCACTTTTCTTGGACTCATAACCAATTAAGTTCGATAGGATTGCCACCGCCTCAACTTCAGCAAGAGAGAATTTGTGGGAATATTCATCAGACACTATATTTGCATTGACAATGCAGGAAGCAATTTTAGCTATAATTCCCGAGATCGGTGGTGGTCCGATAACATTCATTTGTGCATTTTGATGGCTCCAATTATACATTCCTTTACAGTAATCGAGAATCTGGAGTATAACGTCCTCAATATTAGAAATATCCTTCGGCATTCGTGAAGTTAAAGCTTTCTTAAATAACTTATCGATATTCTCTCGAACTCCGCCAAATATCGGTACTTCGCTTTTCAAATCATCGAAGTAATCAAGAAAATGGGAAATTGTAAAAATAAAATAGCCATCCATAATTCTATTACTGATCGGGGCTTGAAAAAAAGTCAGGACTTTCTCCAAATTTTCTTTATATAGTGATTTCGCCATCATTTCATCGCTCCTTAAAAACCAATTTAATGTTTAATCAGAATCTTAAATTATTTTAATTTTATTCATGGAATCTTTTTTAAAGGTCTGTTAAAATTCAGAACGTAGCAAATACTGTTGTGAGGTTGAAGAAATGTCTCCGGAATGTAAGATAGATAAAAACATGCGAGATTGTGGTTGCACCTATACATCTTGTGGTAAGAGGGGAAAGTGTTGTGAATGTATTAAATCTCATTGGAGGAACCGCGAATTGCCGGGATGCTTATTCCCGCCAGAACTGGAACGGACTTATGACCGATCACTCAAAACTTTCATCAATTACTGGAAAGATAAAGTATAACTTTGTTAAATCTTGATTGTTAGGTGAGGACAATCATTTACTTTTACATCAGCAATTCAAAGAGCCATGAAAACAAAATAATAAATACTCTTTGCGGCAATAGGTATTTAATATTGTAATAGGAGATGAGTTGTTGCCTAATAGAAGAGAACATGACCATATCGGTCAATTTAAACAGATGATAGATAAAGCAGGAATCCGTATTGGTAAGGCACAAACAGAAACGATTGTCAAAAACCTTGCAAATTTAGCAGTAGCAGGCGCCTCAACAGCGAAACTTGATGATCTTGTTCAAAAGATAGTCAAAGATTCAAAATTCAGAGAGAGTTTCATCAAGGACTATAGAGGTTCAGTCCAGAACCTAAAAATTTTCGATACAACCCCAGGAAAGGGCTAAACCCCTCTTTACTTACTTTTTTTGGAAGCCGAAAGATGCCACAGAATTGGCTCCTCAGATTTTCTAATGAATCAACCCAACTAAAGGATTTTGATCCTGAGAGATTCAAATTTGAGAATGACAAAAAGAGGATGGATGAATTCTTTGAATCATATGGGTACAAGATTTTGATCGTTGATATAACGAAACCGGAATCTCATCAATATAGCAATAAAGAAATATATCGAATTGGAAGCGAATTTTTTCTCCAGCATAAGGTGTTTGAAAATCATGCGAGTAACTCGCCCAATAATATGGATAAAACCCCTTTTATGCTTGAGATCTATGATAAAATTGTCATGGGGCTCATGTGCATTAAGGATGTCATTCAAGAAATCGGGCAGTCGTATTATATCAATCCGCATGCGTTACGATTAAAGAAACTCTTTGAACTCATGGGGTACAATCCTATCTCAGAAGATGGAATATGTGAAGGTGGAACCTTCCTAAAAGGGACGCCTCCAGGGAGTGAAGGGTTCTTAATTGTTTCCTATGATTTAGTGGAGAATTTTGAGGAATTAAAAATTCCTTTGCTGAGGAGCCCTCCGGATATTGGAACAGATACTCAGAACACACATATTGATACTTATTTCGGTATCCTGAATTTTAAACTAAGCAAAGTTATAGACGGTAAAAAATATGCTGGAATTTTGTATGTGCATACAAATACACTTAAAAAAATTCAGGATGATACCGCGAAACGAAAAGTATGGAACGATTTGAAGGAAGAAATGCAAACCAGAAAGTATCTTATCCACGAATATATTCCAGAAAATACCTACCAAAATATTGGAATAAATTTCAAGTTTGATGAGGCAAATAACACACTCCTATCTAACGCAATTCCGAAAAGAGAGCAGACGTTCCTAAAAAGTCTCGACATTTCAGTCCTTGCTCCTGAATTCAGTTTCGGAACAAATGATTCCATATCGGGTGGCGTTAATTGTTCTTACTTGATTATTCCTGATAACGAATCGATCCAGAAATACATCATTAGCTGGATAAAAAAACACACACAGATAGATCATCTTAATCCTAAGGCTATGAAGGGGGAATTAAATATATTTAAAGTCTAGGCTTTTCACGCTCTTAAAAATAATTTCCCTATGTTTAATAAAAAAAGAGAGGGGAATGAACGTCTTGTTTAGTTTCGTTTAGACTTATTCTTTGCCTACAATCGCAAGGATGCCGCCAACAAAGATCAGGACGCCCTCGATTGTTATTCCAGCAAAGGTAATGTTTGCATACAAAAGGTCTGAGAGAAATCCATATCCACTGATATCTAGGAAGGGGAGGGAAAGGCCCATTATAAAATCGAGAATGAACCATAAAACTCCACACGCAACCGCCATTATCCCTCCAGTCAATAATGCAGCGCCACCAGATGAATTGCTTGCTAATGATACAATACCCCCGACTAATGCTAAAATACCGATGGTTAAGGCCAGCAGATACGCAATTAATTCCATTAAATTAAGAGGTCCACCAAATACTGCTGGTATCATCAGTAGGACTGCAAATAAAATTGAAGCGCCACCAATAATTCCGAGAATTCCGCCAGCTACTCGAGTTCCACTCATTTTCTTCACTCCTATTTTTTTATTCTTATTTTTTACCTAAAAAACTACTAATTTATTTGTGTTATTATCCTCAATCAACACTATTTTACGAAAAAAACAATCAATATGATGTTATTCCAAATATTATTAAACGTTACCTATGAAAGAATTATTGTTAAAAACGATTTTTAAACGAAGTTAAACCTATAATTAAATAAAAAAAGGTGAAAAAAATAAAATTATTCGATAAGCGTAGGAAATTTTACATTCTCAAAGAAAAATACTGGGAATTAGGATCCGGTGATATTCTAGATGAAACTTCTAAGCCAATTGGGCATATGCACCGCATCATACTTAGTCTCCGGGCTAAAATTGAACTAAAAGAAACAGATGGAACTGTTTCCGCTACCATCCAAAATAAACTAGTTACAGCAAGAGCGGCTATGGATTTAATGGATCCGAAAGGTAAATTAATAGGGACCATCAAGAAAAAAATTCTCTCATTATTCAGACCGAAATTTTACATGGAAGATGCAAATAAAAAAAGACTTTACGAAGCCCAAGGGAAATTAATGGGTTGGTCTTTCAAAATTAAAGATATGAAGACTAAAAAAATTGTCGCTGAAATCGAAAAGGCGGATACATGGCGAGATATGTTTTTAGATGGATTATTGGATTTTTCGGATACGTATGCCTTGAGAATCTTAGATGATAAAACCGATCGACGTAAGATGCTAGGATTCGTTATAGCGATTGATAACGTGCTGCATGACCAAAGAGGTTGAAAATACTTAATCTATTTCTAATTTTTTTTTATTTTGGATCAAGGAAAATTTAATCAATAAATTCTTTGATCAGCTCGACACCTTTTACGGCATCTTGCGTATTAGCATTAGTCCCAACATAATCGCGCACCTTTTCGTCCATGGGATCGCCTCCGATGATAATTCTCAAATTATCCCGCAAACTATTTGCCTTCAATGCCTCAATTGTATTCTTCATCTCATCAATAGCGATAGTTAATAACCCACTTAAACCGAGTACTTGTGGTTGCTCATTCTTTACAGCTTCCACAAAGGTTTCAGCGGGAAGATCAACGCCTAAATCCACCACCTCAAAATCCGCAGCGCGTAATAAACTGATAATAATATTTTTCCCGTATGCTTTTGGGAATCATAATATCAATAGATAATGTGTTACATGATTCAAGGTGTTCTAGTTCAAGGGGTTTTGGTTCTATGTAGCATAAGCTTTAAATTCTCTAATGCTCGTAAACTAAATAATATTGTTCTGTATATTAAATAGGTGAGGGAAAACCATGATTTATCGATTTAATCAAAAGCAGAAAAAAAAGTTATACCTACTCACAATAGCAGCCGTTCTTGTTATAGCAACGCTTCTGATGATGCAAATACCTCTCAACAACGGTTCAACACTAAACGTCAATCCACAAGTCCTTCAAACAACTGTATCAACAAATCCATTAATTCCAGATTATATGCCAGATGATTCGCTTCAAGGTCTTGAAGCATGGAGTACTGGTTATCAACATTATTACTACGAAACCTATAGTTTATCTTCAACAGACTATCATCTGGTTTGGTTACGTTACACACAATCATATGATATGGATTTATACCTCTACTCTGATTCAGACTTTCTCACTGAAATTGAATCTAGCATGCGTGGATCTGAAGTGGAATGGTTAGTATACAACCCTAGTTCTTCGGGTCCAGTCTATCCTACTGCGTATACGGATTCTTCATCTGGTAATACTGGATACATTGAAGCAGAATCTGCTACGGAGGTGTCTGTTGGGTCCTCAACTAGCATTTCTTTTAGTACATATGATTATGCCGAGCTCTTCGAAGTATATTTATCCTCTTCAAACACTTACACAATCCGTCTAACGATTCCGATGGGTGCCGCATATGATTTACGTGTCTTTCGAACCGCATCAGGAAGTACAACCGAATTAGATTCCCAGACCTCGATAAGTGGAACTCCTCGAACCATAATCTTCACTCCTACGAGTAGCGCTGACTACGCAATTTTAGTTATTCGCACTTCTGGTTCGGGATCAGCCACATTATCAATAAATTACCCCGTGATTCCGGGTTTCGATCTGTTCTGGATCTTGATTGCAACAATCAGTGCGTTAGCTATCACACTATCTTGGTTTAAAAAAGACCAAAGCCCCTTTCTTTAGCTGCTTAATTGGAGATAACTCCAACAACTCTCTTTTTTTTTGAATAAAAAAGACTTAATCAATGAATTCCTTGATTAATTCGACCCCTTTTACTGCGTCTTGTGTGTTGGCATCGGCCCCTACATAATCACGCACCTTCTCGTCCATCGGGCCACCGCCAATTATAACTTTCAGATTATCTCGTAAACCATTTGCTTTCAATGCATCGATTGTGTTTTTCATCTCATCGATGGCAATTGTTAATAAACCACTTAATCCCAATACTTGCGGTTGCTCTTTTTTCACGGCTTCCACGAAGGTTTCAACAGGGAGATCGACACCTAAATCCACCACCTCAAACCCCGCAGCACGCAACAAACTAATTATAATATTTTTTCCGATATCATGGATGTCATTTTTCACTGTACCGATGACAATTTTCCCCATAGATTGCGATTTATTGATCGTCAATGCAGGTCCTAGTTTGGTCATGATCTCCTGAAAAATCTCCGCACTGTAGATCAAATCTGCTAAGAAATATTCTTTCGCAGCAAATTTATCACCCACCTGCTGCATACCCTCTCGCGCAATGGTAATGATCTCCAAAGCGGATATACTATCGGATAATTCTTGTACGATTTCTAATGCGCGGTCTTCGTCTAATTCAGCAATTGCCTTAACTAAATCTTCCTTTAATGCCATCGTTCTCACATCTTACTATATTCATCAACACTATTTCTTTATTCTTTTTTTAACTTTTTTGAAGAAAAGCTTCAGTTCCCCCCATGTTGTGAATGGAGGTGTATGGGTTAGGAATGATTCAGGAATGTTTTGAGCCATTTCTTCAACATACCAACGGCGAAGTGTGAGGGTTAATAGATTTTTGGGAATGGTTGTTATGGCGTAAAGATCCCAGATTCCCATGACCGCATCTGGCTCAGGTTCATGTTTTAATTCTAATGGATAATTCAGTAAGGACATACATCCAGACCCGGATGGTGCTCGAACCATGTAAGGTACATGTCGCCCATAATTACAAAGGGTTATAAGTTGTGCCATTCCTTTAGGATTCACGAAGAAGACGATAAACTCAATAAGTTGCGTATCGGGAATTTCTCGTAAAGGTCGATAAATTATATAATTTGCACCTTCAGGAAGATTCACAGGTCCAGGATCACGGAGCATCTGAACAGCCACTTTGGCATCTTTCTTGAAATGCTCTGCTCGCCCCCCCAGAACAGTATCTTTACCTTTCGTAATAAATGAAGCCCATCCTTTTATTATCTTTTTTCTTAGTCCAGCCCAATAAAGCCCGCCTGGGCATCCTATTCCCTTCTGAATAAGACTAATTTTCCCGTTCTTAGCCGCTTTAAAAACATGGTTTACAATGCATCTGTTGATTAACTTACCCTGGCTTCGGATTTTCCCTTCTGGCTTGGATTCTGAAAAGTAAACTCCTAATGGTAGATAACTTAGTTTCATGTATTTTTCAAAGCGATGGGCGATTTCTGAATTAGTTAATTTTGATTGACTTTTCAATTTTCATCCCATTTAAGATAAAAGGAGTTGAGTTATATTTTTTATTTAATTATAACAAAATGGATTATCAATGCAGTCAATGACATTTAACCAACGGGTTCTTGATATCAAATCGTTTTTCCTTGCATTCAGTATTGCAACCATAATTTATGCAATTCTTGCATATTTTTGGGTTTTTTTTCCAGAAATTTTTACGAATCTTGAGATGCCCATGCGTATAGATTTTATTATGTACCTTCTATGCATTATTCCCGTTTCGATTGCGGGCTTTTTCCATGGTTATAGGAAAAATATTCAACGTTTGGACCAGACCATAAAACAAAGATTGGATAGAGGTTTTTATTATCTTCAGCTCTATTCTCTAGTAGGTCTGATATATGGCCCCTGTATATGGGATAATATCGTTATAATTTACCGTGTTGTTGGTCCAGAGCACCTAAATTTAGCTGCCCAAATGGAAATTCAATTTATTTTTGTTTTCTTTTTATCGATTTCTGGTTACCGTTTTTTTACCATTATATACGTGATCGTGGGCTCTTATTTTCTAATTTACATAAGAAAGAGATCCCAAATCGTATGGGTTTATTTATTTTTTATCTATATTTACAGTTCCTTGGTAATTGGTATTATTTTCGGGTTAGACCTCTACCCTACATCATTCCTTTCTGAGGCAATACAAATATACGTGCTTTATGCATTGATAATATTTGGCATCGTTTCAGGTATTTACTTAATTATTAAACATAAGAAAGATAAGTTATTTGAGTAGCCACAAATTGTATTAATCAAATTTCAAACGTGTGAAAGTTATGCTGTTTATAATTAATCCCAAGTCAGGAAATGGTAAGACTGAGAAGCGTTGGTATAAAGAGATAGAACCTATGCTCCAAGTTAAAGAAGTTGATTACCATACGGTATTTACTGAATATCAAAATCATGCCACAGAGCTCGCACGAGCCGCGCTCAAAGGGGGTGAGGAAAATTTCCTTGTCGCCGTGGGAGGCGATGGAACCTACAACGAGGTGGCGAATGGATTTTTTGAAGGAGGAAAATTAATTGATCCAAACTCTAATTTTGGCATAATTCCTGGGGGAACAGGGTCGGATTTCATAAAAACGGCAGAGATCCCCAAATTACTTCCCGATGCAGTTGATATTCTAGTTAAAGGTGAAATTCAGCGACAGGATGTTGGAATTGCGCGATTCACTGATTTTGAAGGTAATCAAACGTCAAGATTATTCATCAACGTCGCAGACACCGGGCTTGGTGGTGATGTCGTTGATCGCGTAAATCGAACAACTAAAATATTAGGGGGAAAGATGTCCTTTCTTATTGGGGCAATTCGCGGAATTATGCATCATCACAAATCCCAAACACAGATAATTTTAGACGATAATGAATCCTCTGCATATGAATTCAATGGTAACATGGTTTGTATTGCTATTGGAAAATATTTTGGAGGTGGGATGATGATCTCGCCAAATAGTATTAGTACTGATGGCTTCTTTAACATCATTACCATTCAAGATGCATCCCGATGGAAATTATTACGAAATATTGGAAAAATATATGATGGTAGCCACCTCGAAATGCCCGAGGCGAAAGAACATCCGCTTTGCAAAAGGATTACAGTGGTCTCGGAGGATCCCGTGTTTCTCGACTTAGATGGGGAACAAGTAGCTAAGTCGAAAAGCTTTGAATTTGAGATTATTCCCAATGCTTTACCGTTACAAGTGGATAAAGTTGCGTGAGTTCGGTATATGACTTAATAGTAATTATAAAAATGAGGGTAAAAAGAGTCTCGAATACTTGAATATATTCAGGGCATATAATAAATCTAAACTAGAGAAATAGGAGAGAAGACGTTACATATAAGTTCCATCTTTGTCAGCATGTTTTTTATATTTTTCAAGATATTTCGTTTTTAGTTCTTTATCTTTCTTTATGGTCGATTTGATTTGGTTATGTGCGGTACTCTGTAATTTTTTGAGTTTATCTTTGGTGACAGATTTAATACCGATAAAGTCAGCGAGGGCATCTGGATCGATGAAAATCAAATCATCAACTAGCTCAATTCCTACTTCTTCAAGAATTTTTGATACCTCTTTTGGCATTCCCGTTATTTTATCAAGGGAATCTTCGAGTTGTAACGGCGGTAGATCTGGTTCAGGTGGCTTTTTGGTTACGGTTCTAGGCATTTTTTTAGGTTTTCCTAGTCGGGGGGTCTTTAACTCGGTTGCTTCATCACCAAGAGGGACTCCTGGTTTAAATTTTTCAGGGGCTTTTACTTCGCTGGCTGATTCTGCCAAAACGTTAGAGATCTCTTCTTGAAGGGGTTTAATTCTTCCTTTTGTAGGTTTAACAACTAATTCTAACGGTTTTTTGGGAACGGCTTTCTCACCCCGAATCTTACGTTTTCCTCGTCTAAATTCGGCTTCAACTTTTGCACCAGGGGGCAATCCTTCAGGTATAGGTTTAACCTTCTTGGGCGCTCGAGCTTTAGCTTTTGCCTTCTCTATAGCAGCTTTCGCCTTATCGGCTTCGGCATAAACTTCGACTTGCGACTTAGCCATTAGTTCTATAGCGCGACTTGTGGGCTTGATTATAATAATGCCTTCACGGAGGTTGTCAGAATACGTCCGGATCTTATGTTCAATTTCATCATGGTATTTAATGGTTCCCGCGAAGAGGATTAATAAAAATAAGAAACTGTCCTTTCGGGCAAGCTCCTCCTCATAGATCTTAATCTCAATTTTCCCGCCCCACTTGGAATCAATTGAAGCTATTTTCTCGATCAAATACTTCCGCTTCACCTCGAAACTTAACCGGAAGGTTTTTTTATTCATCTGAAATATTTCGAGTATTTTTTTACGCGTATCAGTTACGACCGCGAACACGAATTTATCAGAATCCTTATCAAGGTCGACTGCATAAGGGAGATTCTTTATGATAGCGGTAAAAATCGGGATTTTATGGCTTGAAGTAGGCATAGAGAGTTCCTTGATTAATCGCTCCTCGATTACACCAATTTTGTTACCACCTTTAGAAAAGAGTTTAATTCGCAGCCGATTCATTAAGTCGTAATTATGATGGAATGAGGAATAATCAGACCAAGGTTCTGTCTCCATCCCCAGTAATCCCACCAGTTTTTCCTCATCATTATAAACCTCCCCAATTAAGCCGGTATTGTCTGAAAATCCCCCAAACTTCATTTTTCTTGATCTTGCGTAGTCGTCTAAATCATTGCCTGTAAGTGGTTTATCCTTAAGCTTAATTACTACTTTTTTTAATGTCTCAGGCATATCAATCACACATTTTCAGCTAGTTTTGTATGAGCCTTATTAATGATTTCATTTAACAAAGAACTATAATTTTTTAGTATTATGTCTTGATATTTATCCGTTAAGTTAGTTACTTTACTGAGAATTTCCGCGATAATGGCATGGTCATCAGCAGTATCAATCAATTCCTTATATTGTTGTAGCTCGAAGCCAGCCTTGGTAATTAAGATTTCGTCCATAGAAACGGGAAAGTGCTCCTCCACAATCTTATTAGCACCTTTAAAAACTTCAGTATTGCCAGTCCAAGTTTTGAGTTTCCCACCATATTGCATCTCAAAATGTTCAATAAAAGTCTGAGCACGGTTATGGATTATTCTTAAATCCTTACTCGAGAGGATTGCTACAGTCGTTAGTTTTCCATAATTCAGAATAACTTTTTTATCGCCTTGATCCAAGAGTGCAAGTTGTTTCTTGCTTCCAGTCGCGTCTTTCATGAAACTTGTTATTGCGGTGATCGTTCCAGAGATGAGGGCTGAATCCTTAATTGCAATACCAAAGGAAAAACTATACATCGGTGTGCCATTCTTTGAAATGACAAGCAAGTGATGAAGCGCTTTCTCCCAATGCCGTTCAGCTAATTTTCTCCGCCCGTAGGTGAGTACTATTGCAGTGGCAGCCACGGCGGCGATAGCGATTATTGCGATGATAATTAAAGGATTTAGCGTAACTTCAAACGAAAAGATAGTGATTCCTATTTCTTCACCGTTGGACCAAACCACAACCATTGAATATGTTCCAAATGCCCACCCATTACTCGATAATTCATCAGATGATACAACACCATTTGTATTTGTGACATTAGCAGTATAAATCTGCATACCTTCGGGATTGAATAAATAGAAACTACAATTCCCATTTGTTACCAATCCTCCTTCAGAATTTCTGATTGTAGCTTGAATTGTAAAAGGATCCCCTACATAGACCTCCCGTGGAGCAGTGATTTCACCTGAGATTAGATAATTTGGAGATGCAAAAGTGGTTGAATATTCAAAGGTTCGGGTACCATCACCCCCATCTTCAATCCAAAGGGCATTTCCATATTCACCATAAATATAGCTGTAGAGAATCCCGTATTCAATTAGCTCGATTTGGTAACCATCAATCAATTTGGTAACCAACCAATCCCTTGGGAATTTAAAGAAAACAAGTAGGGAATTGGAGGAATTTACCTTCTTATAATTTAAATTCCAACGTATTGTCGTGGAGTTTGCAAAATAGGTGCCACTTGTTGGTTCATCATAAACATAACGACCACCTGTAACAATGGTTCTCCCACCAACCGTTTTATTTAGTGTAGTGGTTACATTAAAATCCTCAGTTGGGGATTCATTTAAATAATAGAGAATCTCGCTTCGCCATACCGATCGCCCTAGTTGTACCGTTTTTACGAGATAATCTCGGTTGTGGTGCATTTGAACTGTTTCATTATTAATATAAGTCGTTAAATTCACTTCATAAGGACTAAGATAGTGAGTTGCATCGAGTTCCATTAAGAAATCTGCAGTTGCATCCTCCGGAATCGGGAACCATCCACTAGAGTTCTCAAACAGACTCAATCCTTTGTTTTCGGAAGGGCTTGAATAATTATGTATCATCCAACTATTATTATTCATAGTAGGTAGAAGCCCGGTTACCCAACTGCTGAAGACCGCAATATATTCCCCGGGATCTAAATATTCATTAATTGTTATATCCAACCACTGAATATGGAGACCCGAAGCAAGTGATGAACTATGAGTATTAACATTCACTTGATTTCCTCCTGTGGCGTTGTAAAGATCAATTTGAAAATGACCATATGGCAATAACAAACCGCCAATATTGGCGTTAATATAAATCCTTACTTTTTGAAGCAGAGAAAAGTTATCTAATACAAAATATTGGGCCATACGTGCAATTGGCGTGTCAAATACAGCCTCCGGAACCGCAAATAGGGGACTGGAAATATCATCGGTTATGACTTTCGTATATGGTGAATCTCGTAAGTCAGTTACTTGTACTGCAATAGCTGCTAAAGTCAAATTCACGTGCCCCTCAGTAATATTTTGAGACCATACGTAAGAAGAGTTACCTGTCCCAAAAAGATCGTAGTTTAGTTTCTCAGTCATATATAAATTCGAAATCCCACTTGGGATATTTCCAGATATTGAAAAGTTATTCAAATCAGTTGTAGCTGCGTTGGAATTACGTGAATATCCTAAAATATTAAAAAACGTGAGTCCAAACAGGACTAAAATTAAGAAATATTGACCTTTTTTCATTAGAGCCCATTCCTTCTACTTGCTTTCAGGGTATATTATTATTAAAGCTGAGTTTCTAGTTAAAAAACTTTCAGTAAACTGAAAATTGCTGACTGGAATAAGATAAGAAGGCGGGGTAAGAAAAAAAATGAGGTTTATTTTGAGAATTTCTCGTAATTAACTATTTTTTCTAGGGGTTTTCGGTTTGCAGGAAGTCTGAACGCGCGTTCAGGAGGGTCTATTGGGATACCTAAAGGTGTCATTGTAATGATTTTCCACTTTTTAGGGATTTCAAGCATTTCCTTGACGTTCTCTTCAACCGCTTCAGGAACAGTTGGGAACCACGCAGAAAAACACGTGCCGAATCCTCTCGCCCAAGCTTCTAGCATTAAACTTTGTATAGCCAAAGCACAATCTAATGTAAACCATTTGGATTTGCGACTATCTCCGATCACAACTATCAGAACAGGTCCGTTCATGAGAAATTTTTGGAACTTTTTATAGGGGAGTAATTCCACGATGTTTTCCATCGTTTTTTTGTTTTTGATTACAATGAATTTCCATGGTTGAAAGTTCTCTCCACTCGGAGCCCATTGAGCAGCTTCTAAAATTGCATGTAGATCATCGTCCGAGATTGAATCCGGCTTGAACCGCCGGGTACTACGTCGAGATTTTATAATATCTAATATACTCGTCTTTTTTTCCATAAAACATCCCTTATTTAATAGTAATTGATTATTAAGCAGGAAATGTAGGAGTCTTTACACGGTTGTTATACTAAATATACAAATGTATTTTTCTATCTAAAAAGCAGAAATTTAAATTTAAGTACAAACATCTAAAATATAATATAGCTTCCTTCCAAAAAGCGAAAAAGGAAGTGTAAAGAGGCAACACAAATGGGCACATTAAATCCTGAGCGAAAAGTTTCAAAGATAGTAATAATGGGGTTGGATAATTCGGGAAAGACGTCGATACTCTTAAGCCTACAGAAAACAACTAATTTACTTTCATATTTTTCATTAAAACCTACTCAGGGGTTGAATATTGTAAAGCTTGAGGACGGAGGGCATGAATTTAGCGTCTGGGACCTTGGGGGACAACAAAAATACAGGGAAGAATATTTAAGTAATTTAGAAAAGTTCACGGGGGAGGCAGATAAAATCATTTTCGTGATAGATGTTCAAGATATTCCTCGTTATGAAGCAGCTTTGAAATATTTAGCAGCGATAATTGACCAAGTAAAAGATGTCAAAGTCGAATTCTCAATCTTTTTACATAAATTTGATCCTGGAATTGAAGAAATTGCTAACTTTTCCGCTGAAAAAATCTCTGCAACCTTACTTAATCGAATGAATAGCATAATCCCTGATAAGTATAAATATAATATTTTTAAAACGACTATATTCACAGTCTTTCAGAAAACATTACTACAATAATTATAAAAATCTACACAGAAGATGAAGAATGAGCGAAATCAACGCCTTTTGGATCCTTGAAGAAGGGGGAACACCACTTTTCAGCTATGAAATTTTTACACAAGGTTCTGAGGATTATAACTCAGCGTTGTTTTCGGGATTCATCGTTTCTATTCAGCAATTCAGTTCACAACTGGGTGAAAAGGAAGCAGAACGCATAGAAATGGGAAAGACTAAGTATTTTATTACGAAGGACCAAACGCATAACCTACTTTTCGTTATTAAAGCATCCCAAAAGGCAAATAATAAGCGCGTTTCTAAGATTTTATCTAAAATCCATAAGAAATTTGTGCAGAAATTTGAAAATTTTTTAAAAAAATACACTATTAACGAATTACGGATTTATATCGATAACATCTTTACCAATGAAGTAAAGGAGTTACTTCGTGATACGGAAACGGTCACGAAAGATCAGTTTGCAGACTTTTTCGGCTCAATTTAAAAAAAAAGGAAGAGTTGAAATGTTCTAACTATTTTTCATAGCGTTTTCGAAACCATTCGGGAAGAATATACCCAAGATAGAACAGAAACGCTGCCACTAAACCGCTAATCCAGGCCAAATCTACGAAAATAGAATATCCCGGACTGGTGTCATCTATTAAAATTAATATCGAATCCAAGAGGAAAAAGACAAAGACCATCAAATTTGCAATAAAGCCCAGTGCAATTGCTTGAAATCCTTTGCGATAGACTTCCTGTTCAGTTCGTTTTGACTCTCGAAATGCATAATACGTTAAGAGTACATATATAATTGTATTATATAACAAAAACAACCCCAAAATAATCACTCTTGTGCTAAAGGCACCTTCTGCATCGCGACCCCAATAATTCGTGGGAAGAAATAACAGCGCCCCGATTATTACCCCAATTACTACGAATGGAATCACTTTTTTGTCATTTTTATCGAGGAAAATTTGGATAGTAAAGAGCACCATAAAGACGCCGTATGGAATTACAAAGCTATAGCCTATGGGAAGACTAAGTGGGTAGTATTCAGTACTAATTGTGGGAATATAACCTGAGTTTATCCATGCTACGAACCAGCTGAATAGTCCGGTAAATGCAATAAACGCAGCTATAGCAATGGAAAAGAGGGCAATAGATAAGTACAAAGTAGCAATAGTTCTTCTTTCTCGCCACTTCTGAAACACTTTGATCGCGATAAATAGAACCGCGATTGCAGCGATTATTTCGAAAAGCAACGCCGTGAAATGCACATCAAAAACAAAGATATCCGTTTTTGCGACCATTTATTTTCCACCTATATCACATCAAGAGTATTCATAACATAAATAGAGATAGGAAAGAATTACCTAAATCATCATTAAATAATCCCGTTTCTTCGTTATAGTAAGATATTTCAGGTACATCTAAATTGGTTATGTGAATCGAGAATGAGAGATATTGATGAAATTTGGATTGTAAAACCCGGCGGGATCACAGTTTTCAACCAGTCTAAAGATGAGGTTGATCCCATATTAATTGGAGGGTTTTTTTCAGCAATTCAAACATTTGTTGAACAATTAGGGGAAAAAGAACTAAAGACAATGCAATTAGGGGATTCTAAAATCACCATTTATAATGCAAAGCAGGGTTATCTCTTCATCTCACGCTCACAGAAAAAAATCAAGGATAAAAAAATAATTACCCATTTAAAATTAGTGGAAACAAAGTTTTTTGAGGAATATGGGGATATACTCGAGAGTTGGACCTCGGACGTGAATGCATTTCAAAATTTTGGAGAGATTATTGAAGAAATTTTCAAAGATACTCCCGAAAAACGAGCTGAAAAAGCTCTGTGGTAATTAATTACCTTTTTTATTCCATATTCTCAGGATTCCATATGGAGTTGTAGAGAATTTCCTTTGTTAAATCGATAACCGATCAACTCTACATCATTTTCGGAAAAGGCAACGGAATTTTTCCATATTGTCATAGTTATATTTTTAATGGAGAGATACTTATCATCTTCGATCCGCAATGTGGAAAATCCCGGATACGAAAAGCACTACAGAAGCTCGGAAAAACATTATCTGATGTGGATTTTATCTATAATTCGCATTATCATTTTGATCATAGTGGTTCAAATTCGTTTGTGAAAAAGAATTCCAATGCAAAGATCTTGATTCATGAAGCAGACCGTATTGCATTAGAGAATTTTGATGCATATGTCAAAAGATATGGTATGACTGATAAAAAAACAGAGGCGGACTGGAGAGAACTCCTGAAAACATCTGGATTTAAAGAGATCATTGTCGATAAAACTTTCAAAGACGGTGAGATTTTGCCAGGAGAATTTCAAGTAGTCCACACACCGGGCCATGCTCCAGGACACTGCTGCTTTTATAAAACTGAAATCATGATAGCAGGCGATATTGATTTATCCTCACCATGGGTCGGTAACCTTTCGTGTAGTGTAGCAGATTATTTAAAATCGATTGAAAAATTACTTAAATTTAAAATCAGTAAGATATTGCCGGGTCATGGCTTACCCGCTTTCAAGGACATTCCTGAACGCTTGAAATCTTTCCGCCAACGGCTGTTAACCAAAGTAAATAAGCTCTACAATCTTCTCCCAGATAATCCAACTTCGTTAGAAGATATTACTAAACTATTATTTGACAGCTTTTCTGAAAAGCTGCAGAAACAACTTAAACATCGCCAAGCTCAATTTGCGTTCCATTTTGCGAACATTTCAAACCTGAATTATCTAAAACATCTTGAATTACAAGGAAGAGTAGAACGTATCTTGCACGGTGTTCAAGAGTTCTGGCAAAAAACGGATTAGACGCATATTTATATGCCCAATTATCGAATTATAGGTTATGCAACCGCCTCCTGAGGATAATTTTATATTTCTGATTCAAGCCATTGCTCTTACCTTTGTCATTATCATACTAAGCTGGTATCAATATAGACGGGCAGGTCGTAATATTGAAGACAATGTGCTACGGAAAAAATTAGGCATACGGATTCTTGGATTTCGATTTCTTGCGGGGTTTTGTATGGGGTGGTTCGACCAGCTCTTTATGATCGCAGGTGGATTCCATGACTTTTTCTGGCCCGTGGCATACTGGTATGTGACCTCCGTTTATATTACCTTCATGCTGCTGATACCTCCCGATCTTGAAAAGAAAAGGCGGAAATGGTTTATTCCATTATGGCTCATCGTAACGATAACCTTCTCATCCGTAACTGAAATAGCATTTAGGATTTTCATTTTTTGTGGTTATCTCTGTTATCCTGCCGGATGGACTACTTTAACAACCGTCATATTTTATTTAGATGTTCACGTGCTTGGAACATTCATTGCAACGCTACATTGGGATCCTCGATTTACATTGGTTGAAGCGGGAAAAAAAGGAAATAATCAATTAGGGGACTAACTTCCAGTCTTCGAATTTATCAACTAATTTTAGGATATACTCCTTTACAGCCTCAAAAACTTCCGTGTAGGCGGATAACGTATCACCCCACGGATCTGGAATATTATATTTCTCACCGGTAGCGATCTCTGAAAGAGTAAAAGCCTTAGTTCGGTACTTTTTAGGGATCAATCGTAGATGGGTTCCAATCATTCCAATGATGAGATCGGCGTTCTCCAACATTTCGGGATATTTTTTGAAGTTTCTTGGATAGAACTTCAAGATCCGCTCGGGGGGGACGCCCTCTTGAATCAAGAAATCCTTAGTAAAATCCATAATTCGCTCGTTGAAATAAGTAGTAGCTCCGGAAACAGATTTAATCCGTGTTTTTCCATACCTCTTGGAAAGCTCGGATTCGAACAACATTTCGGCAGTGGGACTGCGAACAATATTCCCGGAGCAAAGAAAAAGCACCGTTATTTCATCCTTTACTCTTAGTTCTGCTATCAGTTTTTCCATAATTCCATCACAAAATAAAAAGTTAAGCTGTTCACCTTATCTTTCTTAGAAGGAATAAGATGAATATGGAGAGTCCGACAGAAATCCCCAGAAATGCTGCACCAAGTACCCAATCGATGGTTGGGCTATTTCCAAAGAAGTAGAAAAACGAAATAATTGTCGCCGTTAGATCGATTATAAATACGATTTGTAAATTCCGTAAGAAAACATTTTCGGACTCATTTACTTTTACACTTACAAAGTCTCGTTCACGAGAGAGAGCATCTTTAATTTCGCCGATTATCTTCTCTAAGCTATCAAGGAAGTCAAATCCATGTAGCGAATTTATCATGGCTCGAAAGAGCGTTGTTTTAAATACGCTTGTGAAGATTAAGCGGGGTGTTCTCGTTACCTGAAGATCGTAGTTAATCTCCAATACCCGCCCGTTAATCTCTTGTTCAAGATCTTCCAGTCGTTTTATTAATTCTGTTAGTGGAAGTGAATCTTCATCTTCAATTGAATATAAAATATCCTGAATTTCTAACGATTTAAAATTAAATACTTGGAGGTGAGTGAGGATAAGATATCTTTGGACATTTCCGAGTTCTGCAGCGAAAAGAACATCAATTAAAGTATTTTTAACAGCATTTGGATCCGTCATTTCTTTACCAGGGATGATACAGTTTCCGGGATGGGTAATATAAACACAACTCCCATCATAGGGACTTAAGTTACAAAAGGTTTCTATTACGTTTGCATAGTTTTCAGGATTTAAAGATCTCCATTTATCACTTCTAGTACACATTCCTAGCGCCCATTTGTTATATTTCCCACCCATATCAAATTCTTTTATCGGAATTTCGGGTTGGGTTTTCCACCATATCCAATTGTGATGCCAAGGACTTGCTTTTTCCCCAGTCTCAGCCTTGTGATGCTTCACTTTCGTCTTTAAATAACTAATGATTTCTTCGGCGTATTTATCTAGCTTTGCTTTCATATCCATCCCATCAGATAAGATGATGTTGGTTGGGGCGGACGCGATAACGTGCTGTTCAATTGTAATGTAATCCTGAAAGTCTAACTTCGCCTGGCAAACTATCACACCTTCGGCATAAATATGTGCATCAATCTGTATTTTTCCATTAATCTCAGGATTATCTTTACATTTGAACTCGTCAGTGAGGCATTTAAAACAATGAGGGAGAAAAAATTTCCCCGTAGCTGCAATCCATTTAAGAGGCATTCGTTGCCCCTCAAAATTCTCGAAGTAATACCCATCATATAATTGATCGGCATATGGGCTCGTCCCCAAAATTTGTTTCATTTCTTCATTTTGGTATTCTAAATACGTCTCGTATAATTTCCAAAAAACAAGGCTAGTTAAAAATTTCAACTCTTTTTCATCCATAAACTTACACCGATTAATTCTTTAATTAAAATTTCACTTCTACAAACCATCCACGATCGTCTTCCCCGTAGATTTTCATCCCAAACTTTTCGTGCAATGCTCGGGAATGCTTATTTTTAAATTTAAAATGGGAGCGCATGCTATTGTAGCCCTCGGATTTCACCTGCTCGACCATCCGTGCAAACAATTTTGAGCCAATTCCTTTCCCACGATGTTCTTCATACATACCAATCTGATAAATCCAAAATTCACCCTTCACGGCGGTATTCGGAAATCCAACAAGGTATCCAATAATTTTGTTATTCTCTTCATAGACAAAAAAGGTATTACGAAAACATCGTGCAAAAAACTCATAGGTACCCACAACGCTTGCCCTTAACCAAGGTATACAAGATTGGGCTAACTCAAATACTGCGACTTTATCCTCTACGTCCGCATTCCTAATACTCATTGCATACACCTCTGCTTAAAATAATAATTACTCCTTAACTGAATTTTTAATTGTTTCCTATATTTTTAATTATATACTACTTGACTTGCGATAAAAAAGATATAAAACCTAAAATAGGAGATTAGATTTATACTTTAAAATAAAATGTAATCTATAAAATAGGTATAATGAGGGTTTTAAAATGGCATTATCTGCATTTGGAATAGTAGCAATCATTGTCGGAACTGTGTGTGTTCTGTGCGTATTCTTTGTTGTTCTATCCAGACTGAAAGTGAGCACTTTAAACAAAAAGGAGAAACCTATGCCAACAATGCTAACAATTGGTCCAAGGGACACCTCGGATAAGCCCGATCCCGGATGGGAGGGATCGCGTGGACTGCGAGGTATAGGCGAGGTCGCAATTCCACTCGAATTGAAGACGGTGGTCGGATTTTACGATAAAGTTTACATTGGGGATACATATTCATGCAAAATTTTTCTGTTTAATACCGCTAAGAAAGCCGACCAAGCCGACGATGCAATTAAAAAAATGATGGCTAAGGATACACAAAAGAAATTTGAGACTGATACACTTTTTGCCAAAGATCAAGAGCCTGTTAAAGTTGAAATCCAGGTCCATGGGCCTAACTTTATCATCACACCAGCGACTCGTATTATTGAAGTCCCTGCAGGATCTCTCGTGACCTCTACACATTTGATCGCCCCTTTAAACATAGATCCTCCTAGCACTATCATAGGAAAAGCACAGACTATCCTTATCAGCTTCGATCAACTTTTAGATAATGAAACGAAAACTCATTTGGGCTCGGTTGATTACAAAGTTACAGTAGAAAAAGCGGTGATCCCAACCGAAGTGGAGTCAGAAATAAAAACACAACATAAAATTAGCTATCTTTCGAGTGCTGCAGGCGCTGCTACTGGAATATTAACCGTTGTCACAACTGTAATGGCGGTTCTCGGACTTTAAAATAAATTTACCCTTCCTTTTTTTTAAGAATCATTAATATCGACATTTAACTTGGTGTTGAATCCTATGGAAATGAGCGGATTTCTCAATAATATTGCCATCGCGTTAGAGAAATTCATCGGGACCCAAATCTCGGAAGGCGAGTATCGCCTCGGCACCATGGATTTAAGTTCACTTTCAGAAATCGCACCTTTAAATCAAACATTTGAAGGTCTACTTCTCCATTGTCAAAAATGTGGAAAATCCACAGCGTTCCTCTCTCTCGGTCGCCTCGATAACTACATCGATATTGAAAAAAAATCAGTTCTTCAATGCCGGCATTGCATGTTTGAGATGAAGATCCCAAAGCTCCAAAAAGTTCGAGAGGTGCAAGATCGAGATTACAATTTTTTAGAGATAGAGGATTGGAAACCTGTGAAAATTTTGTCAAAAAGGGGGCAATTAGTGAATATATCCTTACCTGAGCGCAATTTTATGTTTCAAATACAAGATGGAAAAGAATTTACTATAGAAATTCCTGTGAAAAAATTAAAACAAGTTCAAAACGTAAGGGTTCAGCAACATTATCGCGTTAAGGCGAAAGTCTTTCAATCCAAAAGATTAGATCCCAAAAAAACTTTTCTTAAGAAACCAGAGCAGAATCCCGAACTCTTACTTGAATATAAATATGAGTTAATTTCAATCTCAAAAGTTAAGTAGAGTCCCTAATTATCTCGAATTTTCTCAGCAATCTCTTCCAACTCTGTGGGAGTAAGCTCAAGGCGGTCAAATGTCACGGATAAAGGCGTATCCCCGGTGACTGGAATAATGTGGAAGTGAATATGGGGCACCAGCTGCCTTGCAGCGCGGTAATTATTGTTTGAAATCCTAAATCCCCTTGCGTTCAAATTTTTCATAATGTTTCCCGCAATTTTTTTTGTAATCTGGATTAGGTACGCAAGTTCATTATCAGGGATATCAAGAATTGTTTCATAATGGTTTTTAGAAATCACCAAAGTATGGGCCAATCGAATTGGGAGATGATCAAGGAAAGCGAGAACCTGTTCATCCTCATAAACGACACTGGCATCCTTCTCTCCAGCAACGATTTTACAAAAGATACATTCGGTCAATAACTTCACCACTCAGAAAATAGTTAAAATAATAAAAAAAACCTATCGATGAAATTCAGTAAGAAAAGAGCATCATTTAATTACACCTTTTTATTCGTTCAATAATAATTTAGTGAGCATAAATTTCTAGTTAGATGAGGGTTTTCAATGACAAATTTCGTTGAGGAAATTGTTGAGTTAAATGAAGAGACCGTTATGGAGATTTTAAGAGACCGATTAGCCAAAAATGAAGATCCTATGGGAATTATGAATGACGTTAAAGTTGCAATGAAGAAAATCGGGGACCTATACGCTAATAATGTCTATTTTTTACCAGATTTGATCATGTCTGGGGAAATTTTACGCCAAATTTTTGACTTGGTTGTCCCGAAAATCAAAGATGTGGATACCACCGAAAAAAAGGGAAAAATCCTACTTGCCACCGTTGAAGGTGATATCCATGATATTGGCAAAGATATTGTAAAATTTTTGCTAGATATTAATGGGTATGATGTTTTGGATTTAGGGGTAGATGTCCCAGCTAAGGTGATCGTTAACAAAATGAAGGATTACAATCCAGATTTCGTAGCTTTAAGTGGATTTTTAACTATCGCGTATGATGCAATGAAGGTAACGATTGAAAAAATGAAGGATGCCGGATTACGTGATGCCGTAAAAATAATGATTGGTGGTGGCGTCATTGATGAAAGGATACTTACTTATGTAGGGGCAGACGCATATGGGGATAGTGCCATGGATGCAGTCACCATCGCCAATAATTGGATCGAGGGAAAATAATGAGTGAGAAATCGCCACGGAAGCTATATAAAGAACGTAATCAACGAATAGCTGATGCAATCGCAATAAAAGAACCCGATCGGGTTCCAATTACTCCTATGGTAACATTTTTCCATACGGAGCAAAAAGGAATATCTAAGAAAGAAGCCATGTATAACCCAGAAAAACAAGCCCAAGCTGCGGTTGAAGTCTTTAGCACCTATAACTGGGACGCCGTTCCGCCAATTACCCAGATCTATCCTGCGAAATATTTAGATATGCTAGGAACTCTCTTTTTCAAGTGGCCAGGTGCAGCCAGCGAATCTTCACGGCTTTTAGACCATCAACCGTATCAGTTTGTAGAAGGAGAATACATGAAAGCTTCCGAATATGAAGAATTCTTTGCCGATCCCACTGGTTTTTTGATTCGTAAAGTCCTTCCACGTCATGACACTCTCTTTAAAGGATTCACAGGATTTCCAAATATCAGCAACCTAGCTAACGGTTATGGGGCGATGCTTGTTGGATTTCCTGTATATCTCATGCAACCCGCCGCTAAAGAAATGTTCGAGAAATTGATTGAAGGCACTCAATATATGATGAGATGGCTCACCACCTTGAATGATTATCAGGGGAAAATGAAAAAGCTCGGCTATCCTTTACAGTTTCTGAACATGTGCCAAGCCCCTTATGATGTTACAAGTGAATTTTTGAGAGGAATGCGGGGTATCATGCTCGACATGTATCGGAAGCCAGAGGAATTAACGAAACTATTAGAAATTTTAACCGGACCTACTATTGAGGTTACAGTTCAACTAGGTTTTCTGAATCCCCAGCTCAAAATCGTGTTCATGCCTCTTCATCGTGGCGCGGAAGGATTCATGAACGAAAAACAATTTGAAACCTTCTATTGGCCGACTCTAACGCGAGTATGGGACGGCTTAATTGAAAAAGGATTTATTCCCATGCCTTTTTTCGAGGGAAAATACACGGCACGTTTCCCCTTTTTAACGGACTTCGCCAAGAAACATAAGGGTAAAATCATCTATTGGTTTGACCAATCGGACATCATCAAAGGTAAAGAAGAATTTGGGGAGTATGTCTGTATTAGAGGAAATGTTCCCGGTTCTCTGCTAGTTACTGGAACTCCCAAGGAAGTTGAAGATTATGTCAGAAAATCTATCGAGGGCTGTATGGAAGGGGGCGGTTACATCGTAGATGGCGGTATCTCTGGGATTCCGGATGAAGCTAAAGCGGAGAATGTGAAAGCCATGACAGATGCTGTATTTAAACATGGTGTCTATCGAAAATAATTCCATTTTTTTTGTACATTTAAAAAACTAAATAATAGTAGAAGTGACATTTTTTTTGTATTTAAATCAGGTTTAGGTCGGATAACATTAGCAATATGCTGCATTTTGTATATCGTTCAATATCAGTTTTTATAGGTTATTTTGTAAAAGAAAAGTATAATTAATAATAATTTCTCTCTTTTTGCGTACAAATATGTTATTAGAAGCGCGTTAAATGATACTAACAATTAATTCTGTAGACTTTTTTTTCTTCAAAGTAATCAAAGAATTGTACAGAAGTATCAAAGACAATAGAGATCTGTGATGTTATTGCACACAATTACTTAAAATAACAACGATATATAATATATGAATATGGCACGTGCAACTAGAATAATCTGGGAAAGTAACAAACCAAATCACTTACAGGTTGAGAAGCGAATAGATAATTTTCAAGAAGTGAATTTAGGTTATAGCGAAGACAAAATGCTCGCGGAGGCAGCAAGATGTTTGCAATGTAAGTCGGCACCCTGTGTGAAAGCATGTCCCTGTCATTGCAACACGAAAGAGCTCATTCGGCTCGCAGCTGATGGGAAGTACGATGAAGCCTTAGAAATCGTTTATAAAACATATGCCTTTCCACGATCCATAGACCGCGTTTGTCCACATTTCTGTGAAAAGGCGTGTACGCTTGGAAAAAAGGGTGATCCGATACAAATCATGCTGATCAAACGTTTCCTTGCCGACAAACTCAAGTTTCCTACTTCGTACGCAAATTGTGCCCCTAGTACTGGGAAGAATGTAGCGGTCATAGGCTCTGGACCCGCTGGGCTGACTGCGGCGTATTATCTAGCCAAGTTAGGTCATTCTGTGACCGTCTTTGAAAAATTACCAGTCTTAGGCGGTTTGATGCAAGTAGGCATTCCCGAATTTCGCCTACCGAAGGAAATTCTTCAAGCTGAGATTAAAAACATGGAGAAATTAGATATCAAATTCAGACCGGAAACTGCTGTAGAGAACACTTGTAATTTTGATGACTTGTTTCACCAAGGTTTTGATGCGATCTTTCTAGGGATTGGAACGCATGCACCCAAATGGATGAGGATTCCAAGTGAAGATCTTGAAGGGTGTACCCATGCCTTACCATTTCTGCGGAACTATAATTTAGGACAGAGCACGCTGGATGGACAGAAAATTGTTGTGGTTGGCGGTGGAAACTCAGCGATTGATTCCGCGAGAGTTGCGTTGAGGCTTGGCGCAGAACCATGCATAGTATATCGGCGTCATCGAAATCAAATGCCAGCAAATCCTCCAGAAATAATAGAGACTGAAGAAGAAGGTATTCCAATCCATTTTCTAACCAATCCAGTACGTATTATTGGTGAGAATAACAAAGTTGTAGGAGTCGAATGTGTCCGTATGAAATTAGGGGAGCCAGACGCTTCTGGCAGAGCACGTCCAATTCCCATTCCAGATTCAAACTTTATTATGGAATGTGACATGGTTATTGAAGCGATAAGTCAAGCACCTGAAATTGAACCTTTTACGAACCCCCGCTTAAAATTCACGCAATGGAAAACCTTTGAGGTATGTGAAGAGACATGTGAAACCCCTGTTGAAGGGGTATTTGCAGGCGGTGATTGTATCAATGGAACTGCGACGGTAGTAGAGGCTGTTAGAGATGCTCAGAAAGCGGCAGCCTTCGTTGACGCCTATTTGAATGATGAAGACGCCATTCTGGAATCTTTTATTGAACCGCAAAAGGGTAATAAGTTAAATCTAGGGCATTTTATCTGGATTTAACCTTATTCTCTCTTATTTATAGTTAATTAGGAGGTCCCTGATTAGCTTGGAGCCGTTAGCGCCTTAAATTCAAGCACTCTAAATAAGTTAATATTTGTACTTTTTTTTTCAAATAGAAAATTAATATAAGTACCTTTCCTAAATAGAACAAGAATCAAGTTAGGACATGTATAAAAGTGAACCCCCGATACATGCAACAGATTAGCGAACTTCGCAGAAAAGAAGTGGATAAAATTATCCGGGTAAATGATAGTGAGGAAGGCAATTTAATTTCCTTATTACAAAAAATTCAAGAAATGTACAATTATTTACCCCCGGACGTGTTATATTATATATCTGAAGTATTAAAAATTCCTCCTTCTGAAGTCTATGGAGTTGCGACCTTTTATACCCAATTTAAGCTCATCCCCAAGGGAAAAAATGTAATAATTTGTTGTGAAGGCACCGCATGTCATGTGAAAGGGGGTCAATCGTTGTTAACGTACTTGGAGACTTTTTTAGGAATTCAATCAGGTGAGACAACAAAGGATGAATTATTCAGTTTAGAATCAGTAGCTTGTCTCGGGTGTTGTGCAATATCGCCGGTTTGCATCATTAACGATAAGATTCATGGGAATTTAACCTTAAAAATCTTGAAAAAAATATTAGCGCAGGAAAAAATTGAGTAAAAGCCAAAAGGATATTACAATGAATGATAAGAACCATGATAGAAATTTGTTAATTTGTAGAGGTACAGGATGTAACTCTTTAAATGCTGATGCTATTTATAAAGCGTTGGAGGAGTTACTAGACGCTAATAAATTAAGGAAATTCATTCATGTTAAATCAACGGGTTGTCATGGCTTTTGCCAAGCTGGTCCAACTATTATTATTAAACCTGAAAATGTTCTCTATGTGCACTTAAAGGAAGATGATGTAAAGGAAATTGTCGAGCAGCATTTGATAGAAGACAAGATCGTTGAGCGATTACTCTATAAGGATCCAAAAACTGGGAAGCCTATTAAAAATATGGACGAAATCCCATTTTATTCTCGCCAAAGCCCACTTATTACAGAAAATTGTGGGAAGATAAATCCTGAGGATATTAATGAATATATTGAGGCAGGAGGGTATGAATCTCTCAAAAAAGTATTGAAAAATCTTAGTTCAATCCAAGTGATTGAAGAAGTAAAGAAATCGGGCATACGAGGTCGAGGGGGTGCCGGATTTCCAACAGGACTAAAGTGGCAGTTCTGTTATGATGCAATGGGTCATCCTAAGTATTTAATTTGCAATGCGGATGAAGGCGATCCGGGCGCATTTATGGATAGAACTATTTTAGAAAGTGATCCACATAGTGTAATTGAAGGTATGATTATAGCGGGTTATGCAATAGGTGCCGATCTTGGTTATATTTATATTAGAGCAGAATATCCACTTGCAATAGAACGTTTTAATATTGCTTTAAGTAAAGCACGCGAAAATGGGTATCTGGGAAAAAATATCCTTAATTCCGACCTTAATTTTAATTTAATTTTGAAAAAAGGGGCGGGCGCTTTTGTATGTGGTGAAGAAACCGCATTGATGGCATCGATTATGGGGAAACGTGGGATGCCGAGACCGCGTCCTCCTTATCCCGCGGTTTCAGGGTTATGGAATAAACCAACTAATATCAATAATGTAAAAACACTAGCCAGCATTCCACGAATATTTGAAAAAGGTGCTGATTGGTATTCCTCAATTGGAACTGATGATGCTTCGGGAACGATTGTGCTTGCCTTAACAGGTAAAATTAACAATTCAGGTCTTGTCGAAATTCCCATGGGTACGACTATAAGGGAAGTCATTTACGAGATTGGTGGTGGTATCCCAAACGATAAAAAATTCAAGGCCATCCAGATTGGGGGGCCATCGGGTGGCTGTCTTCCAGCGCAATTCTTGGATACTCCCATGGATTATGCGAACTTAACTTCTTTAGGGGCAATAATGGGGTCTGGCGGCGTAATAATTGTAGATGAAGATACATGTATGGTAGATCTTGCACATTTCTTTATTGAATTTACTCAAAAAGAATCATGTGGAAAATGTGCTCCATGTCGAATAGGTACAAAAAAGATGTTAGATATACTCGATGAAATAATAGAAGGACGGGCAAATTTGGAGGATCTTACTACTTTGGAAATGCTTGCTAATATGATTAAAAAAACCAGTTTATGCGGTCTAGGTGCAACTGCTCCTAATCCGGTTCTCACCACTTTAAAATACTTCAGAAATGAGTATATTGCCCATATCGTTCATAAGAGTTGTCCCGCACTTGTATGTAAACCTTTGATTGAATATTCTATTAATGAAGTATGTATTGGTTGCAGTGTGTGTAAGAATAGTTGTCCTGCAAATGCGATCGAGGGTGAATCGAAACAGCCACACAAAATCAGTTCGCAAAATTGTATTAAATGTGGGCTATGCTACAGCTCGTGTTCATCACAAGCTATCACCAAAAAGACCAGTCCAATCCCGGAGGATTTAAAAATATGAGTGAAGAACCGCTGTCATTGACCATCGACAAAAAAAACATGAAATTCTCGGAAGGGCAAACCATTTTCGAAATTGCCCGGAATAATGGAATTTATATTCCTACGTTATGCTACATTGAAGGTCTAACACCCCACGGTGGTTGCCGTTTATGTATTGTTAAAGTTGATGGTATGAAAGGTTATCCGACAGCTTGCTCAACTCCTGCTAAAAATGGTATGAATATCATCACCCAAGATGAAGAGCTTCAAAGTTTGAGAAGCGAAGTTATGAAGCTAATTTTGAGTGAACACCCCTATTCTTGCTTAATTTGTGATAGTAGAAAAAACTGTGAAGATTTAAGATCCTCTAAAGTTAAATCTGGGCGGAAATTTGGCTGTTTCTCCTGCCCCAATAAGGAAACTTGCGAAATTCGAGAAATTGTTAATTACTTAGGGATCAAAGAGGTTCCATATGAACTCAATTATAGAAATCTTCCGCTTCTTAGGGAAGATCCATTTATCGAACAGGATTATAATTTATGTATTGTATGCGGAAGATGTGTGAGAGTTTGTAATGAACTAAGAGGTAGTGGAGCTATAAATTTCATTTATCGGGGAGCAGAAACCCGAATGTCCACTGCATATGATTTACTACACCTTGATACTAATTGCCAATTCTGTGGTGCTTGTGTTGATATTTGTCCCACAGGTGTCATGTCCTCAAAAAATATGAAATGGGTTAAAAAACTTGAAAATTTTCAGACCTCGATATGTGGATTCTGCAGTGTGGGTTGTGGATTTGATTACTATTTCGATGATGATACATTAATGGAATCCATTCCCAACCAAGATAATCCCGTTAATAAAGGGCAAGCTTGTGTAATTGGCCGTTTCTGTACGCCCCCTTTTATTAATGGAGCATCACGCCTCAAAGTTCCGCTAATTAGAAAGGATAGCGTTCTGATTCCCGTCGATTGGGAAAAAGCTTATGTTGAAATAGAAGAGAATCTTAAGAAATATAAACCTAATGAAATCGCTTTTCTAGTTTCTCGTGATCTATCGAATGAATCGGCATATCTGCTAGAAAAATTTGCACACGAAGTCATCAAGACGGATAATATCTTTACATTGTACAATAGAGATACGATTGACATTTTATACACTCTAATTAACAAGCATTTTAAT
Organism: Candidatus Helarchaeota archaeon; assembly: GCA_016840125.1. The sequence continues at coordinate 613 of JAEOSY010000560.1, read as the reverse complement.
ATTCCAGTTTTACCACGCTCTTTCCAAGACATCTTGCAATCTAAATGGGTACTGTTAATTAATACAAATATAGAAGATTCCCATCCAATGCTTCAAGTGTATCTAAAGCTTGCAAAAGATAGTGGAACAAAGATAATATCTCTTAATATCGGCGATCCTGAATTTAGTGTTACAATCAAGAGGCTTATAGATTATGAGCTATTTTTAACGAAAGAAGATCTCATAGGTTTTATTTTATCAGTAGCACAAATCTTGAACGAGCAGGGAGATAAAGGAATAAAAACAGCAAAGAATTATACTCAATTCAATTCAATCTTTGAAGAAATCATTTTCCCAAACGAAATTCTTGATTATAAATCTGTAATTCAAGATTTAATTGAAAAAGGAACTGGAACCGTCTTATTAGGACACATTATCCCTTTGCCAGACGATTATAAAGCTGATTTAATAGGTTTATTATTGAATTTAATCATTCTCTCTGGAAATAGAATCCAATTGATTCCTCTCTGGCGACGTGGAAATACTGAAGGGGTGTATCAAACTAATTCCTTTAGCAACAAACCATCTAAGACTGTTTTGAAAGAAATTAAATCCGGAAAAATTAAAGCCTTAT
>JAEOSY010000559.1 GCA_016840125.1 Candidatus Helarchaeota archaeon | reverse complement strand
TTCTTCAAATTCAAATTCGAAATCGTCTACTAAGCCGAATTCATCATCCCAGACACCCTCTCCCTCTGTTGATTTTCTCGTACGCGGTTCTGTCATTGCATTCGGAACCTCGACAGTCTCCCCGGCATGGAGCAGGGCTACACCAACTTCATTGGAAATTTCGACCACACCTTTTAATCCATAGTAAAATGTCCCCCCCTCTGATTTATGCTCTGAAATCCACTCTGTTCCCTTGACACTAGCCACAGAGGTTGGTGTCGTTATTTTAAATTGTCCTTTTTGTTTTGTCACTCTGGCAAAAAGTGCACCTACTTCTAAAGAGATATTTTTAAGTATTTGATTTTTTTCCTTTTTACCTTCAATCCGGCATGTTGAATTAGCGCGAATTCTGACGACACTTGCATCATCGATAAATTTGATCGCAGTATAACCTTTCTTCCCGGTTGATAACTTATCACCGTTCTGCAACCTGAAACCTCGTTTAAGAGTTTGCGATGCTGTTGCTTTACCCCTAACCAAAGATACAGAACCTTTCACCTTCAGCACAACGGCAACAGTTTCGGCTGCCACGGAAGTAGCCGTGTACAAGATAATGGAAAATAGAATTATTGTTAAAATGCATTTTGCTTTCATGGCATTATCCTAATTTTGAGATGAAAGTAACTCTAAATCATTTACTCTAAAAACTTTTCCTTCATAACGAGTAATCCTGCCATAGAGATCTGACAGTTCAATTACTTCGCCATTAATCCTTATGGTTGTTAATGAATAGGCATTCAGCATTTCTGCGTACACATCCGCTTGTTGACCGATTAGATAACGGAGGAGTCGCAGTACTCCCTCTGCCCCCGCCCTTGCCACCATATCTTCTGAAGCATTTGTGGGATCCAAAAATTTAAATGCGAAAATTGGTGATTGTATGATTTCTGTCCCACCTGTTGTTGGTAAAACCATTTGAATCCGCCATAAATAGGATCCCGGCTCTAGTGGCTGTTCGCCTTCTCCTTGGGGATACTGGAACATGGTTCGATCCGTACGATATTCCAAGTGAGGTGTAGTAGTAAGAACCTCGTCGGCCGAAGTATGAAAATCAAGCTTGCGATATACTTGAACAAGAAATGGCTCTTCTAAAGGGGCCAACGGATCTGATAAATTTGTGTTAAATTGAAATACCGGAAATGGGCTATATATAATTTCAGGTGCAGCAAGATCACTCGTACCCGGTGCTATTGGGAAAACGTAAGGCGAACTCATCACCTCTATGCTTTGAGGATCAGCAGGGAATTCTTCGTTGGTAGACGTATTAATGAAAGAAGCATAAAATAAATATTCTCCATCGGGTAGTTTACCGCCTTGGAGTGTCTCTTGCTGAAATTCATCACTTGGAGTTTGTACGCTTTGCTCATCAAATATAATAACATCACCATTGGGCAACATAAAACCCGCATTGAGCTGAATATTATTGAATGAAACATTCGGCGGTTGCGATGGTAATCGAAAATTATTAGTGATTGCGCTTACAATGGGTACCGGTTCCCCGGTCTTAATTATTTCAAAACGAAGCTTCCCTAGCTGTTCTTCATTAGACTGATTATAGATAGTGACCTGGAACAAAAATTGAGCCATACCCTGTTGTATCAAATCAAAATTGGAAATGTATACAATATTGGCATTCTGTAGGGTTGGGCTCAGTTGAAAGTAAACATTGATTTGTGCCAAAGCATTACTACTAATAACCAGGAGGGAAAAGATGTTAAGTACAATGAATTTTCTTAGAAACCTTGTTCTCATAATACCTCCTTTTATGCTTATGAAATAAGGTAGAAATGGCAATAAAATTAAATAATGATACTGATCACATTCTTTATGCAATAATTATTATTTATCTGTTCTTCCTTAAACACGGTAAATACTATCAAAAAAAACCATTGAAACATATTAATTCATAATCGATATAATTTTTGGGATGATGAAAAGAACATTTTTTAAGACGGAATTAATTTACGAATTATTCCCTTTATAAGTATAAAAAATTTACTTTTTACCATATCTGCAGTATCAGTAACTTCTTTATGAGATAAAGGATTCTTGCTGATTCCTGTTGCCATATTTGTGATGCAAGATATACCAATTACATCGAGCCCAGCTTGATTAGCCACAATAACTTCAGGAATTGTTGACATACTCGCAGCATCTGCACCCATTTTTGTTATCATTTTAACTTCAGCTGCCGTTTCATAAGAAGGGCCCGTAGAAGTGTAGAGAACTCCACGACGAAGTGCAATATAGTTCTCAATTGCAGTTTCCTCTATGAGAGAGTAATATTTTGAGGAATAAGCATCTGACATATCCGGAAATCTTGGTCCACCATATTTAAAAGAACCTCTTAAGGGATTAAAAAACATATTATTTATATGGTCGGTAAC
>JAEOSY010000558.1 GCA_016840125.1 Candidatus Helarchaeota archaeon | reverse complement strand
GATTTTTACAATTACCTGCTTTTTTTAATTTAACTCCTTATTTTAGATCTGCTCTTATCTCACCATTTGGTAACATATTATCGGGATGAAATTTCCCTTCTTCTTCTAGCTTTTTTCGGATACATTTGGAATAATCCCCTTTACAATAATGGAGTATCCAATGTTTCTCTAATTTATCCTGCTCGTAAAAGCGTTTCATTGGGCATACCGAATACCAATAACACTCAGCCGTCATGTAAGATTAACACTTCACTCTCTATACATTAAGAAACAACTTTAGATTTTTCAATCTTTTACTTTCGCGGGATCAATGTAAAAGCCAGGATCTGAGGTATTATTGGCGTCAAAGGCTTTTTTGATTGCTTTCAACCAGTGATGATAGTTACAGGCAATGGGACCAAAGATATTATGCATCGTGCTACCCTCACCGTCAACAGTCCCGAGCCCAAGCCCGAGAGGATGTTTCTGGGATGCTTCAATAACTGATTCAAGGTATTTCACAGAAGCTTTGCGCGATTCAGGGTCGGTTATATCATACATATATAATTCCTCCAAGTGGGAGAAGGTGCCGTGCTCATATGGCAACCCCCAGACATTATCAGCCCCATCGTCTACAAGTCCGCCTGAATCAATAGCTTTTTGCTTGAGATTTTCCCCGATTTTCGCCCCTTCAACACACCAATCCCAACTTCCCAAAGCGCCAAGGGATGTAAAAAACCCGCCACCTGCCCTGAACACACCTCGCATGGTGTTGCACTGCTTCGCAATCGCCATAAAGGTCATGGCGGTGAAAAATGGATCTTGGGAAATCGGTACAATTTCGCCATTCGTCTTCTCAACGATAGCTTTGATAACGTCCTTATGGTACTTGAATTCACGCTTTGTCGCTGCCATCGTAACCACCATTAAGTCATATTTAATATCACCAAATAATTCCTCGTACTTTTTGCAGAATTCATCATTACTTGGGAGCACACCAAGACCCGTAATGAAGCCGCCAATGCGGCACAATGCCCAGCAAACTTCGGATTGGGCGAGGGCATACCCTGCATCCTTGAAATCCGCCCAATTGTTCCAGTTTATTAGGTATGTCGCGACATTTCGCGGAAGTTTTGTACGCTTAAGGTTATAGATCGGAGAATAACCTTGGAGCTCGAGTTGTTCGGGACCAGTCCAATGATAGAGTTTGATTGCTGCTTTGGTGAAAACGCCTAACCCCCCGAACGCGCCGAAGTAGCCTCGATACGCTCCACGAAGACTCGGACCAGGGCCATCAGCCAGAAACCAGTCAGAAGCATTCACCTGAACTTCTCCATAATAGCCTTTCTTTTTACTTGGGCGTGTGATTTTACCCCATGAACCGAGTTTGCAAACTATTCCATCGGGCATCACCCATTCAACGCCTAGAATATTTCTATTAGAAAATCCAGTGGAGATACCTGTCCAACCCTGCCCAACCATGCTGGTAACAGAAGCTAGTTGTGATCCATTTGCCCCACACCCTTGAATGTGACAGTTAAGACCATATTTAAAAATCTCAGCTTGTAACATCGCACCAGAGACGTAAGGTTCAACCACTACAATCATATTTTTCGTGTCAATATCAAGAATTCGATCCATACGGCGAAGATCAAGCTGAATAACACTGTCAGGCGTTCCAACGGTGTTATGTACTCCCCAACCAGTGCTCATAGCTTTGAATTGCGCGCCTTTTTCATTACAGAACTTCACTATCTTTACTATTTCGGCGGTATTTCCAGGCATAATAACAATCGCGGGGCGGTTAGCAAACTTGGTGCTACCACTAGAGAGGTTATCGGCGTTCCAATTATAGGCGTATGTATCCAATACACCTGGATCAGCACAGACAAACCGTTCCCCAACAATTTTTCTCATAGCTTTTATTAATGTGTCTTTATTCATAGCACTCATCCCTTAACCTCCTTTTTGATTCGATCAAGAACAAACTGATTGATATCTAGATATCGAATCTTCTTTCCCGTCTTTTCGATCCCATCTTCAAAATTAGTTTTACAAAAGGGACAGGCACTTATTAGTATTAAATCATCCACGTCTATTTTTTCTTTCGCGAGTTCTTCAGCTTTCAATCTTAAGACCGTTTCTGATTCTTCAAGACGCTCTGTAGAGGCGGCAAGCGCCATTTCAGGATAAGCAGCTTTAACCCCCCCTCCCGATCCACAGCAGTAGGCGTATTCATTAATCCGAAACATCTCGACAAATTCGACAAGATTTCCCATTCGTTTCAAAATATTTCTCACTGGCTTATAGACCCCTTTCGTTCCCCGTCGAACTTGCTTGGGAGGGTCATAGACTTTTATCTGATTGTAGACCTTTTTCATTGTTCCTTTCCATTCAGGAACCCATGGTTCCCCACCTCGCCCTAAATGACAGGGATCATGGTAAGTCACAAGTGCCTTGGGTTTTTCAGTTGGATCAATAAACGAAATCTTCTTTTTTGCCACTAATTCTTCGATGACATTTACCATATGACGAAATTTAATTGATTTCCAAATTTCAAGCAGTTCCTCATCCAGATAGCGGGGGTATTCCGCTACAAACATTGAATAACAACCCGGACATGCGGTTATAATTTCCTCAATCCCTTCTTGTGCGAACATTCTAAGGTTATATTCGAAAAATTTCTGAGCTTCTTTCACCTGCCCCGACCGATAGATGGGACTTCCACAACAGTGTTCCTCAGGAGTAACTCGGAAATCTACATTGCCTGCAGATAAAATCTCCACACTAGCCTCTGCCATAACCTGTTGTCGGTAGGCAGCAGTGCAACCTGTGAAAAAAAGTGTTTTTGCTTCAGGGTTCTGATTTGCATTAGTCGCTTTAACCCAACTTTGACGCTCCAAATGTGGCTCGCCATAGGGATTATTGAACTCTTGTGCTTTTTGAAGATAATTCTGGTGTATGGGGTGGGGACCAAGTGTTTCCACTAAATAACACCTAACATCAAATATGGTATCGAGAACTTCCATATTCGTTGAGTACTTACACGATACATCACAGGCTCCGCAGAGAGTACATTGGAGAATTGCATCCCGCATGGTTTCAGAAATCCCTTCGACACGGTTTTCAAGAAGCGATAGCCCCATAATTATCTTCCCAGATCCAGACCACGCATGAAAAAATCCATAATCCATACTGCAGCAGACGCTAGAAAACCGTTTCGATCTGATTTGTGCGAGAGGTGGAAACTTGCAGAGGCTACAGCGAGAGCATAGCCACATTTCATCAGTGTGTCGCTTTAAAAGATCTTTACTTTCGATCAAAAGCACAATTCCCCCTTATTTAATATGTCATTAGGATCAAATATCTTCTTTAACCTCCGCAAGCCATCCATATAAACTTCATGACCCGCGAAAGCAAATTCTTTCACAAGTTTATACGGTCTGGAGAAGAAACCGCCATTTAAAACAGCGTATTCAGCGATGTCTTTTCCGATCTTCGATACAAATTTGTAGGAAGTGGAAATATTATTCGACATTTCTGGGCGATCAGCAATAAGGGAGAACTCAAGATGAGTTGCCCGTGCCTGAATTACTGGTTGAATATAAATATTTAAACGATCCAAGGGAAATTGATGTTGTTCAAGAAAATTTTCAACGTGAGCTATATGGTTAGGGAGACGATCAAGGGTTGTGGTATAAAATATATCAGTGGCGACAGTTTGATCAGAATATTTAGGGTGGGGGTCGACTGTCTGCCCATCTAGAATGGGTATCATATCCTTTTGCTCAATCCCCGCTATTGAGTCAGTAGCAACTAAACCAATATTAATGGAAATCTCGTTACAATCCGCTGTCTGATATGAAAGTTTTTCCTCTGGAAGCCATTCATAGCCATTAATAGCATAAATGAGTATAAATTTCTTAGTAGGCCCCTTCTTTGACGGAAAAATAGCTTTAAATAATTTATCATTAATGATGAAGATTTCATCCACTAATCGTCGTCTAACAGCTGAATAAATAAATTCGGTTAGTGGTTGAATTGAGTCATCCTGAAGGAATTTAATTGAGCGGATAGTGGGAATGAAATCACACTGCAGGGAAACCCATGAAACACATCCATATGTCCCTTTGCTCCCCTGAATCAGACGAAAGATATCAGTCTGCGCGGGCCCAATTGGATTTGTAAGCGCGGCGCCAGCTTGCCGATTAACTTTAATTGATTGGGGACCTGCAGCTTCGCCCGTCCGAAATATTTCCCCATTTCCAAAAACGACTTCCATACATAGGAGGGGATCGGAGATGTCGAATTGAGCTTTCGGCACCAGATGGGGTTCCCGATCTAAAATTGACGCTAGTGCGGATTTCCCTTTCCGAGGTAAGAACGGTGCACGCGGTCGAAGACCCGACTCCATGAGTGGCGCTAGAAGATCAGCCCATGTTACGCCGGGTTCAACAACGCATACTTTATTCCTCCTATTGATAAAGGGGATTTCCGTCATCTTCGTTAAATCCATAATAATAGTGTTTTTTGAAGGAACGGTATCATCAAGGAATTTTGGACTAGTGGAACTACTAACAATAAGAACATTAATATTCTCAATCGTGCGTAAGAATGCAATAAGCTGTGATATTTGCCCCGTATTTATGGGAAAAACCGCAGCCAGAGGTGGTTCGGTGGCACTGCTCAAAATTGGTTTACAATATCTTTTTTCTAGTTCAATACCATCCGAAATGATATTCTGGGGGGGGATAATTTCTGAGATTTTTTTTATATTAATGGGCATCTCACTCACTTTGAACATAGATCTTTATGTTTTAACTGTAAATGAATTAAAAAAGAATTGTGATCAAGTAATTTTGAAAAAAAGAAGAGGAAATGGGAAAATTTATGTTTGTCGCCGTACAATACCGAGGTAAATGAGTATTGCACCAAATAATACACAAAAATTTAACGCTGCACCAATAAGTGAATATGCTTCTCCGAATATGTTGAGATTATCGATAGTTACACTTATGAAAGTCAGATCTAGAAATGCAAGACCTATCAGGTACTTAATAAATTTTGTTCGCATTTCAGGTGTTAAAACCCTATATAACTGGATGGAAAAATAATAAACAGCTATGATCAATGCTTGACTTAGTAGTAACTCGTAGATACCCATAGGTAGGGACCATTTTGGGTCTTCGGGGGAACCCGCAAGGAAATAAACAGCGCCGGGAATAGTGACCTGTACGATGATTAGTGCAATACACACCCCCAAAATTAAATATAGTTTGTAGCTGTGCATGATTACGTCTTCACCTTTGTATACTACCAGAATGCCGAGTAAAAGCCCGATTATACCTATGACTGCCATTGCCGCAGTAACGAGGTTCATACCCGCAATGTAAGGCTGATTCGTGGAGAAGAGGTACAATAGGTTAAAGAGCAGAGTCAATGCAGTTGCCCAGAAGAACGATGCAAAAAAACGATTGCCCCAATATTTTGAGTCCTTTCGGAGAACTAAAATTCCTAAAATGATAAAAATTACCATAACAATTGGAAAGGCTATAGCTAACGTAATTTGGCGTAAATCTTGCATTTGAACTTGCCCACCTTAAAACTCTTTATAATTAAAAGTGCATTGAATTGATTTTTAAAATTTTTGAAACGATTCTATTCAGGATTTTCGAACAATTCCATAATAGATTAAAACAATCCCGATCAAGGCTCCAAGATTAAATATACCTGCAATGTCTTCATAACCGGGAATAATTCGCATGTTATTAATACTTACAGATAACATGGTGAGATAAACAAAAACGCCACCAATGAGAAATCGTTTAAATTTTTTCTGCATTTCAGGAGAGATTTCCCGATAGAGCCGGATAGCATAATAATAGAAAATAAGAAAGTAGCTTAAATTAAATAATATTTGGTACAATCCGAAATGTAACGACCAATGTGGAACCTTTTGGGGACCAGATTCGTCCACCAAAATCATAGTTCCCACCCCATCCGGAAGAAAAGCCTGAATTGCGATGAGGATACCTGTAACTAGGAGAAGTATATAACTGCTTTTAGCTCCAATCACCTCATTTTCCCCTTTATATAGTACGAGGATTGCTAATATCAGACAACATACCGAGATATTAATACAACTGATGCTTGCGATATTTAAGCGGATGATAGTTAAGTCAACTTCCGAAAACAAATACAATAAATTAAAGACCAATGCCAAACCGTTAACGACAAAAACTATAAAGAAAAGGCGATTGCCCCAATAGCTAGAATCCCTTCGGAGAATTAATAGTCCTAGTATTATTGCGATAATAATAAAAGCCGGAAAAGCTACGAGCAATTGCAGCTCTCTCTCTGTTAATGTATCCAAATAGCACACCAATATTTATTATGATTGTTTTTATTTTAAAAGTTATATCTTCGAGAATGGAACTATTTCTTGACTTCAAAAAACAGATCGGACCCGTTCGTCCGGCTTTCTAATTAGATCACCCAACAAAGTATCAATTACTTCTTGAAAATCTTCATAAATTGTTAAATCGCCTGAATATCGGTCTAATTTCCCAAATTGCTTGAAGAATTCCTCTTTAACTCGCGCGAGTGCCTTTTGCGCAGTCTTTTGATCGATCTTCTTGTCGCCTATTGCATAGAAGATAAGGTTATGTGCTTTCTCCGTTGAGCTCGTCGATAGCACAATCGTGAACTTCTTCATTGAGAAGGATTCAATTTCATCAGAAAAAGTCTGGTTGACGAATGCGTTTAAGCCACTAAGGAACCCAGCGCGGAGGATGGCACTATCTTTAATGTTATACTCATCATAGTACTGTTTTGAGACTAATGGCACACCGCTACTACTGATACCAATTTCCAGAATTACTATTTTTGGGGACCTCCATTGAAATTTACAAGTCACTCCCATCTTTTCGTAAGTTCAGAGATCGATTCTTCACAAAGGATGGTAGGTTCGCTAGGCATACCGCTATCGGTATTCCAATCCACATTTCTAATAATATCTTCATCAAAATTTATTTCGATGCCATAAACAATACCCTCAAAAACGCTACATCCCGAATTAAACTCGGGATCACCTTCAGGTAAGCATTTAGGAGAATGATTATGCCCATTAATAACGTAAGCTTTCAATAATCTGGCAATGTCAGCATAAATATAATTCAATTTCTCTTTATTATAGAAGTCATTTTCGATATTCCGTTTATGGAGAAGCCTCGATTGAGGATGGTGTTCCCAACCCTCCTTGGGTTTCTGAATTCCAAAAAGGTCGGTGTCAGTAAAAAATTCAATAATTGTTCCCATTTTAGTCCAAACATAGCCCCTTCCGCTATCGAAATCACGGTTCCGAGGATCTACTTGGTGCCCATGAAAAACCAAAAATGTATCTCCAATTACTGCAAATTCATAAACATGAATGTCATCCAATTGAGCATCTTGTTGTAAATATTTCATTACGTGATCGTTATCTGCTAAGATATTATCATGATTACCGCGAAGTTTAAAAAATCGTTTTTCACTATGGAATTTCCGTCGTATATCGTAAAGCTCGGCAAAATTTTCTTGCTGATAAGCCCAGTGGTCGTTAAAACTTTTTGCTAATCGTTTGATCCAGAACTCTTCGATATCCCCTCCTTCAAGATATGAGAAGCCTTTGTCATAATAGTAATTTAATGCTTGGGCATATAACTCTTTATTCTTCCAGAAGTACTCATGCTCATCCCAACTCCAAGCAAATGCACCTTGGTGAATATCGCTGAAAATAATGTATTTACCCTTAGGAAGATCAATCAAATTTTTCCGTTTCTTCATGACATTTAAATTACAGTAGTCGGCTGCTAAGTACTTTGCTATGGCAGTTCGATCCTTCATTTTACGTTCAATTTTATATCCGTGATACCCAGCTTCTGTTTGATAATCCGGGTGGTCGATAATCCAGTGCCGATCGCATTGGTTGGGGTCTGTTTCACAAGTACAAGGAACGGATAATAATAAATCGGCGATGGCTTTTTGTTTAGAACTTCGAACCCACCATCCCAATTTTTTATCAATTTTCTTTTTTATCAACTGTCGATCCAAGGAATCACCTTCATAATAGGAAATAGAAAAAAAGAGGATAAAAGTTTTCTGAAAACTTATCTAATATCTCGTTCGGAGTGCCGAAATTTTAACTTTTGCTTTGGTCTTTTTTTTATCGTCCTGAAGAATGACGTAGTCCGTCGCCGATCCAAGCTTGATGGGGACATCGATCTCGAAGATTTTTTTGTCCCATTTGATGTCCCGCTCGTATAAACCAATTTCTATTTCGATATCCTTATCGTCCCCCTGCTCCAATTCGAGAAGCTCCAGCCATAAACTAAAGTCTTGACGCGCAGAAAACACCTGGTTCTCCATCAGATAGATTTCGCCGCGATCTGGAACACGCCTTCCCTTCCATTTGCGTTTCACCTTAAAATAAAATTCCCCCCCACGACCTATATCATAATCCTCCAGCGTCTTTAAAGATAATAATGAAACATTCACATAATAACGTTGGCGCTTTTCGTATTCGAAGGTTTCATCTTTTGCGTGTGTGTCACGCCCCAATTTCATAATTCTTCGTCCCATCTTCGTTCAACTCGTTTTAATCAAGAAAATCTTGATTGTATTTATATTATTTTAGAACTACCCTTATTTAAATTTTGAATTAATGTCGGTTTGTTAAGGGTAATTATAGAGGAATAAGAAAAAGAAGGAAGCGTTTTTTTGGATCTCAGTCCAGCATGGTTAATCTAATCTTATATTCTACGCATTCAATACCCGCATTGATCATAGCCATACGTTCTTGATCAGATATGAACTTGCATTTCTGGCGTGCACGGGAGTCAAAATAGAACTCACAAGTGTCGCACAGGATTTCAGGTCTTTTTGGTTTTTCTTCGGCAGGTGCTGCTTGTACAGGTTTTGGTTTTGGTTTGGGAACTTCTCGGATAACTCGAGTTATTGTAGCCTTTTTAACGCGTGACTGGCTCTTTATACTTACGTGGCGTAAATAAAAGATAAACACCCCGAAGCAACTGAGTGCAATCCCAAATACAAACCACACTATCATGTCGTTGAATCCTAAAATAAAGCTAAGGGCGATTAAAAATGCCCCTAGAACCATCATTGCAATAGAAACTAACCCTTTTCCAATTTCATCCATGGGTCTCTCATCTCATTGTTCAATTATAAATGAAAATCCACGTTAATTTAGTTATTTTATATTTCAATTATGGTCTTTAGTGTCTTTTGGTTTTTCAATACTTTTTCAAGCCGTTCTGGTAACAAACCATTGACAATATAACATGTACGTTTATACTTTTTCAAGAGAATAGGGAGGTAAGTATCAACACAAGTTTGAAGATTAGAAATATCTTCCTTTTTTAAATCGATTACCTCTCGTAATTCTGCATTTGGAGTTTGTTTTGGATCGCCCGTATAGATACCATCAACATCCTTAAGTAAAATAAGCTTATCTGCACGGAGTAATTCAGCCAAATAGGCGGCGATGGAGTCACTTGTGACATCCCAAGAATGGGGGAGGGGATCTTCATTTAAAAGATAACGGAAGGGCATAAAAACTGGAATTTTTGAATTGGATACAATCGTGCTGATCTCAGATACAGTAAATGCCGGAATCCCTTGCTTTAGATGTTCTAATAACAAAAAACCTAAGATATTTTCAGTGAGAATCGCCATCCAATGAGATGTCTCATCCGTTAACTGATAGGTTTTATGGTTTTTGCGAACTAAGTCGGCATATTCACCCCCACCAGGTACTATTACGAACGAAAATTCATTTACCAATTTATCGAGATGCGCTGTTAAGCTTCTCAGATTTTCGGGTCGTAGTACACTCCCTCCAATTTTAATAACAGCATCCATAAGTTATGACACCTCTTTTTGCTCTGCTAAAAGTAGTGCGATCGCAGCAGCAGGAGATGCAATTGCACCTCGATGTCCAAATATAGATTCTAAATTATAAATTTCTTTGAAATCCATTCTCTCGGCAATTTTTTTTGCGAGAAATTCACGTCCTAACCCTGTAACAACAATTGGTACGGTCAAATCATACTCGTCCCGTGTCTTTAAAACTTGTGTCAAGCCATCACCTATCTGATCTAATTGCCGTCCATAGAGGTAGGCCGCAATTTCGTAGATTTCACTTTCTGAGAGTAAATCAATATCTGCACAAACTATACGTGCCAGTCGTGCGAGAGCATCTTGCTTGGTCTTTGCGCGCCCATCTGCGGTATCACATATGTATTCATCGTAGGAGATATGATCTAATAGCAAATGCACATCTGCGGCAAGGGAAAATTTTTCATATGAAATGGGGCACATTTTCCCATGAACTGGTACCCTCCAAGCTAAGGAAGGAATAGTAGATCTGAGAGCACCAGTATAAACAAGTTCTCCATTGAGTAGCCTATCTAGATCCGTCTTACCAAGAGTATCAGGGATACCATCAGAGATTGGAATGATATCAGCAGTGGTGCTTCCGACATCTAACATGATACATTTAGGGAATTTCTTCCCAACATATAATGCAGTAGCTACCCAATTTGCAGAGGCAACAGCCATATAATCGCGCGATGCAATATCAATTGGCAGAAAATTATTGTATATACTGATGACTTTTTTGGGGATTTTGGGCATTAATTTCTTGAATGATGTTAAAATGTGATTGACACCTTCTTTTTTAGTATAATAGGCGTCAGAAACTTCGGCAGTTAAAGTTATTCCAATTTCATCAACTTGAGTCACACCTATAAGTTCCTTCATAAATGTCTGCAGCAATTCAGGGAATTTTTCAGGATTATGGAGCCACAGGGGGTAATATTTTGAACTTATTTTTAAATCATAATCGGTTTTTGAAGAATATTTTATAAATGCGCCTTTGATATTCACTCCACCGATATCAAAACCCATTATATTGACCATTTTGTATTCATTCATATTATTGGTTTGAACTGATATAATAATTGCCTAAACATTTTAAGGGGAAATAACCATCTACGATAAAGGGTGGTATGCATATGAAACGCGTGGTAATTGTTGGTGGTGTTGCAGGAGGCGCGAGCGCCGCTGCGAGGCTCCGCAGATTGGATGAACGCATTGAAATAATTATGCTGGATAAAGGGCCATATGTTTCGTGGGCGAACTGCGGACTGCCATACTATATCGGGAACGTAATTCGAGAAAGAGAGGCTTTAGAGTTAGTTAATCCAACAAGATTTAAGGAACGATTCAATATAGATGCCCGAGTAAATCATGAAGTGCTTTCCATCGATCGCGAGAACAAACTAGTCACCGTTAGAGATTTGGTGAAAAATACTGAATATACCCTCAATTACGATTACTTGATTTTATCGCCGGGAGCTATTCCTATAAAACCACCGTTCCCTGGAACGGATACGGTCCCGCTTTTTTTATTACGTACTATACCAGATGCAGTAGCTATTCGAGAGTATGTCGAAAAGAACAAACCACAACATGCTGTCATTGTTGGTGGGGGCTTCATTGGACTGGAGGTGGCAGAAAACTTACACGAGCGAGGAGTTCGAGTTAAAATAGTTGAAATGCTCGATCAGGTCATGCCCCCGCTTGACAAGGAAATGGCTCAATTCGTCCATCAGGAGTTGATTTTAAACGGGATTTGTCTTGTTTTAGAGGATCCCGTGGATTCATTCGGTCGGACAAACGACAATAGGCCTTATGTAAAAACAAAAAATGGGCGAATAATTGAAACTGATCTGATTATTCTATCAATTGGAATACGACCATTAACGAATTTGGCAAAGGCAGCGGGTCTTGAATTGGGACCCAAAGGGCATATTATAGTTAATACCCATATGCAAACCTTCGATCCAAACATTTATGCAGTTGGAGATGCCATTCAGATTACGAACTTACAAACAAATCAACCCGCTGCAGTTCCACTTGCGGGACCTGCAAATAAGCAAGGAAGAATTGCAGCAGATAATATTGCAGGACGAGCCACGGAATATAAAGGGGTGTTAGGGACTTCTGTTGTGAAGGTATTTGACACCACCATTGCAACTGTAGGGTTATCTGAAAAAACATTAAAAAATAGTAATATAGAATATGAAAAGATATATCTCCATCCAAATAATCATGCGGGCTATTATCCAAACGCGGTTCCCATGGCTTTCAAATTAATTTTCGAGAAGCCTTCTGGGAAAATTCTTGGAGCTCAGATAGTTGGCGGACTTGGAAGTGAAAAAAGAATTGATGTGATAGCTGCAATGATAAAAATGGGTGGGACTGCTTTTGATTTAGAAGAATTGGAATTATCATATGCCCCGCCCTTTGCATCTGCAAAAGACCCAGTGAATTTGGCAGGCTTTATTGCAGTTAATGCGCTCAACGGAGACCAGCCTGTTTGGCATTGGGATCAAATTAACTCAATAAAACAAAAAAATGGATTTCTTCTGGATGTGCGAACTCCTGACGAATATAAAATTGGTACTATAGAAAATGCGATTAACATTTCGGATCTTGAACTCCGCGAGAGATTGAATGAGATACCTCAAGATCAATCGATTTATGTGTTTTGTGCAGTTGGCTATAGGGGTTATGTAGTTACCAGAACTTTGAAGCAACGTGGTTATAAAGATGTGTACAACTTATCGGGGGGATTTAAAACTTATGAACTTGCAAAAGTATCCACAGAAGAGCTAGTAAATGCATGTGGTAGTCCTCAAGAAATAATGCAAGAAATGGTGAAAGAGAAGGCTGTAGAATCTGATGAGTTCGTAGAAGTTGATGCTAGTGGTCTAAGTTGCCCAGGTCCACTAAATGCACTAATTAAGGGGCTTGAAGTGTTACCAGAAAACAAAAAATTAAAAATCTATGCGACAGATCCTGGATTTAAATCAAGTGTCGAAGCGTATACAGACTTAACTGATGGAGTCGATTTAATCTCCTTAAAAAAGGAAGGAGGAAAGTTATTAGCCGTTTTACAAAAAGATAAAGTTACAATCGAAGAAGTTAGTAAGCCAGTTTCTTTAGAGAAAAAAACGCATAAAGAAATCAAAGAAAAAGGTATTCCACCTTTAACTGAAATAGAAGCAGATGAATTATTTATGCGTCTCAAAACCGATGATCAACCAGCATTACTGTTAGATGTTCGGTCACCTCATGAATATAATGGTCCTTATGGTCATATCAAGGGGAGTATAGGGATTCCTTTAGGGGAATTAATGCAAAAAATCGATGAAATCGAGCAATTTAAAGACGAAGAAGTAGTCACAATCTGTCATAGTGGAGCAAGATCTATGATGGCTGCGCGGCTTTTAAATAGAAAAGGATTCAACCATATTCGAAATTTAACTGGTGGAATGCTTTTCTGGCGAAGGAAAGGCTATCCTTACGAATCAGGGGTAAAACAAATGATTTACTAATTAGTTAAAAAAAACTAAGATAATTGTAGAATTTCATTTGATGGCACCCAAAAGAAACTCTGTGATGTATTGTATTTTTACGTCGCGATTATTCTTTCTACAGGCATAGTTGAGATTAAATGTACAAAATGGGCATGAAGAAACTATAGTTTCTGCTTTACCGATGGCTTGATCGACCCTCGCTAGTGCAATCTGCACGGAGAGGTTTTTAAATCCCGCTCTAACCGCGGAATCAGCCCCACAACAATCTGCAGCCTCGCGATTATTCACGAATTCAACTAACTCGGAAGCTACCTTAATAACCGTTCTAGGAGATTCATATTTTCCAAACTCTCTGCTCAAATGACATGGGTCATGATATAATACTTTTTTATTGAGTTTGTTGAACTCGATTTTCCCCTCTTTTAAAGCCGCCGCAATGACATCTATTATATGTGTGACTTTTATTGATTCGCCTAGTACTTCGGGATAGAATTCTGTAAAGCAGCGATAACAACCTGAACAGGATACTATCAATTCAGTAACTCCAGATTTCTTAAATATCGCGAGATTTTCAGAGAAAAATTGTTTAGCACCTTCTCTATCCCCCAAATCCATCAATGGACTTCCACAGCAAATTTCATCTTTGAGGATATTAAAGGGAATATTTATTTTACTCAATATTCTTACTGATGAGTTCGCTATGTCTTTCAAAAAATATCCAGGCAGGCAACCTGCATAATAGATTGTGGTTGCATTCTCATCTAATTCGATATTCTCAGGTAAATAATCCAATAATTTAGCTGGGTCGCCCTTGACTGAGTTTTTCCGTTCTAATAGCCCCTTTCTAAGACCTTGATGTCCTGGAAGCAATTCATATCCTTGGTTGAACAAATTTTGGCGAGCTTTTCCAATTAGATCTACGAGTTTAATCTCTGATGAACATATCACCTGGCATTTCTCACATTTGGGGCAATTATAAATACTCTTATATTCGTCGGGTGAAATTTTCTCCTTATTGAGGATTTTCTTCGCAATTTGTAATCGCTGATGGGGTGTATCCAGCGGGTTTCCCGTGTAGGCAAAGATTGGACAAGCAAGCTCACATTTCCTACAATCAATACATTTCTCAATTTCCGTTAAGTAATCATCCATCATATATACAGACTGATGATTTAGATTTTTAAATTCATTTTATCTTATTATTTAACTAGGGATTGGTTACAATCTGTAATATTGAGGTGTTTTATGAGTCACTGGTCTGAGAAGGAAATTAAATTCCTCACGAAATTGGTTAAAAAGAGAAAATCCGCTAAACAAATCGCGAAAAAATTTGAGAAAAAAGGCTTTAACAAAAATATATTCGTGATTCTCTCAAAAATACGTTCTACTCCAGAATTAAGACCCTATTTCGAAGGTAGTGATTGGACAATGGAGGATATTGGGAAATTTGCGGATCTACTAAAGAAAAGGAAAAAACCATTTGTTGCCTAAGCTGAATTTTGGAATACCCAATTGATAAAGAAAAAAAATTGTCTATCACAGACAATAAAGAGAAAAAAATATGAGGGATTGAAAAATTATACAACTGTATGAAAGAAATTCCTAAGAACGAGATGGTTCTCTTTCTCGATTTAGAGGATGATTATAAGCTGG
>JAEOSY010000557.1 GCA_016840125.1 Candidatus Helarchaeota archaeon | reverse complement strand
TTCATATTTCTTGATGATGGATTAGTTGTGATAGACAGTAAACAACCAAAAAAAACGATGATAGGGTATCCTCTTCATACTATTGCAATGATAAATACCTATATAAATAAATAATCTCTCTTTTTTTGATTTAATCCCAGTTCTCAAATTATTAGACTCTATAAAATCCGATTTTGGGTTTCAATTTCTTCTCGACGGCTCGGATGGCGTGGAGTACGAACTCCTTCCTCACGCGAATAGTGGAATTTTCACAATGGAAGGCATTGGCAACCTGCTTCTGCGTCATCCAATGCTTCTTTGGAACTAGGCGCTTGTATTTTTTGAAACAATAATAAACTATGGCGGCCACGCTACATTGGAGTTTTCCACTCCAAAATTTACAATTGATAACCGCCCTAACCAATGTTTTGACTCTTGGAGTCATGAGGGTTGAGTGGGCCTTACAAAAATCATTAAATGATTTCTGCATGAGTCGCTTGACGGAGCAGAGCGCCCCGAAGTGGTCTGTGATCTCCAGTTTTATTTTCATGAGCTGTATAGGTCTTAATCCAGTAACCCCCTGATTCTCTAGATAATGTCTAAAGCTATCATAATTAAGGCTATCGACACAGGACAATTGGCAATAATAGTAGAATCTCCATGCGGTGTAGGAGAACTTACTCGAATTTTGACTCTCCAAAATGAAATTAGTTAATTCGACAATATTATCCTTAGATATTTTACGTTCAAATTCAGCATTAAGCACATTTAATATTTTTTCTACTATTTCTCGGTGAGGTACTCCACGAAACAGATCTTGCATGGTTTTATGATGTTCTGGGTTTGAAGAGAGGGTAATTATCAAATCCCCCTGTATTTTTTTTTGGTATTCTTTTGTGTGCCCTGTTTGAGTGTAACCCAGCCCTAATAGGTATTCAATAAGCGATTCCATGGAGATTTTATAATTCCCATAGTATGGAAGATGAAGGAGATAGTAAATGTACCAATAAGTGTCCCGGAAACTACGGTAAGAATACTGTAAGCTGGAAAGTTGCTCTAAAAGAGTATGGTACTTGTCCTCTGGTAACGTCTTCATGTTGAAGTGGTGCAGCAGATCGAACACTTGACGTTCGATTAATGCGACTTTGGGAAATATTAAATTAACAAGAAAAAAGATTTTTTTAGGAGTGATCATTAGCTGTTTGCACATCTCGAAAAGTGGAAGGTTCAAATTTCCCCAATTTTCTACAAGATACGCATATTGGCTCTTCCTAACATGGCATTTTACTTCTTTAAATGAATGCAGGGGCTCGGTTGCGTGTTTCACTTCTTCTATCATCTCTTTTATCATCTCAGCAATCATGACTTGTTTTTAGCAGATCTATCAAGTACATGCTACCATTCATTAAAAATCTGCCCAAAAAAAATGCGCAAATTATTATTTTGCGCAAAATGATGGTCCACAAACACTTTATTCGTCTTATTCCCGAAGTTCATTTGAGTTGGTCCATGATGGAGGTCTTCGCCACCTTATGGACTTGGAAGACAAGGTCCAGGAGCTGCTTGAAGGCGGGGAACAAATTGATATTCTTGGTGGCAATCGTTTCGTAGAGGGGGGTTTGAGCACGGAGGGGGAGAACCTGCCGGACAACCTCTGCCGATACAGGGTCGGGGAGATCCCGTTTGTTGAGGCAGACGATAACCGGGACGATACGTTCCAACCTCGCGCCGAAGAAGGACTTCAGCTCGTCCCAACTTTTCTTATTGAATTCGGTCAGGGCGAGCTGGGAATCCACCACAAAGAGAATTCCATCCGTCCTTTGGAGCACTGTGGGCCTCGTTACGCAGTAGAAATCCTGCCCGGTCGCGGTCCAGAAGTTCAGCTGCAGATTCCACGCACCAAACTTCAGCTTCAACGGGCCGTAGTCATAGTAGAGGGTGCGGCTATTCTCGGCATGGCTGGTCTCGATTGAGATTATCGGTTGCGCCCCATCCAACTGCCTGTAGAGCCCCTGCAACGCGGTGGACTTACCCGACATGGCACAGCCATAGAACACAATCTTGCTCTGCACGGTGCGCTGGTCAAAATCGATTAGCATACACTTCACGTTTTTTTGGGTTTTTAGTAAATCGAGGCAGTGCCTCCTGAAAGGCATTCTACAATCTACCCTGCGAAAATCCTTTTAAGCTTGGCACTCTGGACAGTTATTATTATTATTATTAGGGGCGATTGAATACGAATTTTGAAAGAAAAAAAGAAAAAATTAGATTATCAAACACTATTTAGATATAATTGATATAGAATTTGGAAAACATGGGAATGCCATGGGATATAATGTAATAACATATAAAGACAATGAAGTAAGGGCGTGATACGGTGATATATGAAAACATACCTGAAATAATATTAAGGGGCTAATAAAGATGAATAACTTTTTAAAGATTTCAGAGTTATTCCTTTCCTGTCCTCAAAGTTTTTAAGGCTCGGCTTTCTAGTTCTACTTATGGCTCCAAAAAACTCATTTTCCAAGGTCGAAATTCCCGCCGCTGAAGTACAAAAAGTTGCCGACTGGACCCGATTAAATTTCGCAGAGGAGGGGTACAACTCGGAGATCGGGGGGCTCATTTTTTGTATAGATAAAACCCTAACATTTCAAGCTAAGATTAGTGGGGAACACCAATTTGATGGGACTCCCTGTGTTCGAACGCATAACTTTTTTAAAATAATGAAATCTTTGCCCCAAATTGCAGGCTTTTTTCACACCCACCCACCAATTCATACGGACATCTATACCGTTACGTATGACCCTACTATCGCGGAAAAAAGTGGGCATATCTATGGATTTTCTCCCGAAGACTGGGAATTCATGTTTCGACTGGAGATCGATCACCTCTTTTTAAGTAACTATGGTATGCATGATCCTCTGTATTTTGGATTAGGATTCTACCAATCTTTGGAACACAACGAATCAAGAACCGCAGATGTAGAATTTAGGTTTCGAGTATTAGAACTTCCCTCCGAATCGCAATTTCGAGAGATTTTGGAGGAAACGTTTCAAAAGGATGTCATACTTCTGCTGAAGGAAACTTTATCGGAGTCTGAAATGAACCTCTTCAATACGGCTCAGAAAATTATGAATCAGTTATTCTTAACTACAGATTCTTACACCGAATTTTATAGTCAGTATCTTCAGAAGGAAGAGCGGATCTTTGATGAATATGGAAACGAAGTATGTTAAGTGAAGTGAAATGAAAGTTTTAAACTTGATGATTTTGATATTTGATGTTCATTATGGTTAAACATGGTGCTTTTATTAACCATTCCTTTCGAGTTTTTCTACAGGATTTTAAATATGATGTTGTCCATATAAGTTTACAATGGATAGCAAGAGTGAGGAGCCCTTACCCCTTCGATTTCCTAGAATTGTAGAGATCGGTGGGAGGACGTATGATCTCCTTAAGAACAAGCTGGAATTTTTGGACCTGTTCACTCATCCTGATAGAGAAATGCGTAAAGAGGTGGTGGAAGTGAGTTTAAGTATTGTGTCCGGGCTTGCTGATGAGAAATTTAAATTATTTGACGAAGGAACTATCTTTTACCTCCTCCCCTCTTTCAAGGATCCCGAACAGTCGATTAGGGCGCTGGCTATCGAAGCCTACCGACGCGCGCGAAGGAAGTTTACT
Organism: Candidatus Helarchaeota archaeon; assembly: GCA_016840125.1. Next base: position 2,603 of record JAEOSY010000557.1, on the reverse strand, counting down.
TCCCCTCCTAACCCTAAAATCGTTGCCGAAGTCATCGAATGTTTGTCCGATGAGGAGGGCTATGTGCGAAGGAATGCGATCATCACCTATCACGATCTCATCAAAGATTTCCCTTATCTCATTAACGAAGAAGCAGCGCGGGTTCTTGGCGGGTTAATCATGGATTGCGCCTCCGAATTTCAGGCGTTTTTTCCCTACGAACTTATAGTGGAGAAGCACCCGGAATTCATCACGCAGCAAGGCGTCACCCAGCTAGCGGAATTTATTTATATAGCGATGGAGGAATTGGATGAGGAACGTGTCCGCGGTACATATTTTAAGGCTATTGCCTCCCGCCCAGAGTTCGTTCCGGAGTCCATCCCGAAGATTGTAAAAATGTTGAGGGAAACCGCAAGTTATAGCGGTGCTCATGAGCTGCCATCTTCCACAGTTTTCGCCATATATACCGTGATGGACCTCCCTGATCGCTACTTCTTGCCCTATATTGACCAGATCTCACGTATTGCAGGAAATATCGAAATATTAGAAATGATGGGATCTTGGATTCAGCAATTAGAACTTAAGAGGGCTCTTCTACTACTAGTCGACATAATGATAGCAGGAAGGACCACACTGACATCTAATGAGTTTTTAAGGCGTTGGTTTAGATCGGCTGACTTGCATAGAGTTGATTATCCTCCTGTTGAACAATCACCTAGAATATTTACCCTGGTGGTTAAAGGTTTAGGAAAGATAATCGTTAATGTTAGGAGTTTACCATTACACAATTATAAGGGCGCTCAATTTGACTATCAGTCGTCGGATTATAAGGGCTCTTATTTACTTATAGATGAAAGGGTGGTCCAAAAATTTTTGTCTTATCAGAAGGAATTCGCCACTCCCGTTTGGTTTGCAGTCTTCCCTCGTAGATCCCCTTTTCGGGATTTTTGCTGGATCAGTTTGAACTATGTTCTAAAAAATGTCCCATTAGTAAAAAATAGGTACCCCCTCCGCCACATCTCCCTTAGAGAGTGTATATATACAAGGTGGTATTTGGGATTTCCCACCTTATATCAATTCAAAGAAATGATTGATGTTACTACCAAAGGAGAACTCGAATAAATTTGGATAGGTTTTGAAGTCCGAACCCAACAAATAATCTGTTTTGATCCGAATTTCCCATAATTTTAGTTTTTTTATAAACCAACTGTAAGAGCAAGTCATGACTGAGTGCTGAGCTTATAAGCGTTTTCGCAGGGGAGATTGTAGAATACTTTTTGGTAAATCATGCTGAGATTTTTGAAAAAAATGAGAAAAAACCAAAAACCAGGTGAAATGATGTGACAAGTGAATGTAAGCGCTGTCTAAATGTTGAAGCGCAGGATACCCTCATCGGGAAACCCATAGTGATCTCGAATGGGGTGTGCAATCAATGTCGCGGCTGGGAAAAGAACGCCGAAGAATTTCGGGAGCATCGGAGGACGGCTCGCCAGCAATTGCCAAAAATTTTTGAGAAGATCAAAGGAGAAGAGCACCAGTATGACGCATTAGTGAGGTTGAGTGGGGGAAAGGATAGCTCTACTGCGCTGATCTTGGCAAAGGAAAAGTACAATTTAAATGTGCTCGCGTTTACCACTGACAAAGGCAACTTCTATGCGGGCGTGAAGGAGAAGATCGATGCCCTCACAGATCGGTTGGGTGTGGATCACATTTTCATCAAAGCCCCAAAACCGTTGTTAAATCGAATGTTCCGGCTCGGAATTAGCACGCTGTCTAGTGGAGGAATTCAATGCAAAGTCTGCGGGGGACTCGTACATGTACCAATTTTAAGCCGGTTTTTGCTGAATTACGATATCCCCCTAACAATATCGGGTCTGGACCTCTGGGAGATTGAAACCGGATTCAACATGGAGAAAGAACGTAACGTGGAACTCGTAAATCCGTTCCTCTACACCCTTCCCAGCTTGAGGAAACGATGGAATAATTACCAGGGGACGATTAATGATTGCCTAGCGCTTTTAGAGCGGTTTGCAAAGGAAGAAGACTTCCCAGAGATGAAAGAGGAATTTTTAGAAATTACTAATGGACTAGTTGCGAGGTACGGGTTGAACTCAGAGGAATTAACGAAGATGAAAGATCTAGACTTTTATGATATTGGCCTAACGGCAGTAGAAATCTCATCCAAAAAAGACCAACTTCAACTCATAGAAAAATACGGGTGGAAACCCCCCAAGGACATGTTTACCGGCGAATTGGTCGGGACCGATTGCAAAATCGGAGGGCTCATTAACGCCATAACAACGTATGACCAGAAGCGGAAGATGTGGTCCTACCGCATTCGTTCGGGTCTGGTGAACAAGCAGGACGCGATTGAAGAAATTACCAAGGAAGCGCCTAATATTGCCCAAATTTGCCGAACCCTAAACCAATTAGGTATGAATCGATTAACGAATGTTCTGATTGGCGGCTGGGAGAATAAGAAGTTTGAGCATCTCTATAACCATGAATTAATTAGGGAAATTAACGCATATTTGAGCAATAATCCATTTTAGCTTCAACTACTCCCCTCTTTTTTCCTGTTCAAATTATTTCCAATCATTAGTCTTTAGAAAAACTAGGCGCTC
>JAEOSY010000059.1 GCA_016840125.1 Candidatus Helarchaeota archaeon | reverse complement strand
TCTAATTGCTGGTGGAGGGGAGGTAATTTTGTTAAAGAGGATATTTATTACTCCAGTTAACTCTTGAGGAGTTAAATCTCGGTAGGGATAATAGTTCTTATTTCTATGTCTGTAAGCAAATGAATGATCCATCCGAATTGGGATTTCCCCTTCTCGATAACTAAATAATGAGTCAACGCTGTTAAAAAATCGGTGGATTTCTCTTTGTGATAAAGGGGTTGGGTCGCGATTTTTATCGACAAGTTCCCTAGCAAACTGCATGGCAATTCCTCGTAATCGTTTTTCCTCTACTCTGAAATAACTTGGATCAATCAGCGATTTTAAGAGAAGCATGTAAGCCATTTGGCCATAGCCCGGGAGATATTGTCGGTTTTTAGTTGATAAAATATTTTGCGCAAATCCCTTATTCATTTCAATGTGTTTTTTGTATTCTTTCAGTGCATCTTTAGCAAGTTGATTGGCTTCTGTTCCCGAGGTGATTTGGAGGAAAAGCCGAAAAAATATTCTTTCAAATTCCTTTTTCAATGAGGCAGTACTGTATCTGTTTTCAATGGCTTTTTTATTGTGAATAACATCCCTTACATAGCCTTTAGGAGAAAAAATGGAATATTTTACTGCCTCAATTAAATCAGGGTTTAATTGAGGATTTGTAAAATCCAAAGTTTTTATGCGATCCTTCCTTGGCAAGTGTTCACCAATGACTCTAGCATAAACTTCCTCTGGATCAAATCTTCTACAAAATAGAGGGACTCCAGCAGCAGCAGCTTCTAGTATTGGAAGCCCCCGGCCCTCAGTGATACTAGGAAGTACCACCAAAGAAGCAATACTGTATAACTCTCCAATCCCTATCGGTTTTATAAATCTTTCTTTAAATGATGGTTTGTCAAATTCGCTGAACAAAAAACCAAGTAGAAACCTATTTCTAATGTTTGGATTTAGATTTGATACTAGTGAATTAAAACGTTCGACGAGTTGCATAAAATAATTGAAATGCCCTGTCGCTATTGGGCCGGTTACCAACAACGTCATTTTTAGATCTTTATTCTTCTCAAAGAAAGCACTAAATTCCTCATCCCCAAATAGTTTGTTGACCAGGGTGAAATTCACTTCGATCCTTTTACGAGAAATGATTCTTGTCGGTTGAAGTAATACAATATTATCGCTCTCAAAATTGAAATCCTGTTTTTCCTCTGCTCCAATCAACATTGGAGATATATCATCAAGAGATTTCATTTTTCTTTTAAGAAGCTTGGATATTGAATTAACAGATATAAGTTCCCCATAATTCCCAAATATGACTGCAAGCTGACGAAGAACTTCCTTTTTCCCTTCAACATCTTCTATTTTATTAAATTTCTCAAATTTAATTTCAGTGCCAATCTGGGCAATATTAGCCGGATTATGCCCGTGCTCATTGATTAATTCTCTACATTGAATGTGGTTAATATTTACAGAAAGCCAAGTTCGTGATTCCCATGGAAATATACTCTCTAATATAGAGAAGACCTCACCCAAATGATAATTTTTGAAAAAATGATCCCGCGGCCCAGGTTTTACTCCTTTTGATTGAATATCTATTTCGCTATTCCCGCCTTCCCAGTAAAAATCATGATTATTGTTGATCACAGGGATCCCCAGAAATTCCGAAATAAAAACAAGAGCCAATGCAAGTGATATATTCCCTGGATTTGAATTTGTGTTCACAAGATACAATAATTTAATATTGTTATCCTCGAAGTAATGACCGAGTTTTTCGGCAAGGATGAGTACTTCTGACCAAAGTTTTAAAATGAGATCGTTATAGATTTTATTGCCGCGCTCTAATTTTTTGAAAAAGAAATATTCATATAAAGGCCAATCATCAAAACTGGCCAATTCATCAAGTTGAAAACGTTTGACTCCAGAAGGAATGAGCGATTCACTCTTTTCGTCGAATTTGCCTCCGATATAATGAAGTGGTAAATCTTCGATAATTGATTGGAAAGCTTTGGCATATTTTTCAATCTCTATCGAAGCACCGTCAATCGAATAATTGAAGGTAATGAATGCAATACCACTATCCGATAAGGATTTCAAAAAATCATCATACGACCCCGAAAAACCCGATACTATTTCCCCTCTTTTTTCTATCAATCTGTCGATGAATAAACCCAGGTCAAACCAGGTTTGAATAGTCTCATTCCTAAGAATGGACATCATCTCTTCAACATTCATTTTTGATAATCTCCTAACTTGTTTGAACCCCTGTTTCGGAACTGATGTGACTGTCCTAAGGCATGATGAAGTTATATTGTGTCAAACAAAATCTCTAATTTTTCTCGTAATGTGTCAAATGAAAACAGCAACTTTCCTAAGTTGTAGTTGTGCTCTACAATCTCTTTTTGCAGCTTTTTATCATGAAGGATCTTCTCTGCCTCTGCAACAGCCTCGTCAGTTAGTTTATTATCTTCAATCATCACTGTTTTGAAACCTTTACTTCCGATATCTGGCCAGTAAACAGGTTTGTAATTGTTTACGAATATCGGGGTTTTTGACAGAACGGCTTCAAGAAATGCATTGCCAAAACCTTCGTATTCACTAAAGTAGGTACAGGCAGTAGCATGAGCATAGGCATCAGAAAGGCTGTAAATCTTTTCGCCATCTGGAGTTTTAGCTCTATCATTGAGTATCCGGCGATAAGCGAAGATTGCCCTTCCGTTCAACTTTCTTTTATTGATTTGTCTGATCAGCGTCTTGTAATACCCCTTGCGCTCATCATCCCTGGCGCTACCGGTAGTCACCAATTTAATTCTTTTATCGTCAAATCGCTCAAGGAGTTCCAATGCGGTTTCGATCCCTTTTCTTCTAACGATCCTGGTGATTTGAAAGATGGGTATATCATCCTTTCCAATTCCCAGAGATTTTAATAAGTCTTTATTATATTCGTCTACTAACCCATACGGTTGATCGAAATCCATTACATTGGGTACAACCACAGCGTTTATCTTAAATTTGTTTTTCAAATATTTTTTGGCGGCGGAATTGATGACCGCATGTTTTGCATGTGGTATTTGTAATGGAAATGTCTCTTTCATTATTTTTTCTACTTCGGGAAATGGTGTTGCATATCTTTTCCCTCGTTCCCAATAAAAATCATGATCGTGGCAAATAATTTTTATTCCAGTATGTTCCACTAGCTTCTTTATGGCCATTCCCATGCTTAAATGCGCAGGTAGGGATGAGGCATTTTCTGATAAGATCACCTCAATTTTGTTTTGCATGACCCATTTGAACATACTTATTGCCCAGGTATCTGATACCCGATGTAAATGGTCTAGGAGTTCAGATGGATCATCGGGTGGATAGAAAAATGCCCTATCTTGTTCCCATTCACATTCTGGTGAAAAGAAGGATAAGCCAGGCATTAAAGTTTCAAATTCTTCTCCCACGATTGATTTTCCATTTCTTCCTGAGAGTAAATAAATATCATGTCCAAAATCATGTAAAACTTTGATCCACTTTTCTGTTTCCAGGGCAACACCATCTACATCCCCAATCCTTCCAATGATTATTCCAATTCTCATGATTAGACCTTTCTATTGTTTTCCTGGTATTTAAGGTAATCACCTCTGTATCTTTAATTTCCATTCACTTCTATGACTTTGTGTTTGGAGAGATCCCTCTAGACTTATCTCGAATGGAATGAGGAGATGACGAGATTTAATTTCCTTTTTAACCTCATAGTATACTCTTTTTATTTTGTATTTGGGGCGAATTTTGGATGGCGGTGTCGGATATGGAGATTCTCAGGAAAGAATCCCGTCATGTTGATCCAAGTTTACTTTCATTACTTGATGCTATTTCATTATAACAGTCGTTAGAATGAATGCGGAATATTCTACAAAGTGATAGTGCTCATTTTAATACAATATCCATCTAATTGGAAAAAATATCTTTTTTTCCGAATACTTTGGATCAGTTTCTAGCGATGGGTTTGCCCCAATGAAAAGTATTTGGGGTCTTTAGTTCATTTTTGTGTATATAATCCCTTGTCCATAATTTGGGATAATTTATAGGTCGAATTATCCACTTTTTAGGCATTAGTAAGACCTACATAAAGGATTATTTCCAAACCAGGTTCGATACTTGAATGTATAATGTTTCAAAAGGATGATTAGGAATAAAGACTTTTGCTTATCACCCCGTTAAGCGAATTTCCAGTATATATGATCAAGTAAAAAGGAGCTAAGAATGAATATCTACGTAGGCAATTTGTCGAGCGAGGTCACCGAAGATGATTTGCTTGTAGCCTTTGAGGAATTCGGGCAGGTCGAATCTGTTAAAATTATCACGGAAAGGGGTAGTAGCGAATCAAGAGGATTCGGATTTGTGGAGATGCCTATTGAAGCTGAAGCCCAGTCCGCGATCAACGGCCTGAACGGCAAAGAGTTGAAGGGAGGAACGCTTAACGTCAATGAGGCTCGCCCTCGTTCTTAATGCCGTCAAGGTGGAGGGGGGGGTGCTTCTAGTAAGCCGCATTCAGACATACCAGAGTTATAGTAGAACTTCGCCAATAAAAGTATAACAACTAGAACAATACCGCCTAAGGACGTTGCCCGCTATCTTCCTCCTGCACCTGGGGAAAAACCACTTCTTCGACAAGTTCAGGGCGGCGAAGTTCTGCTGTTATTTTGATCGCTGTGCGAACTTTATCGTCTATTTCTACCTCTGTGAACTCAGGTGAAAAGACCACATCATAGCCATCTTCGGCTAGATAGCTCGTGGCCAAGACAATAGCTTTCACTGCCTGGTTGACTGCTCCTGCACCAATCGCCTGGATCTCAGCGCGTTTATTCTCTCTGAATATCCCTGCAATGGCACCGGCTACTGCGGATGTACGGGAAGTTCCGGCTACCTTGATGATATCCATGATGATGCTCCTTGCTCACTTGATAAATTTATTTGGCGTGCGCGGATTAGGAAATTTATTCCCACCGCTTTTCTAAAATCATTGTACAGGATTTTACAGGTGGATTCAAATAACCTCGATTCTCTCCCGTAATTAAATGGAATAATCTTTATGTATGCATTATGAATACAATCAGGGGCTGCATTAGTGTCCCACGTTCAGTGGTCCTAATCTCCAAGAACCCCTACTAATCTAAAATCAGTAGGTTTGTTTTTCCTAATTCTTTAGATCGTCAATTGTCTAAATTGTATAAAACTGTATAAATCCGTCTACATTTTCCCAAAACCCCTTGACAAGAAAAAAGTATTTGGATATTATAGAACAATAGTTCTGCAAGTGGTTTCGCATTCCATCCGGCCGACGGAGGGGGACCCCCGCCCCACAGCGGGGGACACCGGTGGTCGGATGGTAGCATAAAGCGTTTACTTAGACATACACCAGAAAATCAACAGAAATTTTTCGTTTGTCAAGCCTGGTGAGTGAAGCGAGGGTCTGGCGAGGAGCGGCAGCGGACGTGAGGAGCACCGCACCGCAGCCGGTTCGGAGCGTAACGGCGCAAGCCAGGAATGGCTTGACAAACCTCAACCTAAAGACAATAGTCTATTTGGTGTGAAGGAACGCAGTTCCTTACACCGATAAGTGAGAAAAAGGTAAGCTCCGCATATAGGGCGAATCACAGATTCGCCAAACACCCCCATTTGCTAGTAGGGGGGTGTAAATTTAAAAACTAAGGCAAACTAAAATAACTAAGGAAATCATAGATGCCCTTTACAGCTCGAATCCCTCCCATTACAATGACTCTTGAAGTTTGGCACCTTAACAATAGAATATTGCGAATGAGGATCGCCTTTCCTTATTACACGAAAGGAGTATAAGGAAATGGCGAAAAAACGAGGAAATAACGAGGGGTCGATTTTCAAGACGGAATATGGCACCTGGTGTGCATTGATTTCGATCAACGGAAGGCGATTATCATTCACGGCTGATAGCCAGCAAGAGTGTCAGGATTGGATCAGGAAGATGAGTTCGCAGATCGAATCCGGATTGACTTACTCAGCTGCTCAAACTTCCTATGGAGAATTCCTATCCAATTGGATGGTGAGTGCAAAAGCATCTCTTAGTCACAATACCTGGAAGCAGTACAACCAGATTGTCAGGGATTACATTATCCCTGAACTCGGTAGAAAAAAACTGCTTGAACTGAGACCAGATCACATTCAGGCTTTGTATGATAAGAAGATCCGTGAAGGAAAGAGC
>JAEOSY010000556.1 GCA_016840125.1 Candidatus Helarchaeota archaeon | reverse complement strand
TCAGCCATAATGTTATACCAATGAGTCGGCATGTCCTTTTGGTCAAGAAAATACATTGCTCTGTCCATTTTTTCCTCCTCATCATTTTTAATTTGTAGGTTGATTTTTGGTTCATCTTGGTACCCCGGGGGCACCACAACCACGACATTGTAAAAATAAGCTCACCTATTCAAGCTAGTATCCCTCAAACACCTTCTAATATATTTAAGTTTAATTTACAAATATATCGACAAGGCAGAGCCTAGAGTGGCAGTGTAGCACCGAGACAGTTACCCAGGTTCAAGTAACATGATCTTTTTCGTTTCCATACTTTCCTCCATTCATCTTAAGGTTTTGGGTTAACGTGCACAGGCCTCAACAATAAAAAAAGCCGTGATCCTTACGGGGTCACGGCTTAAAATAGAGAAACTGATGCAGTCGTACTACCCCGTATCAACAAGGGCTTCCCACCACCACCAGTTTGTATTTCTGTAAATATTTTTCATCATTTTGCCACAATTATGAAATTAAAAGCATATAGTTTAAAAATAAATTGTCAAGAAAAAAATTTATTTTTGTTTCTAAGTACAATTTTAATTTGATATATTCCCTCAAATCTATGTGCTTACAGCTCTATTTTTCTGACTGAAAAAACATCTTTAAGGTCGCGGAGTTCATCAACGATTTCATCGTTGACTGAAGTATTAGTAGCCAAAAAGATTACATTCTGCTTTTTCTCCGTTTCTTCACCCACCTGCATCCGGCTGATGTTGATCATATAATTGCCCAGGGTGCTCGCGATGCTCCCGATAACCCCAGGTCTGTCCAGGTTGGTTATCAGAAGGTTATGTCCTTCAGGAATCGCCTCAAGATAAAAATCATTAATTCGCACAATTCTGGGAAACTTATTGCCGAATATGGTTCCCGATACAATATTTACACCTTCTGATGTTTTAACGGTAATTTTGATAAGATTAGAATAATTCTCAGCCATCCTGGTCTTGGATTCCACTACCTTTATTCCCCGTTCAGCAGCTATATATGAGGCATTGACAAAGTTCACTTCATCTTTAAGAATGGGAGTCATAAGCCCTTTAAGCATTGCAGCAGTTAAAGGGCCTACGTCGTAGTCGGTTATTTTTCCCGAGTAATCGATCTGGACTTCCAGAATAGCACTGCTGGTGAGCTGGGTTTGAAGGGAGCCCATTCTTTCGGAAAGCGTGGCATAGGGCCTCAAGGTGGATAAAAGCTCAGTGCTTATGTTCGGAACATTGACAGCATTTTTAACCGAACCGTACATGAGATAGGAGACAATCTGTTCGGCTACATCCTTGGCTACTTTGTCCTGCGCCTCCCTCGTTGATGCCCCGAGGTGAGGTGTACATATAAAGGTAGGCAGGCTCATCAATTTTATTTTTCCAGGCGGCTCTTTCCTGAAGACATCCAGTGCAGCCCCTGCCAGATGGCCTGATTTTAATGCATCGTAAAGGTCATCTTCTTCCACTATATCTCCGCGGGCACAGTTGATAAGCATTGCGCCCTTTTTCATTTTGGCAATTGTATCCCTGTTTATCATATTGATGGTTTCCTTGGTACTCGGGGTGTGAATCGTTATATAGTCGGATCTTTGAAGAAGTAAATCAAAGGAGACGGGTTCAAGATCCAGCTTTTCGATGCTATCTGGCTTTATATGCGGGTCATAAGCAATGACCTTCATTTTCAACGCCTTTGCCCTCTCAGCCACGAGTCTCCCTACACGCCCAACCCCGATCAACCCGAGGGTCTTTCCAAAAATTTCGGATCCCTGAAATTTTTTCTTTTCCCATTTTCCCTCTTTTAGGGATTCAGTTGCCTGAGGAATATTCCGGGATAGGGCCATGATCATTGCCATGGTATGTTCCGCAGTGGTTATGGTATTGCCCTCAGGGGTATTCATAACGACAATTCCCTGCTTGCTTGCAGCCGGTATGTCTATATTGTCCAGACCTATCCCGGCCCGACCAATGACCCTGAGCTTGCTGGCCGCCTCAATAATCTCGGCATTGACCTGAGTGGAGCTCCGTACAACAAGTGCATGGTATTTACCGATAATCTCCTTCAGCTCTTTGGAACTCAGGTCGGTAATTACATCGACTTCAATATCTGGAGTTTCCTTGAATATCTTTATACCTACTTCAGATAGGGAGTCACTTACGAGAACCTTCATAGATTATCTTTCCCTAACTCTTATAATTTTGCAAAATCAAGGACGTAAAGATTGTGTTTCCAGAATATCAGTCTTCTTATCCGGTGATAGCAGTGAATATAATGTGTTATATAGAGAAATACAGCACTTATGTTATTGTCTAAACTTCACTATTTTATACCATGGTTTCTGTCAAGGGAATTTTTTATTTCATGAGGGAGCACACATGATGATAGTTAGAGGAAAATACGTAACTCTGCTCTAGTATGCCCCTAGAAATTGACAG
>JAEOSY010000058.1 GCA_016840125.1 Candidatus Helarchaeota archaeon | reverse complement strand
TGGCAATATTTTGAGTGACTTATGAATTTGAAAACGCTGGGAATCTAACAAATCATTCTATTATTGTATATTCTCATAATTCTCGAAAACGGCTTAAATAAAAATCTAAAAAGATTAATAAACCCTCTCCGACAAAATTTTTGTGTAAGTTCTAACTTTTAAAGTGGAGAGCTCTGTTAGTGCTACATACCATTTATGTTATCGAGAAGAAATCGGGGCGCGCAATTTTTTCGAAATCTTATGAGTTTAGTATCGATGAAACTCTTATCTCGGGATTTTTGAGCGCGTTATATGGATTTGCACAGGCAGAACTAGAGGATAAGGGTGTAGACAACATCGACATGTATGGTAATCGTTTTGTTTATGCTGACAATCGGGGTTTGTTATACATTGGGGCTGCTGATAAGGAAGATAGTCCCCAAATGATCCACGAACAAATTAATGTTATCAATGATGCCTTCAATGAAGCCTATAGTATTCCTGAAGGAGAGGGATTTGAAAAGTTAAATTGGGATGGAAATGTAACTACATTTAGAACATTTGAAGAAACTCTGGATATGCTGGTCCAACAATGGGAAATGGCAAAGAAAGTTGCAAAATCTGCTTATATGATGGATTTAATTGATGTATATCAAAATCTTCTCCAATCTATTGCAAAATTCCCAGAATTTATTCAGCTGAACCTCGCCCAAGGCGAAGAATTGGATATTTCAAAGATGGCATTCGAAGATGGTGCAGCTAATATGATGCGACTCGCCGAATTAGATGAGACCGCAATCAAAGAAAATCTCAATAACATTATGGGGCAATTTATTTCTGTCTTAAAACAAAGCATGGATCCAATCACCTATCTTCAGCGACTACGTGAATTTGTTTTCCCGATATTCCGAAATGATTGGTCTCGCATAAAGGAAGCGAAGGCTGATGAATTTGTTATCCAACTCTTTTTCTAAATTTATTGGAGACGTACATGTGAAATGAGTGAAGAATCAAGTAAAAAGAAAGGGATCCGTAATAAATTAAGTCGAATGAGAAAAAAACTCAAACGATATGCTGAAATTACAGAAGTTGGAGAAATTGCTCGAAGATATTTTGTGATGAATGCTTTTGATGGTGCTTTAACCACCCTCGGTATATTAATTGGATTTTTTTTAGCGGGCGTTACCGATTCCCAAACCGTAGTAATTACGGTCTTAGCTGGCGCATTAGCCATGGGTATTTCTGGTCTTTGGGGCGCATTTTTAGCTGAAAGTGCTGAAAGAAAACGGGAATTAAAACAATTGGAAAAGGCAATGATGGCAGACCTATCAAAATCCGTAATGGTAAGAGCATCTAAATTCGCTACAATATTTTCAGCGGTAATTGATGGTTTATCACCTGCGTTAGCTGCGATTGTAGGAATAATTCCCTTTTTCTTTGGGGTTGGTGATGAAGCCCTCTTTAATACACTTTTCTTTATATCTATGGGATTAAATCTGGGAATCCTTTTCCTTCTCGGAATGTTTCTAGGGAGAGTATCCAAGGAAAACGTAATTATTATGGGCTTAAAAGTACTTTTAGCTGGTGTTGTTATCACGTTAATCCTATTCGTTTTGAACATTGGGCATACCTAAATAATTCTCTTTATGCACCGAACTTCTTCGCTTTGTCCATGTAATCTAATAGAATTGGTATAATGTCATTGCCTCGGATACGATGGAGCATGCCTTTACTCGCTTCTCGTTCGGTGAACAACTCTGCATCATCTTTGAATAGACCTGGACCTGCAATCATGATAGGCGTTGGGTCTCCGGTGTGTTTCCCTAACTCCGTACTTACCGCATGATCTGAAAGGATTACAAGAAAAGTATCTTCAGTAAGATGGTTGTAAACCCACCCAATCATTTCATCAATTCGTTCTAGAGTTTCAATTTCTTCTTTTAGCATCTTATCGTGAGCGACCTCATCGGTTCCCTCACAATGAAGCAAAATAAAATCATAATTCGGCAATATCTCAATTGCTTTTTTTCCTTTGGCCATGAAATCTGAATCTATATAGCCGGTTGCGCCTGGGACATCCATAATATCCATACCCACAAGCGCTCCGATTCCCTTAATAAGGCTAATACCTGCTACGATAGCTCCTTTTAATTGCCATTTTTCATAAAAATTTTCGAAATTAGGAGTTTCCCCAGCACCTCGCGGCATAATTAAGTTCCCCGGAGGTTTGCCTTCTTTCCTTCGTTTCTGATTCACTGGATGTTTATTTAATACTTCATATGATTTGAGAACAAATTCGTTAATTAACTTACTTGTCAGAACTGACTCTGGTTTACCATCTAAAGAATGCGATTCCAGTATTTTTACTCCTTCTTTCCACGGATCGGTGTCACTCACATTCGCAGAAATTCCCGAACCACGGAAATGTAGCACGCACCGGTAATCCGCCCCGTTTCGAAAGGTAAATTGGACATTAGGTTCTGAAAGTGTAATGTCCTCATTTAAAACCTTCTCCAATTCATCAATTCCGTTGCGAATATAGTCTGCCGTTCGATTCAAGAGAACCCGATTCTCATCAACAGTACAGTAGTTACATCGAAGTGAAACATCGCCCTTCTCAAGTTTTATGCCAGTTCCCGCAACCTCAATTGGTCCACGCCCCGTATAAATCTTATAGGGATTATATCCCAGGATAGAGAGATGCGCTGTATCGGAGCCTGCGCGGCGCCCAGGAGCATTTAACGGGTCAAATATACCCAATATACCATTCTTCGCGATTTTATGCAGATTCGGGATATTAGCAACTTCCAATACCGTCTTTCCCTCTAATTTCTTCATCGGTCTGTCTGCAATTCCATCGATCACAATCATAATCGCCCGCATAAGATTTCCTCACTTCGCAATGGCTTCTTTTATAAATTGTTTTGCCAAAAATTTCTTGAAAATAGTGTAATTGTTTTCGATTTTTACATAACTTTCTTCCTTTTGCTGCATGGCTTTTAATGTTTCTGGCATTACCGGGTCGATTCCCAAGATTTTTTGAATTTCGTCGGGAAACTTCGCGGGATCGGCGGTTTCAAAAGTAATACACGGAATATCCATTTTATTTTTCTCTAAAAACTTCATCAAACCACCCCAACCAACTGCCCCGTGTGGTTCAAGAATATATTCATAGTTTTTATAAACATAGGCAATAATTTCCCTTGTTTCCTCATCGTTAATACTAAAACTCTCTAATTCTCTCTTCAACCACTTCATATTTGGCATTTTAGAAATATTACCATCTTCATCCATTATTCCCCCGAACAGATCAACGATTCTGGCAAAGTTTGAGGGATGTCCCACATTCATCGCGTTACTTAAGCATTTTCTTGATGGTTTTACTTTCTTATATTTCTCAGTTTGTAAAAATATAGGCACTTCATCATTTTCATTGACAGCTGCGATGAATTTCTTTATGGGTAAGCCCATATTTTTTGCTATAAATCCACCCACCAAATCGCCAAAATTGCCCGAAGGAACCGAAAAAATCACTGGATCAAAAAAGCCTGCTTCAATTTTTTGTTTATTGACGTGGAAAAATGCCCAGAAATAATAAATACTTTGTGGCAGGAGCCTCCCCACGTTTATTGAATTCGCTGATGACAAATTTAAGTCCTTTAAATCTGGATCCGCAAAGGCTCTCTTTACTAGGGCTTGACAGTCGTCGAATTTACCATTGATTGCAATTGCAGTCACGTTTTTTCCGAGGGTAGTCATCTGTTTTCGTTGTCGCTCTGATACCTCTTTGATTGGAAACAATACCGCGACCCTTATATTGTCCATCCCATAGAATGCTGATGCAACCGCACCTCCAGTATCCCCTGATGTAGCGGTGAGGATTAATAACTCGCGGCTTTCCAGGTTCGTGTAATATTGCATTAATCGAGCCATCGTTCTTGCAGCAAAATCTTTGAAGGACGCCGTGGGACCCTTATCCAATCGCAAAACGTACCAGTTTTTATAAACTTTATCTATCGGGACAGGAAAATTATAGGCCTCTTGCGTGACCTTTTTTAAAACATCCGTGGGTACTTGGTCCGCTATCAGCTTTGAAAGGACCCGATACGCTAATTCTGGATAAGATAATTTGGACATTTCTAACAATTCATCTTCCTTGAATTGCGGAAAATCATCCGGAGTGTACAGCCCTTTATCTAAGGCTAAACCCGTTAATAATGCCGTCTTAAAATCCACTTTTGGCGTGTTGTAATTAGTTGAATGAAATTGGAGAGTCATGATTAAAAAAGAAGTCTTCTCGTATTAAAAAGATTTAGATTAAAAAACAGTCTCATCTTATGAGCTTTAAGGCTCCGTATCCAACCACGGAATTATTATCCCCACTGACATCTCCTGAATTTCCGTACTTCAACAAAATTGCTTCTTTCGCGCCTAAATCTCGAGCAGCAGTAATAACCGTTGCGGTGGAACCATACCCACACATCGTAATTCCGTTCTTTTTAACTGTATTATACAATAATTCTTCATCCAGCCTAAGGATGGCATCAATTGCTTTTTGATCTTGTTGTTTTGCCGATGCCGCTGGTTCAAAATGCGTGAAATCCGTTGAGGCGACTAACGCTACGTTCAATCCTTTTACAGCTTTGGCAATTGCTTTTCCAATATCTTGAAATGCAGAGAGCGCACCTGTTGAGATCATAACTGGTATGAATGTAATATCTCCATAGACATATTGTAAAAACGGAATTTGAAGTTCGAGTGAATGCTCCATACTGTGGGCTCGTCCTGAGTCTGCAATTCTTTCAGAGTTGGCTAACATTTGGGTTGCTATTTTGGAATCAATTACTGCAGTGCCTAAAGGTGTCTTCCATCCACCATTAGCTTGGATCGAGGCAGGGGCTGTGCCAGAACCCCGATGATCAATACCGACAACAATAAACAAATCCGGTTTTCCGTCAGACGCTAATTCAGCAAAGGCATGTGCAGCAATTGCCCCTGAATATACGTAACCCGCGTGAGGGCTTACAATTGCCACTATGCTTCTTGGACCATTTAAATTTATCTCAGGGGTTTTCTGGGGACCTCGTTTATCCTTCTCAAAAAAACTTTTTAACGTATTTTTTAGTCCAGATTCCGACCCCTCATACCAACTTCCTGCATATCTTGCTTCCCTTATCATGCAATCAGCTCTCTCTAGTAATTTGAATTAGAATTTTGAGTAATAAAAGTACTACTCAATCTCTATTAAATGTGATATATTAATAAAAAAGTAGATAAGTGAGTTAGAACTCCCCATTGATCAGGCACGTGCCGCATTGCCCGCAGAATACGGACTCCGCGAGAACTTCCTCATCACAGGTCGGACAATTTTTTGGGGGAATTTTATGTTTGACTTTGGTATTTTTCTGGATTATGGGTGGTGACACATTTTCTGGAATTCCCTCAGGAATTTGTAAAATTTCCTCTGCAATAACTTTCACCCGCTTTCTGCCACACTCTCGACACCTTAGTATCTTTTTGTAAAAGGGTCTGACTGCCGAACCTGAATATTTACTTTTCAGCTCCTCTAAAAGCCCACCACATACATCGCAGATCGTCACAGTCTCATGTAAATACCACTTCCATTCCGCGAGTGTGGCTTCGGAAAAGATAGCTTTGATGGGGATATGGTCCAGAGGGCAACGTGCCAATATTTTGTACTCATTACGCCGAGGATTCTTGATAACTTTAATAACTACACAATGATTATAACAAATCGGGCAACTTAACTCCTCAAGGAATTTATTGACTGGATGGGGTAACTTCTTCAACACCAAATTATCATTAATTACTTTATATTCCAAATTATCTCCCTGGTGCCAGTGTAATACTCGTTCCACTATATTTTTAGGCAAATAGACGTGATAATACTTACTTTTTCCCCGAGTAATTTGCTGCATTTTCAATTTCATATCACCATACAATGAATTTTAAACTGGAAATTTCATATGAAAAATAGCTTTTGCTCTTAATAAAGCTTTTCAAAAATTTCTTGAAAATTTGTTACAAGGTTATTACAAGTTATTATAAAAATGGTTTTCCGAAAAAGGAGTTGATATCAAAGATAAATTCCTTCTTTTGTTTACAATGGGAACATTCACAATGTAAAACATCGTACATCTTTGTGTCATGCTCATGGAGTGATTGTATTTTAACTTCAAAAATACCACCACACTTACAACACGTATTTCGCACGATAGCATATTCTTCAGAGATGCTCTTCACAACGTGAGCGTTGGTAAAATCCTTTACCATCCTAATTCAACCCCACCTGAACTTCAAAAAAACTATATTTTGAATTTCTAAGGAGCTTTTTATAAAAGAAGAGGAGTACTAGATTTATCAACTTGCCGAAAATCATATGGAGGACTGAAAAAAATGGCTAAGGAGTTAAAAATTTATATCTTTCGTCATGGGCAATCGGAGTTTAATCGAGATAAACGCTTTACGGGATGGATGGATGCAAAATTAACCCCATTAGGCATAAAACAAGCTCAAGAAATCGCCGAAGAACTACGTGACAAAACCTTTCAAATCGCCTATCATTCCCGCTTAAGTAGGTCAATCGATACTCTGAATGAAGTTCTGAAGTTTCACAAGGATATAACAATTATTCAGGATGACCGGATCATCGAGCGGTCATATGGGGATTTGCAGGGAAAGTATCATAAAGACGTGATTGCGGAAGTGGGCAATGCACAATTTGACATCTGGCATCGCTCCTACGATGTCCCCCCGCCTGGCGGCGAAAGCATTAAGATCGTTGAGGAACGAGTGCTTGATTTCATTAAAGAGCTGATAGAAAAAATGAAGAAAGAGAAGGTGAGTGTAGCGATCTCCGCTCATGGGAATTCGATGCGCCCTTTTCGCCGCTACTTCGAGAAATTTTCGGTTGATGAAATGATGAAACTCGAAAATCCTTATAACGATGCTTTTGAGTATACAGTTTCTGTCGAATAAGAAGGAAATATCGAAAAAAAGAAGAGGCGATTATGAATGGACGGGTATTTTATTCAATTTGATTTTTAGAGTTTTGACCTGGGGCGGCTTGGCTGTCTTAATTATGATTTTAGTAATGAAATTACGAAATCTTGAAATTGAAGCTCGTTCCTTTATGCGTTCCATGATTATCTTATTCTTATTTGAAGTCATCGGGAGTATTTTCATCTTTATTTATAATAGTCTCGCTGGATTTATCATCAATGTCTCAGATCCTGCCTTTATTTGGAATGTGATTGGCCAGTTATTAGTTCTCTTGGGACCCTTCTACCTCATATTTGTGCTAGAAAAGCGCATGTTTGAAAAGCCCCTCATCAGAGAGAAGCACATCTTCACGATTTTAGAACTAATTTTCTTTGTACCAGTCGTGATAGGTGGTTGTTTTATATTTATAGGAGTTTTCGATTTTACTCTGTTCTTTATTTTAGTTGTGGGGGTCATGGGCTTACAAGGGATCTTTTTCTCTTTCGGATTTCTGTACTTGGGGATAAAGACTCCCGGAGATTATCGAAAAAATGCATTACTTGTATCCTTTGGATATACGATCCGATTAGGGGCAAGTGGCTTTGCCGGGTACGCTGTTTTTCAAGCAAACCAAGGGCTCATCACTACGGATACTTTTTTATTCATGCTAGGAATTAATCAAATTGTGAGTTTCATCGGGATCGTCGTGCTGACCTATGGCTTACTGAAACTCTACAAATAACAAGCAAAGATTCTGAGCATTGTCTAAAAAAAAAGGAAAATTACTTAGGTTTCCTCTTCGCCAACAGGTTCCTTATTTGTTCGTATTTGACAATATTTGGTGGTTGTATCATTTAAAAATGCATAAAGAGGTTTTTCGTTCCGCAATAAATCCATATAATAAGGGAAATATTCGCCAGGAACATACATCTTACCCCATTTATATTCAAATTCACAGTGATTATTTACGAGTGCACTATCAGAGGTCAGGAATCTAATATACAGGTTCCAACCTTCACCAGAGCATTGTACCAGAGCAAAGTAAGAATGCTCACCAGGAACTACTGATGGATCAGTACGTCGTTGGTACATTGTAACTTTATATTGTGAAATTTTGAACAATTTAATTGCCATTTATTTTTCATCTCCATTTACTTCTTCTCATCAATTTTAACTGAATAACACAATTCTACGTAATAAATTTACTCCTCTTTCTTAAAAGAATTACTATTAAACAACGTAACATTTTGAGGAAATAGCTAATCTATTTCTCTTTCTTTTTTTAATTTGGGAAAAATCGGACCACTCGCTAGGTGAAAAACTGGACCACTTTCCCTTAAATAGGCTGATAGACTTTAGTCACTTATGCTAATTTTATTCCCCTGAGGCCTCCCTATGAAATTTTATAAGACTAAGTCAAGTGCTCTAATTTTTTTAGTTACCTTTTCGGGACTTTTCTCAGCCGTAATTGGTTTAATTGATTTGAATCGCCTTAATGGACCTTTCGAAGAAGATTTGGGGTCGAATCCAACAGATTTAAGGATTCGGGATCATAATTGGACCAAATTATTCATAGTCTCCGAAAATAGCACGAGGGAAGGCCAGTATCCTGGTATAGTCGTGGATACAGCAGGTAATATTCACATTGTGTGGCAGGATGACTCAATTGATTATGACGGTACTACTTACGAAGATATTATCTACCGGATGTGGAATGCAACAACCGGAACTTGGAGCGCAAGTACCTTAATCTCCACTATAAGCACCAGCTATGCTTACAGTCCTGCTATTGCCGTTGATAATGATTTTAATGTTCATATCGTCTGGGAAGATGTCACTAACATCTTGGGCGCTGGAACTTATTATGATATTTTTTATAAATATTGGAATGCCACTACGAAAGTCTGGTCGGGGCACACGGGCGTCTATGATGTTGTAACATCCAACTCCTCCCACGTTTATGACTGCGAAAATCCAGATATCGCCGTAGATAATGATGGAAATGTTCATGTTGTTTGGTGGGATGAGAACGAAGGATTTGGAGATGGACCGGGGTATGATATTTTTTACAAATGCTGGAACCGTACCACAGGAATATGGGGGTCCGTGGAAGTGGTCTCTCTTGAAGCTACGGGGAATGGCTACTATCCAAGTATGGCAGTGGATCCCAGCGGGAATGTCCATGTTGTATGGTACGATTATACTGATTTGCATGGAGCGGGCACGGATGCAGATATCTTTTATCGATTTAAGAATAGTACCACGGGGATTTGGTCTGGACAAATCAACAATACTGATGTTCACAAGACTTCAGCGAATTCTCAATATCCTGCGATAGCGGCAGACAATCAGGGCAATATACATATCGTTTGGGATGATTATGATAGCATCTTCGGAGGAACTGATGCTGATATCGTGTATAAATACTGGAATGTTACGGCCCAAGCTTGGAGCGGTCCGAATCCCTTTGTAATTTCTGATTATGCTGCCAGTCAATCTTCCTATTATCCCGAGATCACAACTGACAACGCCAGCAACATTTATGTAGTGTGGCAACAATATGGCAACCAACACGGGACTAGTTATGATGATGACATCATTCTTCGGGTGTGGAACGCCACGACGGGGATGTGGAGCGTAAAGGAACTAATTTCCTCTTTTTTACCGGTAGATTCCTATTGGCCCGAGGTTGCTGTTGATCCGACTGGGGCTATTTGCGTTGCTTGGTGGGAATACCTTTCTAGCAGCAATGACAACATTTTCTTCACGAAAACAATTACAACGCCTCCACCCCCCACTACACTTGACCCCATCCTTCCGAATCCAACTGGAAATTTGGAAATTGATTTAAACTGGCACGAAACGCTGGCTACTCATAACTATTATGTTTATAGAAAC
The DNA here is from genome assembly GCA_016840125.1 of Candidatus Helarchaeota archaeon. The sequence goes on along the minus strand of JAEOSY010000058.1, from coordinate 910 downwards.
ACATCCTACATCACTTCGGTGGCGGGCTTAACGCCCATTGCCGTACTTGGAGATTGGGTTACGAGTTTCACGGATATTATTACGCAGAACGGTACTTACTACTACGCAGTTGTCGCTGGAAACCATGTTGGTAATAGTTCCGTCTCCAATTGTGAAAATGTGTCCGTTTTTAGTATAAAGCAGTTTCGCAGGATGACCATTAATGATAACTCCGATTTCGCGACCTACGCGTCCATTGGGAATGGGAGCGCCGCGAATCCTTGGATTATTGAGAACTATTTCATTGATGGTGATGGACGTACCTGTATTAACATTTCTGGTACCACAGATTACTTCATCTTGCGAAATACCACAGTATATGATGGTGATGATGGAGTTCTTTTAAATAATGTCCAAAATGGGGAAATCCGAAACGTTACTGCACGGTTTTGTGTCAATGGATTTCACCTGCTCAATTCGGATTTTAACCGCTTGATAAATAATACGGCCTATAACAATACAGGGATGGCAACCTATGCAGGAATCGGATTCTTTCTAGATAATTCAGATAACAATTGGTTGGATGGAAACTGGGCGTATAATAATCATGCGATTATTGGGCTCTCTTATTCCGGTCTTGGGATTCTGCTTTGGGGTGCGCATTATAACAATTTAACCAATAATCGTATCTTCCATAATTATCATTATAATAGTACATATCAATATCCTCAGTATGGCGGGATCGGAATTTTAGGGATGCTCAGTTCTGGATATAACACCTTCACAAATAATGTGATATTTGGCAATCGGGGATATAACAACTATCATTCCATGGGAGTTTTCTTTCAGAGTGGAGGTCAAGGAAACGTTTTTCGAGAGAATACAGTCTATGATCAATTACTTGAGGGTATATATTTCAGAAGCTCTGGTA
>JAEOSY010000555.1 GCA_016840125.1 Candidatus Helarchaeota archaeon | reverse complement strand
CGGAACTCGCGAACGACCTGATGGGGCGCGACGAGATCGAATACATCTACCACTGCAGGCAGGATATGGGGCGCGATGGGAATATCGATGAATTCATGGAAAAGAGGGTCCCCATGAGCCAGTTCCTGCTGTTCATCGCCACCCAGCGATCCCTCCATTCCCCCGACTGCAGGAAGGAGATCGGGCTCGCCCAAGACCATCGCGTAAAAATTATCCCGATTTTGGGGGATGTGGATTGGACCGATCCTGCTCTTATTGAGCTTATTCCCACGAGGGAATACGGATACACACTCCCTGATGAAACTACCATTGATCGCGAAAGACTTCACGAAGCACTCCGCGAGCTCTGCAATACCATTTACAACGATATCCTCAAACACAAACGCGAACACGCGAGGGAGTAAAGTTGATTCTCAAATGAAGCCTAACATTTCAGTCCATCCAGTGCATTTTGAAGATTTTGATGGGCTAAATTTTGAACGTTTGGTTATGGCGTACTTAATTAATAGATTTCCACAAATAAAATTCAAATGGTTTGGAAAGGGGGGTCATGATGAGGGGCGAGATATTTGGGGCGTGGATAAGAATGGTACAACTTATTGCTATCAATGTACTAAAAGCACATTAACTAAAAAGAAGATTCTTTTAGACATCGACAAGGTGTGCAAAGCTAAAACTGGCGTTCCAGATAAGTTTATTGTAGTGTCTGGCGGAAATATCTCAGGTAGATTAATTGAAGCAATTGAAGAATATACAAAAGAAAAAGGTATTAATGAATGTGAATGTTGGCTAGGTGCCCAATTCGAGGAATTTTTAAGAAGAGATTCTGAGATTTTATTGAAGCGTTTCTGTATGGGTGAGCCCTTCCCGGATACCCCTCAAAAATTAAAATATTTCGATAAATTCTCGGTTTTTGATTCAAGTCCAAAAGGAAAATATAATTCAAATTTAGTTGAGACGACAATTGACAAGTTAAGTACAGAAGGTCTCTTACCTAAAACCATTAATTATTTACTCGAAGATCTTTTAACAGAAGCTCACAAAATATATAATAAAAATAAAACAACGGAAGAAGAGGTGTCTTCTATAGGGAAGTTGGTGAAATTTGTATGTCAATTTATGAGTGAAAATGATAATATCCTTAAAAGTTGTCTTCGCATTTTATTTTTCTTAACAAAACCTCTTAATGTACTTAACTTGGTAAAAGAAGGTTGTTACAATCAAATAAAAACCCTTTATACAAACGGGAGATATCGTCCTGAAACGGTGAAGATCTTAGATGCCTTCGGGGATTTCGGAGATAGAACAAGCGAAATAATAAAGTCAGCAAAGTTAAGAGATTTACCCTCGTTAAATTTTTTAATTCCCAATTTAGAATTTTCAGAAATTGAAAGTAAAAGAATAGATTTTATTAATGAACTCTTTAGAGTCAGCGAATCTTTGGATCAAAGTAGAGATAGGCAGATCAAAGACAAAATCCAAAATTTATTAGTGATGTTAAGGAAAATTGGTTAAAATCATAAATTAATCCCTCAAATCTCCTTCCCCCTATCCTTGGGTTTTATCCTATCCTTGGGTAGGGGTAGACGTAGATAGAATATGAAGTGTGATGGGCAGCCTCGTTTTGTGAAAAGGGGAGGGGGAGGGAATAATAACTTAAAATTAAAAGTAACCAAGACTGCCTGGCATCCTTCACATCCGACCCTTCTAATAAGGTAAGAGGGCATTGCCTAATAAATATTTTTCTCAATTATTCCCGGTTTTTTGACAAGTTTAAATAGATGGATTTAGAGCTTGGTGAAGAATAAGGTGGACATAATGGAATTTGAAGTCCAAGAAGAGGAGCTAAGCGCGATATTGGATCATGGAGATCTCGATGCCGAAATAATTGAATTCATTAAACCACACCCAAAAATTCCCATCGAAACTATTTTCAAGCATTTGCAAGGGAAGGTGTTCGGTAAAAGGCGTCCATTTATACGCTATGATGTATACATGCGTTCCCGGAACCCTTTTGATCAAGTTAGAAAAATTGAAGTTGAAAAATTAATAATCGAGCGATTAGAGCACTTAATCGAAGTAGGTAAAATTCCAGGTGATATCCGCCCTATCGGTGATGCAATATGTTATATAGTTTAGGCATGGTAAAAGTGTCACAGCTCTGTGGGTGGTCTCGCTTTTCGTAGGTGTTTTAGAGAAAGTCATCCACCTGCTGAATCAACTCGTCCATACAGTTAGAAAAAGGAAAAAAAGGGATTTTGCTTGATGGGGGGGGCTTAAAATGGATTTATGGCCAAGGCCACGGGATCCACGGATCGGCACT
>JAEOSY010000554.1 GCA_016840125.1 Candidatus Helarchaeota archaeon | reverse complement strand
TTCATAAACTAAATGATGCCAACCAGATTTACCTGTGGATCCTATATACATCGCAGGGTTTTTTCTAACACCTTCTAATCCTTCTAAAACGGTGATGCTTTCCGCAGTGTAATTCTTATCTTCATTTTTCTCCTCTTTTTTGATGAAAAGATTCTTTTCAATTTGCTCTGAAGTTTCTTCTGCCTTTTGATGATTAGCGTTATCTTGTGTCATTTAATAAAACACACCGAAAATAAAAATTATTCCTTGTTATTAATCAAGGAATAAAAATAATTCTTTATTTCTTATTAAATAATTTGATTTAGTGCTATTAATAGTTTTCTGAATTTTGTCTAACTCCAAACATTCCTAACTCGTAAAATTCTTTGTGTATTGAGTATAATAATGGACCATTTTATCTGTATTTTCGAAGTGTTTATTGTTATTTCTTTCCCTATTGAAATAAGCGCAAACAAAAATTCTTCATTTCTATATTTAGTGACAAATTTTGTCGATTATACATATGGGAAATGTGATAACAATTCAATTTGTGGATTATAATGCTTAATCTATCAAATGCTCCTCTTTTACCCGCGAAATCAATGAAAACACTACACCGATTATTCCGAGGATTATCAGAGTCCATACCAAAGACCAAGGCTCTCCAAACCCAATTAAGAGAAGTGCAACCACAAATGCTAACATTTGAAACATGTTAATAGTCGAGTTTACCGTCGCGCGTTCTGGCGAAGGGATATGCTTATTCATATAATTAATAAGCAACGGCGTTCGGGATAGACCAAAGGCCGCGATGAGAATTATACTCATAATTATCAGAGGCATTATTAAGATTGCTAGAAATATCCCTCCCAGAATCAACATTATGCTTGTTATCAATGCACTAAAGAGTAAATATCTCTTTTTAGATCCTAAAAGCCTCTCCAAGCGTTCATAACTATTCATAACTACTAATTCGCACCCGACCCACGCTGCATGGATCGTTCCAAATAAAGCCAAATCGACCCCTGCTTGACTTAACATAGGTTGATAGAGCCATATTAGCATAAACGCTAGGGTTCCAATTGATATCATTTCGATTGCTAAAATTATCAAAATCCTGCTCTTAATGAAAATCCTAAATCCCTTTTTTAAAATAGTTAGATAAGACTGCCTCTTTTGCTCTCCTTCAGGCTTTATTTTAGGTTCTTTAAAACTAAATGCAATGACTACGCCTATTGCAAAGGGAATACTCATCAGTATCATCGTTGCCCTCAATCCGAGAAATGGAAATATAATTAAACTTCCAATAGGAGCACTTACCATGTAACCAATCAAAGCAGAACTCTCAAACCTGCCAAATACCTGTTTGGATTTTGCAGTCTCATCTGTCACCTTTAAACTATCATATATCAGAGCATGCCCCGCACCCGATATTAAGGCCTCCGCGAGCGCCCACATGAATTCTCCTACCATAAAAATCCAAAATATAGGGACACTACTATAGATAAAAATTGCAATGATATGAACACTAGCACCTAATAACAGAGAATATTTCCTTCCCAAATAATCTGCTACGCTCCCTGTGGGCATCTCTAATATAAAGATCCAAAACACAAACCACGCCTGAAGAAACATTATCTCCGTAAAGGAAATCCCCCCCCAATCTGTAAAGAATGGGACGAGTACCCCTCCTATGAAATGGAGGCTAATACAAAACCTGAAAATATATATTTTCCAAATATTCTTCCTAGTTTTTTCAGTCATTTTCATTCAATTGAGCCAATTAGATTTGAAAAATAAACGCCACTCCTTTAAATACCTTCTTCATTGGAATAGCTACACAATTCTGATTGAATTAAATTCTTAAGCTATGAAAAAGAAATCATTATTCAATTCATTGGAGGTAGTGACAAAATGCCCAAGTTGAACTTCCAACACGTGTTATCCTTCCTACTCGGATCGATCGGGTTAATGCCCACGATTTGCCTTGGCTTTGTCCCGCTCATTAACATCTTTGAGAGTCCATATCCTGGATTTTCGACCGCCTATCTATTACTGTTTTGGGGACCTTTTGGGCTGTCCTGTATCGTAATGGGATTTTTCATCGATAAAGTTAAGAAATCGAGGGAGTATCTGTGTTTCTCCTATGTAATTTGGGGCTTTCTTGTTATTGGGTTAATCTATGCGATTCCAAACCTCACGCTCATACTTATTCTTGTTGTTCTTTTAGCAATTGTGACTGCTGTTAACACAATTATCGCCGCAAGCTACATTAGCTCTCATGCTAAAATGAATCACCGGGGCTTTTCCACGGCATTCTATCTTTTTTTTGGGTGGGTCATCGTAGCCGGCGGAGCTTTCATTTCGTTTTATAATCTTTTCCTCAACTTAGCACTTCTCGCCATTCTTAGTATGGTAGCCGGTTTGGGGAGTTTCCTTATTTGCAAATCAGGGAAAACCGAGCTCACCTGGGAACAAAGAATGGTTATACCTCGAAACTATGATGTCAAGCGGAATGGGTTCGTCTTTTACTTCAGTACCCTCATATTTGGAGTCTTTCTCGGAATTATTATCTACCTTCTGGGCACATACCCTTCTGCTGAAGTTCTCGTGCTATTCCAAGATAGCGTTTACTTGGGGAATGTCAATCATTATTATGATTTCGTTAGTGAGTTTGGCTTTGGGACAAGCCTGGTTAATTTCGATTTCCTCGGGATAGGCGCGATGGCCGCGGTGATGAGTCCAATTCTTGGAAAACTTATGGACAAAACAGGTCGCAAACCTATCTTCTTCGCTGTGAACTTAGCAATCCCAGTTGTGTTAGTTATGTTTCCTCTCTGGGATATTGATGCATTCCTACTTCTTAGCGTAGTACTTTACGCCCTTATAGTTACGGTTTTTGTTGTAATCAATCTTAGTGTATGGACTGATTTGGCTCCAGAAAACAAAATTGCTCGGTTCAATGGGTACGGTTGGAGCTCGCTCGGGATCGGTGGAGCGTGTGGTTTTCTTTTAGGTATGTCTATAACATCTGGCATTGTCGAAATGGACCTTTTAGTCATCCTTGCCGTCCTCATTGTGAGTGAATTGTCTCTCATCCCCTTCGTACTTATGAAAGAGTCTCTTCCTCCCTCGGATGAGTTGGAATGGCGAAAAGAAATCATTCACCTTTATGTGATCTCAAATAGCGGTGTCACGATGTCTGATTACTCATTCACCAAATCTGGCGAAATAGATTCCCCAGATCTCTTAGCTGGAGGGATTTCCGGTATTACTGCCATTTTAAAAGAGATGATTGGGAGTAATCAGCAATTAAAAAGTATAGATCATGCCGATAAAAGACTTCTCTTCGAATATGCCTATGATAACCAATTTCTTGTTGCTTTGCTTGCTAATAAGGATCTCAATATCCTTCGAACCAAATTGAAGAAACTTACTGCGCAAATTCAAGATGTCTTCTGGGAAACTATCTCACGGTGGGACGGCAACCTTGATATTCTTGCTCCTATGAAGACCATGATTCGGAACCACTTTGTGGAAGATTAACCCCCAACCTTTTTACTCGCGTGTAACCTCCAACCCACTTAATTTTTTACCTATAAATTCTTAAAATAAAAATAATAGGAGATTCTAATTTAGTTTGAACTTTTATAATAAATTATTACACTTAAGGTAAGAAGGGCTCATAAATGATGTTAGAATGGCGAACGATTTCCAAATTAAAAAAACGATATAGTTTTGGGATGTGTAATGGAGGTTGGAAATATGATTCCTATCCAGAACTTGAATCCTTAGATGCTGGCAAAACAATGACGATAGCAAATATAAAAGGACCAGCGGTTATAACACATATTCATTCAACCCAGCATTTTGTTCAAGATCCTGCAATTCCTAGAGAATTACGAAAGGGATTAAGTGTAAGGGGATTAATTCTTGAGATCTTTTTCAATGATAATCCTGTCCCATCGGTTAGAGTTCCCCTAGGTGACTTCTTTGCGGACGGATGTTTAGGACGCGCTGATGAATTTACCAGCTTCTTCATTGAAAAAGCCCCAAAAAGCTATAACTCTTTTATTCCCATGCCATTCGCGCAGTCCGCTCGTGTCGTTATCGTAAATGAGACGAAATACGATATAATTAATTACAGCTTTGTTGAGTTTGAGAGGCTCGAATCATGGGAGTCTAATTTAGGTTACCTTCACGCAACATGGAAAAGATTTGCCTTTCAGTTAGGTGCCACCACTGAAAAGGAATTCTTCCATGTAAAGGGGAAAGGACATCTATTAGGCAGGACCTATAGTATCTCCACTGATGAACCCAAATTTCAAGGATTCCATTATGTTATGGAAGGAAATAACGAGATTCGGATAGATGGTGATGAACAGCCAACGGTAGATTATTTAGGTACGGAAGACTCATTTGGATTTAGCTGGGGGTTTCAGAATTTATTTAAAGGACTTTATAATGGAATCAATTACGTCAAACCCAAGAAGCCCTCTTTGTTGAGCATATATCGGTTCCGAGGTTCTAATGCGATTGGATTCAATAAAAGCCTAGATCTTCGCATAAATTGGGCGAATGAGATGTTCTTTAAGACGTTTGAAAAACGAATGGCGAAGTTAGCCGCGAAAGGGAGGGGGTGGATTGATTATGCTACAACACACTACTGGTATCAAAGTTCTGTTGGGTATGACCACGATCCATTAATGCCTCTTGATGAACGTATAAAATTAATCTTAAAATCGAATTTAGAACCGAAATGATTTAGAAATCAAATCGACGCTCGGTTCTTCCTTGCTCAATGTTTGCCATTCGTCTTCAATTTTTCCCGATAACATAATCGACCTATAAATTCTTAAGTTCTCAAGGATAAACAATAGCTACTTCTACAAACAAAAGGAAGATGCTAAATATGCCTGAATTTTCCGTAAATGTTCATCGGATTGATCCGTACAAAAATTTTAAATTTCGAGTAAAAGTGGATGGAGAAGTTGTTCCTGGCCTAATTCGAGTTACTGGGCTAGTTCGCAGGACACTTACCCAGAAAACGAGTGTCAATGAAAGAAATCCCTATAGATTCTCCCCTGGACGAACAATTTTCGATCCAATCACTCTAATCCGAGGACGGACACACGATACAACGTTTGAACAATGGGCGAATAAAGTATGGCAGCTCGGGGATAACTCTGAACCTACAAACTATAAAAAGGATATTGTTATAGAGCTCTTCAATGAAGCTGGACAGCTAGCTATGGCTTATCAGGTCTTCAATTGCTGGCCGATTAGGTATAATCCTTTAGGAGACTTAGACGCTAATGATTCAGACGTTGCAATAGAGAAGCTGGTACTAATACACGAGGGCTGGGCCCGCGACGCAGCCGTAGCAGAGCCCTCAGAACCCTCCTATACATATCCATAAAAGGAGTAAGGATGTGATTTAATGTCAAAATTTGAAAGAAGAAAAACGATCGATCCCTCACGAGAAGTTAAACGAACATCACGTACCGAAGAACCAGCCGTACCAGAAACAAATTTGAGCTACCCTAAATTTCGTGTCAAATGGGATGGGAAGTACATCAAAGATATTATCGAAATTAGTGGCTTATCACGTACTACTGAAGTGCTCCTTTACCGCGCGGGTCTTCATCCTAGTAGAAATCTGAGATCTCCTGGAGCAACATTCTATGAACCAATAGTACTTACACGACGAAGGAAACATGACAGTGATTTTGAGAAATGGGTCAACAAGGTCTATAACTGGCAAGGCGGAAGCGGCAATGAAGTTTCACTCAAAGATTTTCGGAAGGATATAGTAATAGATATTTTTAATAGTGATGGACAAAAAACTATGTCTTTTATGGTATTCCGGTGTTGGCCATCAGAATACTCCGCTTTAAGTCCATTAAATATTTCTCAAAGGGATGAAGGTCTGGAAATACTTACGTTGGAACACGAAGGGTTCATGCGCGACTACGAAGTTGTACCCCCTCAATAAAAACTCGGTTCAGTTCTCCTCTATGATTGAGATATAATTCAAATTTCCTTTTTTTTAACCAAAACGGAGTAATTTTGAAACATTTATATTTTCAAAGACGAAATAGCTATCAAGAATAGTTAGAGATGTGTTTGAAATGAGTATTAAACATAAATTAGAAAAATCGGCGAAAACCTTGAGTCGCTTTTCTGGATTGTTAGGGGATTCTATTCGGTCTATGTTCCCATTAAGTAATGGCAATGTCTATTTTAATGTTAAAGATGGTGAATCCTACACTTTACTCATTCGTGACTTAAAATCATCCGTTTCGGAAGGAAAAGTTCAGCCGATCACACTTGAACTTAAAGCCTCCACAGAAAATTTCCTTGAATTTTTACAGGGGAAACTCTCCTTTGCCGAATCATGGGTAAATAGTAAAATCACTGTGAAAGGAGTTCGTAATAATTTAATGTCCGCGTTTATGGTTGGGATGTTAGCTGCAAGATAGGAGGTAAGATGAATTTGGCTACAATTACAGAAAAATTGGCTGATTATGCGTATAACATGAAGTTTAGTGATATTCCTGATAAAATTCTGCGTCTGGGTAAGATGCAATTGATGAATATGATCGCTACCATTTTCGCAGGAGTCAAGACGCGTCCAGGGCAGATTGCTCTTGAAACCTTCAAGGATGCTGGTGGATCTCCTCCTGCAAGTATCCTGACAACTAAGACGAAAGTGGGACTTGATAAAGCAGTACTTGTGAATGGAGTTTTCGCTCAGGCCCTAGATTATGAGGATTATGCGATTCCAATGCATGTAGGTTGCACAACCGTTCCCGTGAGCCTCGGTTACACCGAGGTGCTGGAACTTTCAGGAAAAGATCTATTACTAGGGATGCTTCTAGGGAACGAAATTAGTTGTCGTATTGGACTAAGTCTCTTTCCATCTTTGACTACTGGTCAAACGATGGATCCGCTTGTTCATCCCATTACTGCAGCGGTAATTGGCGCAAAACTTATGAATCTGGAGCGTGAACAGCTCCTGAATGCAATTGGGATTGCTGCGTACCTTCCACAATATCCTATTTTAAGAGGGTTCTTCGGGCCTCATACCAAAGTGCTCACTTCTGCCCTTCCTGCGCAGAATGGAATTATTGCTTGCCAGCTTGCGGCAAAAGGTTTCACAGGATCTCATAACATCTTCTCTCCACCAGATGGGTTCTGCCACCTCATGGCGGATTCCCCTTCCCCGGAACGGATTGTGGAAAAACTGGGTTATGACCGCTGGCTAACCAACACTTTATCCTTTAAATTATATCCTGGCTGTGCCTATCTAGACGCACCGCTTGACTGCGTCTTTGAAATCCTTCAAAAGAATCCCAAATTAAATCCGGATGACGTGAAAGCTGTAAAAGTCAAGCTTCCAGGCCTCGGAACCATCAGCATGGACCTTGCGAATCGACCCGCATCTACTCTCGAGGGGCTGAAGGAATCAGACTCTTCCTATGTTATTTTGAACTTTCATGTCCCCTACAATATCGCGGTTGCCTTAATTGACAGAGAACTAACTCCTAAACAATTCTTGGATAATCGCACATTGGACCCCAAAGTCCATAAATTAGCTAAAAAAGTGAAGGTAGAAACGGATATGGCAATGACAATCCAGATCTTTCAATCTTTTCTTCCAAAGGGGATGAATCTGATGGAGATCAAGCAAAACTATAATGACCTTCTCTTTGAAACAATTAAAGGCGATTTTAAGTGGGAATTTGGAGCGCAAGTTGTTGTAAAGATGAAAGATGGGCAGAAATATAAGGCTTCCACCACGATTGCAAAAGCAGCTCCCGGAAACCATGATAAACAGTATATCATCGATAAATTTAAACAGGAATCTGCCTATATCGGCAATGATTCATCGAAAACTAAAGAACTGATTAAAATTTTGGATACTATTGAAGAGCATGACTCAATTAAGGTCCTCCTCCAACAGATTACCTAGTTCTTGAAAATGAATATTCTAGCAATCGGCGATCCCCATCTCGGAAATCTCCAAAAAATGGTCGAGCGGTTCCATTATCCTCCAAACTACATTGAGCAAGTCGCTCGAAACCTTAAAGCTGAAAGTCCCCCCGTAGATCTTCTTCTCATAGCGGGTGATCTAGTTTGGGGCAAAGATTTCTCAGAAGTTCTCAAAGAATTTCAAACTCTTCAAGCCTTTCAAGCGAAGAAAATTTGTTTCGTTGAGGGGAATCACGATTGGCCCTGGATTCCTGAAATCAATAAGATGCAAGAATTATTTAATACCCCCAAATTCTATTTCCTAAGTGGTAGAGCCTTTGTTCTAGAAGACGTTGGTATCTGTGGTGCATGTGGGACTAATCGTGAATCCACCCGGAAAGCACGTGAGCTGAAATTACTTCAGAAGAGTTTAACTGAACTTGCTCGTAAGGATTTTAAAACTGGGATCTGCCTCATGCATTTTCCGCCCTGTTCTCAAATCTTCCACAATCCTGAAGAATCCTTTGCAGAAGACGATTTTCTTTCCATTATTGAAGAATCTGGTATAATTGATAAGGTTGTATATGGACACATTCACTTGGATCAACTTTTTAAAATCAATCTCTATCTCAAAGTTGATGGTATTGAGCTGTATAATACCGCTATCGATTACCATAATTGGCAACCTGTCAAAATACTATAAATAGAGGGTTATGAGACAATAGCAATATAATCAATCTATCGAAAATTACTACATCTAAGAAACTTAGTTATGGTTGTGATTCTTTGCCTGTTGATGATGAAGTATATGAAAATATTAGGCTCTCTATGAATAAAAATTGGCCTTTAAAATTACCCAAAGATAAGAGCGTAATTGATATCCTTAAAATTATTTATGCAGATGAAAACGATGTAAAAATTATTTCTGTGTTTAGAGAACCAATGTTCGATTTGAAATCTCCAAAAAAGATTTCCAAAATTACAGGAGTTCCGTTGGAAAAAGTCATAGAACGATGTAATGCTATGGCTGAAAGAGGCGTTATTTTAAAAATGGGTAAAAAATTTGGTATCTTCCCAGCTATGCCCGGTCTCATAGAATTTTACTTTATTGCTGGAAAGGATAAAGAAGAAATGAAGTTAGGGGCAAAATTACTTCAAGATAATTTTGGGAAAATTGCACCGGAATGGTTTGCAAGTGGTTATCCATTCTTTAGAAACTTACCATCTAGTTCATTAAAAGAAAAAAGTATTGAGATAAATCAAGAGATCGAAGATGTTGGTCAAAAATTTCTTGTCTATGAAGATATTGAGGCCTATGTTAATCGATGCACAAATATCACGGTTATAAACTGCGCTTGCAGAACTATCCATTCTCTTCTCGGAGATGAATGTGAAAAAATGAAAGATGACGTTTGTATGGCGTTGAATATGGCAGGGGAAGCCCTAAAACCCTATGGGTTCGGTCGGGAAGTCTCAAAACAAGAAGCGCTAGAAATTATCAAAAAATGTGAAGATAATGGACTTATTCATACTATAAATAATGCTTCTGGTCCAGATGCGCCAATGATGATCTGTAATTGTTGTCCTTGTCATTGTGAAGTAATTAAAGCCTTGAAGGAATATCAAAATCCATCTGCTCTTGCTAGAAGTAACTTCAAACCCGAATTTATAAGAGAAAACTGCATTTTGTGTGATAAATGTGTAAAAATTTGTCCAATGGGAGCTCTCTGGCATCATTATGCACATTCTGACGAGGCTGCTCGAATACTGTTTAAAGAAAATCTATGTATCGGATGTGGATTATGTGCACACCATTG
>JAEOSY010000553.1 GCA_016840125.1 Candidatus Helarchaeota archaeon | reverse complement strand
GAAGAGATCTTTATTCTCTCAAATCTTCCATTAAATCTTTTTTCACTCTTTTTTTGCTATAATTATGCCAGGTTTGAAGCATATTCTAGTTTTGAAAAATATCTGAAAGTGATATTTGCTTTTAACTTCGTGAAATTCATGTTTCACGACCTTTGTTACAGTTTCTTTTTTTCATAAATAGGAAAAATGCATTTTATCGCCATATTTTTAAATTAAAAAAGTCGATATTGATAAAAAAAAATGAAGAGGATTTATTATAATGAGGCGAAGGCATCAAATTTTCGCATATATTTTACTCTTGAGCTTATTTTCGACTTCGATTTGTTTTACATTTGAGCAGAAGAATAAGGTAAGCAAATGCGATTTGAATGATAATTTCACTACTGCGGCATTGACAATTGATGGAAACGCTGCCCTTGCCGCTGCGAACATGGAGCCAGGCGCGACTGGCATTGAAGGGAGTCCGTATGTCATTCGAGATCTGGTAATAAATGGAAGTGGAAGTGATTGTATTTCCATTTCAAACACGGACGCTCACTTCGTCATCGAGAATTGCACGGTGTACGGTGGGTATAATGGAATTTACTTGAACAACGTGAGTAATGGTTTGCTTATTAATAACACGGTCCGGGACAATAATGGTATAACTTCACAGGGAAATGGAATCTATCTTTATAACTGCAGCTTTAATGCCATCATCAATAATACAGTTTATGATAATTTTGGTGAAACCGATAATGCAGGTCATGGCATACTTTTACGAATGTATTGCCTCAATAATACACTCACGGGCAATATCGTCCATGACAATGAAGGAGGCGATATGTCTACCGCTTATGCGGGAAATGGAATCGCGTTGTTAATAGGTTGTGTTAATAACACATTGGATAGCAATACTATTTATAATAATAGATACTGGAATGATGGAGACTACTCTGGCAATGGACTCGTATTGAACGATGGGTGTGATGATAACATACTGATCAATAATGAAATTTATAACAATACTGGAGGAACCGTCGGATATTCTGGAAATGGAATCCTAATACGGTTCTCTTCCGACCGTAATAGGGTGATAGGAAACACCATCTATAACAATTCCGCAAATTACCCATTAGATTCATCAGGAAATGGAATAACTATCGCAGTCATCTCTAATCTTAATACAATATCTAATAATACCCTCTCAAACAATACCGATAATGGAATAGTCATAATGACTGACTCTGATGGAAATCAACTCACTGATAACATCATCAAATCCAACGCGGAATATGGGGTGAATATCTACGAATCTAATTGTGATGATAATTACATTTACCACAATCTCATTTGTAACAACCTAAATGGAACCCCTCACGCATTTGGTCAAGCGAGAGATTCGGGCACCAACACTACTTGGGGTTCCAACTTGTTCGATTGTGGATCGGATTTTGATAATGATGGATTGCTCAATGAGGCTGAATTCTACTTAGGGACCAACTTATATTCAAGTGATTCAGATAATGATGGCTTGAATGATAGCGCCGAAGTCCAGATGTATCCTACAAGTGCATTGAACCCCGACACTGATGGCGATGGGCTCACTGATGGGGTCGAAATGCTCATCCTGGGAACGAACGCGACGAACCTTGACACGGATGGCGATGGGCTCAATGATACCTATGAGGTCCAATCCTTAGGAACCAACGCCACCAATCCTGATAGTGATGACGATGGCTATTCCGACAGTGCAGAAGTAGCTGCAGGCACGGATCCCTTGAATTCCTCCGATTACCCTGGAAAACAAGGTCCCGGTCCAAGTCCATTAGATCCCATAATGATAGTTTTAATTATCGTAATTGGCGCGTTGGCAGCAGTAAGTGGCCTGCTCTTCATGAAAACGAGAAAACAGAGTAAACAACTTCAGTCAATAAAAAAGAAACCGTCCAAACCTAAGACCTAACCAGACCTGCGTCATCTGAATAATTTTATTTTTTTATTTTAGCATCCTAATACACTCGTGAATACTTACAGCGAAGGTCCCAAACGGCAATTAGAATTTGGGAAGATGGTAAAAATTAGTGGTTTTTTTAAATAGAATCCTCTTCTTCTACAACAAAAGCTAAAGAGTTTGGGTTTTTAAAATGGTTAAACGTGTGTTTAAGAAAGTTGGACGTGGTATGCAGAAGCTCGGTCGAGGAATTGGACGCGGTGTTAAGAACGTCGGTCGTAAAGCTGGCAGAACTGTCAAGAAGGGAATAAGTGGATTAAAGACAGGTATAAGTAGAATAGGGCGAAGAAAGAACCGAAATGAAATCTCAAATGCTACAATACCTTGAAAAGTATCCGATGCGGTCCAATTCGATCTCTATTCTTGGGGCGGTACACACCATATTTCAGAAGATAAACGAACAATTCGCGGATATTACCATGATGTTGTCATTGGTGAACGCTAAGACTTGGGCGGTCTCCCTTTTACAGTCTATTCCCATTTAATTCTTTTTTTTTTGTGAATAGAGACATAAAATTCAATTTTTTTTATTAACATTTTTATGGAACCTATTCATGTTTCACGACACAACGAAAGACTATTCCACTTCTTTAAAAAGTAAATATAAGAATGTGAAATGTTAAAACCTTTGTATTTAACAGATCATCAAATATTCTTATTATGGATTCGGGGAAATATGTATTATTGCTGTGGAAAACGACAAACTTATAATGAACTAAAAAAATTACTAAGAGTTCAAAAATTCAAAAAAGAAGAAAGACATTTAGATATCTTTTAGATTTATTTTGGACCGTTTTAGTAATAGAAAATTTAATTTCTAAATTTAAATAGATGAAAAATTAATTTAGAATGTGTTTAACCTAACATACCTTATAATATCACTCGTAGTGTTTGGTGTTGAAAAATGATACTCTATGTAGCCGGGCCCTATGGCTTCTCCGAAGCGGGGCGCGATTTTTACTATCAAAAACTTATTCCACTGCTAGAACGTGCGGGGTATGAAGTTCTGGATCCCTGGAAACTCGCACCTCAAGATAAACTCGAAGCCGTGAAGGCAATACCTTATGGGGTAAAAAAGCGTGAAGCATGGCGTCAATTAAATCTGGAGATTGGGGCAAATAATCAACAGTTAATTGATGAATCCGATGGGTTGATCGCTGTCCTAGATGGGCCGGATGTAGATAGTGGGACTGCCGCAGAAATTGGATATGCCTTTGGCAAGGGGAAACGGATCCTCGGCTATCGCGGCGATTTTAGATTATCTTCGGAAAACGAAGGGGGAATCGTCAATTTGCAAGTTGAATATTTCATCTATAAAAGTGGGGGAACGATCTTCACGACCGTGAGTAGACTTGAAGCAGAAATAAAAGGGTATTTGAAATAGAACAAGATGGCGTGACGTTTTTGAATATCTCCTATAAACAAAAGCTTATAGATCTTTTAAAAAGAATACTTAAAGTGGATGTCGACTTAGATTTTGGTATCTATTTTATTATAAACCAGAAAAAAGAAGAGATAAATGAATTTATTGAAACTGAGATCTTTAATTTTATTAAAAAAGAGCTAGATCTGATTGGCGATACTCAAAAATTTGAAATAACCGATACAACTCGTGAGGACATCTTTAATCATTTATACAATTTCTTCTTTCAGTATTATAATAGAAGTTTTACAGCAATTAACCAAAAAACAATATCACAAAGTGCAGGGGGCACAAATAGAGGTGTGATTGCCTCCAACTGGATTTATCGTGACCAGTACTATCTAAAAACTGATGGATATTTCAAAATTTATTCATTTGGGATAGAATCCTATAAGATTCAATTTATCCTCTCAAAGGAGAATGTAATTGAAAAGAGCACAACAACTTCAAAGAAGTATTTTGTCTTAAAACCCGGGGCGGGAAGTATTTACTTTAATGAAGATCAAAAAATGCTTAAAATCTTTTTCAACTTTCGACAATTAACTCAAACTGAAAAGAGTAAATTTAGCAAGGTAAAAACACAGGAGAAGATTATTACCTCCGTTGAAAAGTTAATACTTGAAGAAACACCGAATCAACCGCTCAAAACTCTCCTTAAAACTACGGCTAATGGAACTACTCTGTTAAAAAAACACTTAAAAATATACACCAAAGGGAAGGAAATGGGAGAGTTTATTCATGAAAATGCACGCGAATTTCTGGAAAAGGAATTGAAAGAGTATTTAAAGACGAACCTTTTACCACTTGAGGATTTATTATCAAAAGAGGATTTCAATTTCAAAGAAAATCTTGCGAAAATCAGAGTGATTTCAACTATCTGCTCCAAAATCTTTGATTGGATGATCCAATTCGAGGAAATTCGTAAAATTTTGTTTAAAAAACGGAAATTCGTTGTCAAATCCCACTACTGTATGACTCTGGATAAAGTCCCGGCGAAATTTTATAACGAGATCCTCTCAAACACTGCGCAACTAGCGGAATGGAAAAATCTATTTAAGTTGGAGAAATCTGAGAAAGGGACTTTATTCT
>JAEOSY010000552.1 GCA_016840125.1 Candidatus Helarchaeota archaeon | reverse complement strand
TGATATATCTCCCAAAAGAAGGATATTTCGCTTGTTCCTCCCGCAGTTCTTGTTTTGTAACAAATGGCACCCTGACGATGTCATCTAGGGTGTTTATTTGGTCAGGTTTAATCTGGGTTTTCTTGAATTTTTCTCGATAAAATACCGAATTTTCGTAGTTCCGTTTCAATTGCCACTTTAGACGCCGCAATTGCAGCTTTCCTAGATCGTCCCGATTCATCGTCTCAATTTTGGAATCCCAGAAGGGTTCCTGTATTTGCATTTCTACTTTCCCACCACATCTTCTCC
The DNA here is from genome assembly GCA_016840125.1 of Candidatus Helarchaeota archaeon. The sequence goes on along the minus strand of JAEOSY010000552.1, from coordinate 2,034 downwards.
CTTTGCAAATCCCTTATCGGGTCCACATTAAATGTTTTTTCCCGTCCAACCATGCAGGTGTCTGGTTGTTCTATAGACCCTCAAGCCATAGCGGTGTTGTTTTGTCGCAGCGAGTCTTCTGAGGAAATTCGATGGTACAAGTGTTTCATTGCATATTCGCTTTTTTACAGTGAATTGGGTGTTGTTATTTCTCCGCACCTCTCCCTCTTTTTTTCCGGTTATCTCGGTAGCACTCGCAGGTAACCCAGGTGGAACTCCTGGGCCGGTCGCGAGGGAAGATCCTTGGCTCAACGATAAGCCATCGCTTTGTGGTGAGGGTCGTACAAGATGATACATCCTCGGCGGTGTGGACCCAACTCCCCACTCGGGACTCTTATGCACGAAGAAGTGAGGAAACCGAGCGATTCACGGTCTCAGTCGTATTAGAGATGTTTTGAGGTATGAGAACGTGGGATATAAAGAGAAAAATGAGAATGTGTGAGGATTCGGTTCATCCTGGCAGATGAAACAGAAAATCGCCCAACTGGAGTGGAAAAAAGTGCTGGGAGGAACTTGGGGGATAAGAAATTATATAGAAAATCGCCGAGGGAATCTCAACTGAGTTTAGAAGAAAGGGTGAGATTTCTCTTGGATCGGTTAAGATACTATAATATTTGTTACACTTCCATGTGGAGTTAATTCCGAATATTCGACAGTAACTTCCTTTCCAGTGTATTTTTCGATCATAGTAGCCATAACCATTGCCATTGGACAAACTCCGTTGGTACCCGCTACTTTATGAGATGTTTGTGCCATAAAACAATCTTTTAATGAAAATATATAGAGAGCATCTGACTTTTTGATTAGTGCGGCGCTTTCAACTAATAATGAAGCCTGTAATAATTTCATAAATCGTTCTCCAAAATCGTCTATATTCTCTCCAACTATTGGTTCAATCCCCACTTCCTCCGCTTTTTCAATAGATTCTTTTATTGCGGGAAAAATGTATTCACTATATCCAATTTTCCCAAGTGTTTCATCGATCCCCGATTGCAGTGTAAACACTCCGCAATGAAATAGCCCTGCGATGAATCCAAACTCTTTTGGCATCATTTTATTTAGTAATTTACGTTTTAATCCTATTTCTGACACCCCAAATTTCGGTTTTCCTCATCTATTCCACCTATGGATATCATATGTTGGGTAGTAAAAAGCTGGAATGCCTGCAGCAGTTAGAATTTTTACCGACATCTCAGTAAATAGAATCCCCTTCTGCAATCATGCCCCGTCATATCGTCATATGAAATTCTACATTGTACTTTTAAACGATTTATGCAAATATTTGATTATTTGGTGGAACGCGAGTGTTACTCCCTTCCCGGTTTTTGCAGATGTTCTATAAACGCCCAGAAAATGATTTTTGTCAATCTTTTTTTGAATTTCTGAATCATTGAGCGTCATTTCGTTAATTAAATCCACTTTATTAGCGAACACAATAACTGGAATCTCGCCACAAAATTGTTGAATTTCTTCATACCAATTGATTATATTGTTTAAACTCGCTTTTCCAATAGAATTCTCTTCGAGAGAATACACAATAATCGCGGCTTTACTCGCCTCGTAAAAATCAGAGCGTAAAAAGTCAAATTCTTCTTGACCCGCAATATCCCAGAAATATAAAACACATTCATCCCCATTTATAAATTCATTGTAAATCGAGAATTGCGCCCCAATCGTAGAGATATAATCTTCTTCGAACGTACCTTGCGTGTATTTTTTAATCAGAGACGTTTTTCCGACCCCACCATCTCCAATTACAATAATTTTAAAGACAAATTTTAAGGGAGTATCATTCATTGGATTCAACGTCCGTTCAATTCAACATATTCAATACGTTATCTAACGTCTCTTCAGTTTTTTCGAGAATGATATTGAGTTCAATGCTTTTTGTCTTAGAAAATAAGACAATTATGTAAACATGTGCCCGTTTCGCGACACAGATCCACCTATGTTCCGTAGACATTATGATACTATTTACATTTCCCCCTTCAAATT